>CAYSCF010000064.1:0-26630 GCA_964429305.1 uncultured Sandaracinaceae bacterium | reverse complement strand
GGCCCACGCGGCAAGGACACGGAGAAGGCGTACGCCCGGATCGAGCACGAGCTCGGACGTCGGAGCCGCGGTCACGAGGCGGCGCAGCTCGCGGAGCGCTTCTTCGGCCGTGCCCACGTCGCCTAGCCGGAGCGCGAGGTACTGGCGCAGACCTTCCGACCACGGGCCGAGCAGGCGGCGGCGCAGCGCGTCCGGCGACGTGGCGAAGAGGCCCGAGAGCTCGATCGACGCGAGCGTCGAGTGGCGGCCACGGCTGGAGCTCAGCGCCGGAGGGGGATCGCTTCCGTCGCGCCTCACGACGAGCGGCATGACCGTCTCGGCACGCGCGTTCGGCGTGGCCTCGGCCGTCTTCCGGCCACTGACGTCGGCGCTCATCGACGAAGCTTTGTGCTTGGCGACCCTGGGCGCAAGAAACCGTCGCGCGCGGGGGCGAACTTTGAGATACGCTTGCGTCGAACGATGTTCTGGTTCGTCTTGGGCCTCGCGGCGCTCGCGATAGCGCTGCTCGTCGCAGGAATGGTGAAGCCGCGCACGGCTCCGCCAGCGATGGGCCCGTCCACGACTCCATCGTCCGGCGCGCCTTCTCCGGAAGCAGCGCCGCCGGCGGCCGCGGCACCTGCGTCCCGCCCCCCGGGCAACGTGCGCGATGCCAACGATCCGACCGACGACGGCGGCACGACGATGGCGTCGGATGCGAAGTCCGGACGCTCACGCGTCTCGATGACGACCCAGAGCACGGAGATCGACATCGCCATGGAGACCGGCGACGCCGAGGTCGTCGACGACGACCCCACCGGGCCCGTCGCGCGCATCCTGGTGTCGGCCGTCGGCGGCACCGATCAGGGCAAGAAGCGCAAGCACAACGAGGACGCATACGTCGTGTTGCCCGCGCACTCGCTCTTCGCGATCGCCGACGGCATGGGCGGCTACGCCGCAGGCGAGGTCGCGAGCCAGATGGCGGTCGACGTGCTCAAGACGTCGTTCGAGCACGATCACTTCGGGGGCGCGCCGATCGCTGGCCTTCCGCGGCGCGGCGACGAGCTCGTGCGCGCGATCCAGAGCGCGAACAGCGCCATCTTGAACCAGGCGCGCGAGAACGAGCACCAGCAGGGCATGGGCACCACGCTCGTCGCCGCGCGCTTCGCACCGAATCGCAAGCGCGTCTACATCGCGCACGTGGGCGACAGCCGCGTCTACCGCCTGCGCGACGGACAGCTGCACCAGCTCACGACGGACCACACGCTCGGCGCCGCGGGCGTCACCGGCCCGAGCGCCGCGAAGCTCAGCCGCGCGGTCGGCGTGTTCGACGACGTCGAGGTCGACCTCTCGATCGACGAGCCGCGCGAGGGCGATCACTACGTGCTCTGCTCGGATGGCCTCTTCAAGATGGTCCCCGACGAGAAGATCTGCGAGATCATCTACGGCGCGCGCTCGATCCAGGCGGCGGTCGACGAGCTCATCCGCGAGGCGAACTCGCGCGGCGGCAAGGACAACGTCAGCGTGATCCTCGTGCGCGTCGACGAGCCCGACCCGAATACTTTCAACTAGAGCACTGCGTTCAACTAGAGCACACGTCGATGCGCCTGCGTGATTGGCTCGCGGCCGAGCCGTTCGAGCTCGCGATGACGTCCGGGTTCTTCGGCTTCTACGCGCACGCGGGAATGCTCGACGCGCTCCTCGCTGAAGGGCTCGTGCCGAGCGGCGCTTGTGGCTCGTCGGCGGGCGCGCTCGTGGCGGCGTCCTGGGCCTCGGGGCTCGAGACCGGCGCGTTGATCGAGACGCTGCGCACGCTGCGGCGCGAGGACTTCTGGGATCCCTCGCTCGGCCTCGGTCTCTTGCGCGGCGGCCTGTTCCGCGCGCGGCTCGAGGCGATGATGCCGGTCGTCCGTTTCGAGGAGTGCCGCGCGCCGCTGGCGATCTCGACGTTCGACGTCCTGCTGCGCGCGACGTACGTCGTCACGCGCGGAGAGATCGCGCCGGCCGTCGTCGCGTCGTGCGCCGTTCCGCTGCTCTTTCATCCGGTGCGACACGACGGACGATGGCTGCTCGACGGCGGCATCCGTGATCGGCCCGGCATCGAAGGCGCTCGGCTGCCGCGCCAGCTCGTGCATCATCTCTCGTCGAAGTCTCCATGGCGCACGAGCGTTCCGGTGCCGACCGGGCCCTCGCGCGTCGCGCTCGTGCTCGACGGCTTGCCGCGGTCGGGGCCGACGAAGCTCGAAGCGGGCGTCGAAGCGATGTCGCTCGCGCGCGAGGCCACGCGTCGCGCGCTCGATCGTCCCATCGATGCGGGCGTCGTCCGTCTCAACGCCCGATGAGGCCGAGGCCGAAGCTGACGAGCGCTTCCACGTCGTCGCCCGGCAGCCAGTCGTCGATCAGGAGCACGCTGGCGCGCGCTTCGATGCCGAGCTCGCGGGTGATCAGGAACGCGACCGGGAGCGACCAGCCGATGTACGCGGCGGCGTCGCCGTTCTGGCGCAGGGCCAGGCCGGCCTCGGGCACGAGGCAGCTGTAGAGCGTGGGTATGCGGAAGATCGCGTCGCGGCTCGCATAGGCCATCGCCGGCGCGAGACCGACCGTGAGGCCCCACGTCTCGCCGCCCTGCACGGGCATGAAGTCGACGACGCGCGTCCGCAGATCGATGCCGACGCTGTCGCCGAAGAAGAGCGCGAGCATCTCGTCGTCGCCGCGCGGCGACCACACGTAGCGGAAGCCGACGCTCAGCTCGCCGCCGGCGAAGCCGACGCCGTTCGAGCCGACGACGCCGCCGATGCCATACGCGCCGAGCTCCCAGAGCCAGTGCGAAGGGCCGATGAAGCTGAGGGACGAGCCGCCCCCGCCGTAGCCCGGATCGGGATGCGCACCGAACGACCAGGCGATCGCGGCGAGCGCCGGATCCTGACGCAGCACGTCCATCGCGTGATTGAACCCGTCACGGTCGGTCGGAAAGTCGGAGGCGTCGGAGATGGGCGACTCGAGAGCGAGCACGTAGCCCGCGCCGGGGCAGCGAGGCACGTTGCAGATCTCGGAGGACCGGACCGGCGCGCATCGGTTTCCCGCGCATGCGGAGAGCACGCCCGTGGGGTCGGCGGGCGTGAACACGCGATCTCGCGCCACGACGACGGCTGGCGTCTCCGCCGCGAGGGAGAGCACGTGAGCCGTGCGCGAGGCCTGGGCCGAGGCGCTCGCCGGCAGCGCCGACAGGAAGAAAGCGACGAGAAGAGCAGTCCGCACCGCCCATCCGACGGATGGGGCGGCGAGACGATCTCTGGAATCGCCAACGACAGCGCTCGCCACGCAGGACCCGGACGGGACCGGAGCGGCGAGGCGTTCCGTTCAGATCTCGGTGGTCGGGCCCGTGGGATCGAGCGTGATGTCGACGCTCACCTGCTGCAGGCCGACACCGTCCTCGAGATGCACGGCACCGCGGACGAGATCGAGCGTGAGCGCCGCATCGCCGTCGATGCTCGAGCCGTCGGCATCGATCACCAGGCGTGCATCGTCGTTCGGGTACGTGTAGCCCGTGCCGTCGGCGCCGTAGAGCGTGTGCTCGCCACAACGCACCACGACACGATTCGCGTAGCCCTCGACGATCGCCGGACGGCGCGCGACCACGCACTCGGTGCCCTCGAGCATCGTCGTCGACGTCGCGACATGGCCCGCGCGGACCATGACGCGCTCGCCCGAGCCGAACGTCGGCATCGCCAGCGCGGTCTCGTCGCTCAGCGGCGCCATCGTGAGATCGATCCGCGAGCCAGGCGTCGCGATCACGGCGCGGCCGTCCCACGACTCGAGACGCGAGGCGCCCGAGACGAGCGCGAGCTCGTAGCGTACGTGGCCGTCGGTCTCGCTCGGCCATGCGACGCCGTACGCGTCGGCGAGCTGGGCGCTGCTCGGCGCGTAGAGCGTCTCGTCACCGCACGTGACCGAGAGCGCCGAGATGGCATGCGCGTGCGCGCGCTCGTCCGCCTGGAACGTGACGTCGACACGGCAGGCTTCGCCGGCCTCGTGCGACGTGAGGCCCGCCGAGCGCGCGATCGCCGCGGGGAACACCGCGTGGAGCGGCATCGTCGTGATCGTGTGCGCCGCCATGCGGCCGCAGCCCGCGTGATGCGCGCGCGCCGCGAGGTGGATCGCGGAGAACGAGAGCCCGCCGACGAGCACGCTCGTCGCCACGACGAGCACGCCGACCTGACGCCGGATCCCTTCCGACATTCCGGTCCGGCCCGGACCATCGCTCGCCACGCGCATGCGCTCGAGCTCGCTCGCTTTGCGGAGGTTCGCCGCGCGCAATCGCTCGAGCTCTTCTTTGGTCTCTGCGAGCTCTCGGCTCTGGGCTTCGAGCTTCGCGTCCAACGCTTCCCGATCGTCCCGATGAGGCATGAGTCGAGTATGCAGACCCAAGCGCTCAGGCACCAGGCTCACCTGAACCTACCTCGCGTATTCGGACTGGCGGCGCAGGTGTCGACCGAGATCAACCGTGCAGGATCCGCACTTCGCTGCGTCCTGCCCCACGCGGTACGACCTCGACGCGCGCGGCGAATCGCTCCGCGACCTGAGGAACGTGCGTGACGATCGCGATCTGCCGCCCGCTCGCGCGCAGCGCTTCGAGCGCGCCGAGCGCGATCTCGAGCGATGCCGGATCGAGCGCGCCGAGGCCCTCGTCGAGGAAGAGCGAGCTCGTCGTCAGGGCGCCGCGCCCACCTTCGGCCGCGGTCATCGCCGCCAGACCGAGCGCCAGGGCGAGCGAGACGAGGAAGCTCTCGCCGCCCGACAGGCTCTGCACGCTGCGGCGCGCGTGCCCGCCTTCGCGATCGATCACCGAGAGCGCGAGATCTCCGGCGAGCGGCGCACGAGCGAGCGAGAAGCGTGGCGCGAGATGCGAGAGCTCGGCGTTCGCGAAACCGATCAATCGCTCGAGCGTGATCGACTGCGCGTGCGCGCGGAATCGCTTGCCGTCGGCGGCTCCGATCAGCGCGTCGAGCCCCGACCAGCGAGCCTCGTCACGGACGGCGGCTTCTTGCGCGAGATCGAGCTCCGCGGCGCGTCCGCGGACGGTTCGATCGTGAGCGAGCGAGGCCTCCAGCGCGGCCTCGCGTCGTCGGGCGGCATCGCGCGCCGCGCGAGCCGTGCCGATCGCGAGGTCGAGCGCTTCGCCGATCGGGCCCGACGCGTCGGCCAGCACCTCCTCTGCTGCCGCGCGGCGCATCTCTCGCTCTTCGAGGCGCGCTCTGGCGGAGGCACGATCGTGATCGAGACGCGCGAGCTCGGCGCGCGCACGTCGAATGCGCTCTCGGTCGGGGCCGAGCACACGCTCGACGTCTTCCCGCGCGAGCCCGGCGAGCGTCAGCCCGCGCTCGAGGGCATCGCGCGCGGCGACAAGCGCTCGGCTCGCCTCTGCCGCGCTCGCCTCGTGACGCGTGACGCTCTCCGAGAGCGCCGTCGCTCGCTCGAGCGCGCGGTCGTGCGCCCGCATCGCGGCATCGACACGCGCCGCGAGCGCCTCTCGCTCGCGCGCCGCGACCTCGGCGGCAGTGCGCACCGCTTGCTCCATCCGAGAGACACGCTCGCGAGCCGCGCGGTCGCGTCCCATCTCGACATCGAGCGCGCGAATCCGGATCTCGATCGCCGGACGCTCGGCCTCGAGCGTCCGCTCGAGCGCATCGAGTGTCTGCGGCGGTCCGAACGGCGCGGCGGCCAGCTCGATCGCACGCGCGAGCTCGTCCCGATCTCGACGCGCACGCGAGGCTTCGTCGACGGCGGCGCGCGCGCGGGCATCGGCGCTCGCTGCCTCGCGCTTGAGCGCCTTCACGGATGTCTGCACGCGGGCCAGCGTCGCGCGCGTCCGCTCGAGCGCCAATCGGATCGTCGCCAGGCGGGCTTCGGACGCATCCACGAGCGGCGCGACGGCCGAGCTCGCGTGCGGATGCTCGATCGACCCGCAGAGCGGGCATGCCTCGCCATCCACGAGATGCGCGCGGTGCGTTTCCAGCGAGCGCGCCGCGACGAGCTGCTCGTGCGTGCGCCGCGCCTCGTCCAGCCGCGATGCCTGCGCGGTGGCATCGAGCGCGAGCTCGAGCGCGCGTGTGTCGAGCTTCTCCGCGCTCGACGCGCTCGTCTCCGCCAGCGCGCGCGCGTGGTGCCCCTCCTCCCGAGCGCGTTGCTCGGCGAGCTCGGCCGCGCGAAGCCGATCGATCCGTCGAACGAGATCGACCAACGCGCGCTCGCGCGCCCGCAGCTCGCTCAGCTCGACGGCCCACGCGGACGTATCCCGACCCATCGCGGCCCGCGCCTGATCGAGCTCGCGGTCGAGCACCTCGCGTGACGCGCGCTGCATGCGCTCGTGAGCGTCGCGCTCCTCGGACGTCCGCGTGACCACCTCGAAGAGCGGCCCCAGCGATGCACGCGTCTCTCGCAGGACCTGCGTCTCGCGCTCGCACCGGGCGAGCGCTTCGCGCTCCGCTTGGACCGTCTGTCTTTCTTCGCCGAGCTCCAGCGCGACGCGCTCGGCACGCTCCGCGAGCACGACGTCGTCTCGGACCAGCTCGGCGATCGCCCGTTGACGCTCCAGCTCCATCAAGGCGTCTCGCGCATCGATCTCGTCGGCGATCAGACGGACGAGCGCGACACGCTGGTCTCGGCTCGCTACGAGCGCAGCCGTCCGCTCCTCGGCGCGCGCGCCATCGATGCGCACCGCGATCAGCTCGTCCTGGATGCGCGCCACGTCGGCGTCGTCCAGGACCGAGAGCATTCCGCGCGTGATCTCGACGTTCTCTCTGACACGCCGCGCATCGGACGCGCGCGTGTGCACGACCTTCGAGACCTCGGCGAAGATCTCGGCGCCCGTGAGGCGCTCGAGCAAGAGCGCGCGCTCGTCCGACGGAGCATCGAGGAACGCTGCGACCTCACCCTGCGGAAGGATCACCGCGCGTCGCAGCTCGGCCAGGCCGAGCCCGAGCTTCTCCTCGATCGCCGCGAGCACCTCGCCCTTGGTGCCCGACACGCTCCGACCGGTCGTCAGGTCGCGCAGGGAGAGCTGCGCCGCCCGCAGACGCCCGGTCCGGCCACGCTCGACCGACCAGCGCGCGCGATAGCGGCCCCCGTCGACGCCCACGAAGTCGGCCTCCGCGAACGCATCCGCGGCGCCTCGCCGGACGAGCGTGCGCGCGTCACGCCCGGACAGATCGTCGTCGCCCTCTTCGTCGATGCGCTGGCGCGGCGTTCGCTCGAGACGAGGCGTCGTGTCGAAGAGCGCGAGGCAGAGCGCATCGAGCAGCGAGCTCTTGCCCGCGCCCGTCGGCCCGACGATCGCGAACACGCCCGCCGAGCGGAGCGGCTCGGTCGAGAGATCGACCTCGAACGGCGCGTCGAGACTGGCGAGGCGCGCACCGCGAATCGCGAGGATCCTCATTCGCCGCCCTCCTGACGTGCCAGATCCAACCGCCGCGCCGCGAGCGCCGGCGCGCGCGACAGAGATCGATCGGCCTCCATCTCCACACCGCGCTGGCGGCGCTGTTCCATTCGCGTGCGTGCTTCCGCCGTGGCTTCCGCGAGCGCCTCCAGCACCTCGCTCGGCGGCGGTGCGCCGTGCTCCGCCGACCAACGGGCGACGAGCACGTCGGCCACGTCGAGCGACGCGGTCCGCGCCGCCTCGAGCTTCACGGTGTCTTGGACCGTGTCGGGTCGCTCGAGCACGACGTGCACCAGGTGCACGGCGCGGTCGGCCGCCGCGGTCTCGATCCGCTCGAGCGCATCGCGCTCACCGTGCGCCACGCGGACGCGCGCTTCGATCCACGGCCACTCGCTCGGGTCGCCCGCGCGCAGCGGGAACGCCTCCAGCATCGAGACGACCTCGCTCCGATCGAGCAAGCCCGCATCCGGCAACCGCACGAGCTGCACGGTCCGCGGGACACGAACCGGCTCGCTCGTGGTCACGCCGCGATCGACCGTCACGAACCGGACCTCGTGGTCGAGCGCGCGCTCGGCGAACGAGAGCGGGATGGGCGAGCCCGAGTAGCGCGCCTCCGCCCCGGCCGGCACACGCTGCGCGAGATGCAGATGCCCGAGGGCCACGTATGCGACCCCGCGCGTATCGATCACGTCGATCGGCAGTGTCCCGTCGAGCCCGATCGCGAGAAGTCGCTCGCTCTCGCGCGACATCCGGGCGCCCGCCGCCGCGAAGTGACCCGTGACGACGAGCGGTTCGCTCCCCTGCGCGCGCGCATGCGCGATCGCGGCGTCGTACACGCGCCGTGCGCCCAGCGCATGAGCCTCGGCCGTGCCCGCCTCGGCCGCAGCCGGGAGATCGGCGCCCCGCAGAAACGGTACGGCGACGACGCGCCCGACGACCTCTGCCCGCCGCACGATCGGGACGACCATGCGCTCGGGCGCGATCTCCCCGCCTTCGTACGAGACGCTGCCGACGATCGAAACGCCGAGGCCGCGCAGCACCGGGTCGGGCGCGGCCAGACGCGCGGGTGAGTCGTGGTTGCCCGCGATGACCACGACGGCGAGCTCCGGCATGCGCCGACGCACCTCGGCCAAGAGCCCGTAGAACATCGCGAGCGCGCTTCCGGGTGGGCTCCCGGTGTCGAACACGTCCCCCGCGACGACGAGCGCATCGGCGGCGCGCGCCTCCAGTTGATCGACGAGCCACGCGAGAAAACGCGCGTGCTCCTCCTCGCGGCCACGCCGGTAGAGCGTGTGCCCGAGGTGCCAGTCCCCTGTGTGGCAGATCGTGAGCGCCATCGAAGCGAGGACGTTCTATCGCGCGCAGACTGACGCCAGCCCGCCCAGCTCTCTCGGGTCGGTCACTTTTTCGCGCAACTGTTCGGTTTTTCGCTCATCGAGGCCGACCACCGCCCGTCGAGACGCGATCCGTCGCACACTGGCTGGTCACGAATGTCTAGCTCGCAGCTACGTGGACGTGTGGCTCTCCGGATCACGCTCGGCGCTCTCCTCTTTCTCCTGCCGGCCGTCGCGATGGCCGACCCGACCGTCCGGGTCGCCGGCTCGCGCGTCGAGCTCTCGACACCTCTGCTCTTCGAGACGCACGGCGGAACGTTGCTGCCGAGCGATGCGCCGATCCTCGATGCGATCGCTGCGCTGCTGCGTCAGCGGCCGACGATGACGATCGAGATCGGCGCGCACACGGACTCGCGCGGCAGCGATGCCTTCAACCTGCGCGTCACCGACGGCGTCGCGCAGCAAGTGCGGATGGCGCTGATCGCCCGCGGCATCGGCGCGCATCGACTCACGGCGATCGGCTACGGCGAGTCTCGGCCGATCGCCGACAACGCGACCGAGGTGGGGCGCGAAGCGAACCGGCGCATCGAGCTGCGCGTCCTGCATCCTTGAGCACGTGAAGCCGAACTGGTTCGTCGCGTTCCGTGTGCGCGCGCCTTCGCTGGCGCTCGAGGTGCCGCCCTCCGGCGTGCGTCTCTTCGATCGCGCGGATCTCCATGCCACGATCGCGTTCCTCGGTGGCATCGACGAGCGACGCGCTCATGCCGCGTGGGATGCCGCGGCGATTCCACTGACGGCACGCGCGATCACGCTCGGCCGCGTGGTCCCGCTCGGCGCGTCGGCGCTCTCGGCGATCGTCGAGGACGGCGGGCTCTCTGCGGCCATCGGCGCGTCGCGCGACGAGATGCATCGCGCGGCGGGGACCGCGCCAGACACGCGCCCTCCTCTTCCGCACGTGACGATCGCTCGCGTGGGGCGACGCGCCGACCGCGAGGCTGCGATGGCCTGGGCCAGCCGACTGAGCCTCGATGGCGTCGCCGCGCGCATCGACGACGTCGCGCTCTACACGTGGGCCGAGGATCGCCGCGTGCGTCTCTTCCGCATCGTCGAGAGCCGCCCGCTCTAAGCGACGATCTCGGTGCCGATGCCTTGGTCGGTGAAGATCTCGAGCAGCGCCGCATGCTGCACGCGGCCGTCGACGACGTGGCACTTGCCGACGCCGGCCGAGATCGCATCGAGCGCGCACTGCACCTTCGGGATCATGCCGCCACTGATGACGCCGGCATCGATCAGCGCGCGCACGTCGCCCTGCGAAATGCTCGACGCGATCTTCCCGTCGGACCCGCGCACGCCCTCGATATCCGTCATCAAGAGCAGCTTCTCGGCCTTGGTCGCGGCGGCGATCGCGCCTGCGACGGTGTCGGCGTTCACGTTCAGCGCGCGCCCGTCGGCATCGACCGCGATCGGCGCGATGACCGGGATGAAGCCGCCGGCCACGAGCTGATCGAGCACGCGCGTCTTCACTTCCACGATGCGGCCGACGCGCCCTGGATCGACCTCGCGCCCGGCCTTCGTCTTCATGCGCGGGATCTTCTCGGCGCGGAGGAACGCATCGGCCTTCCCGGTCAGGCCGACCGCATGCGCCCCCGCGCGGCACATGAGCGCGACGATCTCGGAGCCGACGCGGCCGCCGAGCACCATCTCCACGACGTCCATCGTCTTGTCGTCGGTCACGCGCAGCCCGTCGATGCGCTCGGACACGACCCCCATCTGCGCGAGCATCGCGTCGATCTGCGGCCCGCCGCCGTGCACGACGATCGGATGGATGCCGATGAGCTTCATCAGCGTCACGTCGCGCGCGAAGCTGTCGCGCAAGGCCGGATCGATCATCGCGTGACCGCCGTACTTGATGACGAACGTCTTGCCGTGGAAGCGCTGGATGTACGGCAGCGCTTCGTGGAGAACGGCGGCCTTGGCGACGAGATCTTCGACTTCGTGGAGATCGTGGGACATCGGCGCGCGGAGTATAGAGGTCAGGCCGTGCTGACGGCGCCGAGATCGATGCGCACCATGATGGCGCGGTGGATCGCGCGCGGCGAGGGTGTCGCCTGGAGCCGCGCGATCGGATCGATCGCCGAAGCCGGCAGGAAGAAGAGCAGCACGTCCTGGTGGCGCACGACGCCCAGCTGATCGCGCGCGCCGGCCTCCGAGCCGAAGAGCTCGTCGGCCCAGCCCGCCATGAACGCGCTCGCCTCGTCGTCCGTCAGACCGAGCGTCTGGATGGCGTGACCGAGCTCGGCGATGCCCGCTGCGCGCGTGATCACCTCGGTGCCGACCGGCATCGTGACCGACGCGCCCGACGCCGGGAACGCTGCGCGCGAGACGACGATTCGGCCCTGCGGCCACGGCCCGCTCATCGCCGTCGAGAGCCGGATGAGGCCTCCGGGAGTGCCCGCGAGCGCCGACGTCGCGCTCACCGTGAGCGTCAGATCCGTCGCTCGCTGCACCGCGATCGGAAGCGTCACGCTCGGCACCTGCGCGCGATAGAAGAGCAAGCCGACCTGCGCGCCGTCGACGTCGAGGCACGCGGACGAAGGAGCGTCGTAGCGCGGCAGCTCGGTGATCTCGCAGATGCCGTCGCTGGTGCCGCAAGACATTCGCGCGCCGCGGCGCGCCGACGTCGCGTCCGTCACCTCGCGCTCGCCCGGTGTGCAATGCGCCGCGTGCGCAATCACGCGCGGCCACTCGAGCGTGGTGCCGGTGATCGTCGTGGTCGGCGCGTGCTCGACGAAGGTGCCGGCGCCGAGCGTGACGCGCAGGCCGAACGTCGTCTCGGTCGCGCCCTCGAGCAGATGCGCGTACACGACCGGCTTGCGGACCGACATGGGACGCTGCGGCTGGCCGGCGCCCGCGGAGATCTCGACGGCGCCCGTCGCATCGACGTCGACGACGCCCCACTCGTGCAGCTCGTACGGTGCGGTGGTCGGAGCAGCCGTCGCCGTGCTCGCAGGCGGTGCTTCGCTCGTAGGGGGCATGGCGACCGAGCTCGGCGGCGGCGGAGAAGAAGACGAGGGCGGCGGCGTCGATCCACACGCGACGCACATCAGCACGATCAGCACTCGAGCTCTTCGCATGCGCAGAGTGTTCGCCAGAAGCGTCGCCGAGACCAGCGTGCTACCTCGCGCGCGTGATCGAGTCGTCCGTCCACCTTCCTCGTCACGCGTTCTCCGCGCGCGATGCCGCACGCGCGGGCGACGTGTGGCGCGCGTTCCAGGAAGTCGCGGTCGAGGCCTCCACTGCTGCCGGCTGGCCGCCCTCGCGCTATCGCGACGAGAACGTCGCGTTCATCGTCCGCTCGATGACCGTCGTGCACGCACGCGAAGCGCTCTACGGCGAGCGCTTGTCCGGCACCACGTGGGTCTCGCGCATGCGCCGCGAGATGTTCTCGACGCGCGAAGTGCGCATCACGGGCACGAACGGGCCGCTCGCCGCCGCACGACAAGAGTGGGTTCACGTCGCCGCGAACGGAGCGACGCTGGAGCCCGCTCGCGGGAGCCGCGCTCTGCTCGATGCGTTCACGCCCGAGGGCTCGCCGAGCGACGACGTCGTCCCGGAGCTGCCCGTGATCACGGCGCCGCTCGCCGAGCACGCTCCGCACGTCTTCGAGCTGGATGCGTTCTACACGTGGATGGATCCGCTCGATCACGCGAACCATCCCGCGTACGTCGACTGGGCCGACGAGGCGATCTCGCGCGCCATGGCCACCGCCGGCGTCGCGCCCATCGCGCTCGTGCCGGTGGCGGAAGAAGCGACCTTCAAGAGCGGCGTCACGGGCGGCGAGCGCGTGCGCGTCGAGACGATCGCGCGCGGCACGACCGCCGCCGGACATCTCGTCTGCGATCACCGCGTGCTCGCGAGCGACCGCGTATGCGCGACGGTCACCACGGTGCGGCGGCTGCTCGGCGCGCCGATCGATCGACTGACGGGCGCGATTACGCGATCGTAGCTTCGCGGATCGCCGCGGTCGCCCACGGAACCGCCGGCCCTTCCGTCGTCGATCACGGTTCGGACACGGAGCCTCGCCTCCGCGTTCGTTCTGACATCCGTCGCGCAGGCCCCTCGTGTAGAGTCGCGCGTCGTGGGCCAGAGGGCTATTGCGTTCGTCGTGATCGCCAGGAGTGCGCGGCCAGGCCGGGCCGCCGCAATTGCGTCGGCTGCGCGTTGCGCAGCACTCCTGTTCGTGATCGCGCTCGTCGCTTTCGTCGGGGCCTCGCCCGCGCATGCGACGCCGCAAGACCTGTTCGGTCTCGGCGCCCGATCGCCCGCCATGGGCATGACGGGTGTCTCGTGGTCCGACAACTGGGAGGCGGTCTACACGAACCCGGCGGGCCTCGCGCGCGTGCATCGGCGCCAGATCGACATCGGGCTCGGTGGCGGCACGTACCAGCTCTCGATCGACGGGCAGCGCTTCCCCGCCGAGGCGCCCCGCGGACTGACGATCGGGTTCGCGCTCCCGCTTCCGTTCGGAGACATCCTGCAGGATCGGCTCGTGCTCGCGGCGGGGTTCTACACGCCAGCGAACGTCCTCTTGCGCGGTCAGGTGGGCTTCGCGGAGCTGCCGCAGTGGACGGTCGTCGACCGCGCGCAGTCGCTCGCCATCAACGTCGGGCTCGGCATCGACCTGAACGATCTGGTGCCGGGCCTGCACGCAGGCATCGCGATCTCCGCGATGGCGAACCTCGCGGGCGCGATCACCGTCGAGCTCGACGACACGCACGCGTTCCAGTCCGTGGTCGACGCGCAGCTTCTCGCCTCGTTCTCGCCCATCGCCGGTCTCGCGCTCGATCAGCCGGACTGGGGTGTCGGCATCGTGTACCGCCACGAGGTGCGCTCGGAGATGAACCTGCGCATCCAGGTCAACGACCTGCCGGTCATGCTTCCGACGCTCACCATCGGCGCGCTCGTCCAGTACGACCCGGCGCAGGCGGCCGTCGAAGGCTACTGGCGTCCGGATACGAACATCCGCCTCGTGCTCAACGCGACGTACCGGCTCTGGAGCTTCTATCCGGGGCCGTATCATCCGACGAGCGACGGGTCGTTCCTGCCGCCGGCGCCGCAGTTCCACGACACGATCTCTCCTCGCGTCGCGATCGAAGGAACGATCCACGCGGGCAACGTCGATCTCGCGCTGCGTGGTGGCTACGCGCTCGAGCTCTCGCCGAGCCCGGGCGCGTTCTTCGGGCCGCAGCGCAACGCCAACGGCACGAACGAGGAAGTGATGGGCGCGCTCGTCGCGGCGCCGCTGCGCATCATCGACAACGACCGCCACATCCTGACGGCAGGCTTCGGGCTCACCTATCACTTCTCGGGCGGCGAGCAGCTGCACCTCGACCTCTGGGGTCAGCTGCACGCGATGACCGATCGCACGTACTCCATCACCGCCACGGCGACCACGCCTCCACCCGCGACGGGCGCGCCGCCCGGCATGACCAGCAGCGGCTACATCGTCGTCGGCGGCTGGATGATGGGATTGGAGTTCTGATGCGTACAGGACTCCTCACGCTCACGCTCACGCTCGCGCTCGCGTCGTTGGCGCATGCCCAGCCGATGGATACGTACGGCATGGGCTCGCGCAGCATCGCGATGGGCGGCGCGGTCGCGGCCGACGTCGAGGACTTCTCGGCCAACTACTACAACCCCGCAGGCCTCGTGCGCGGCAGCGCGATGCGCATCTCGCTGGGCTGGTACGGCGCGGTGCACGATCTGAACGTCAACGGCATCTCGTCGAACGTCGATCCGCTGCACGGCGCGGTGATGGGCCTCGTCGTGCCGGGGCGCATCGGCGACTTCCGATTCGCGTTCGGCCTCGCCGTGCACCTTCCCGACGACGCCGTGTCGCGCACACGCTCGCTGCCGCACGCGCAGCCGCGTTGGGAGCTCTACGACAATCGCGGTCATCGCGCGTTCATCGCTGCGCATCTCGCGATCCGTCCCGTCGAGTGGCTGCTCATCGGCGGCGGCATCTCGTTCCTCTCTCTCTCGAACAACGCGCTCACGTTGCGCGGAGATCTCGACATCGCGCGTCCAGCGGACTCGCATCTCGACTCGTCGCTGCTCGCGAACCTGACGACGATCCGGTACCCGCAGGCCGGCATCCAGATCATTCCGCTGCCCGAGCTCAGCTTCGGTCTCGTGTATCGAGGCCAGTTCCTGCTCGACAGCGTGCTGACCGCCGAGGTCGGATGTGCGGCGTCCAACCCGGGCTGCTCGCACGACGCGCAGCTCTCCGGCTTCGGCACGCCGTTCCGCGGCTACTTCGACCTCTTCACGGAGTCGGTGAACGCGTACGTGCCGCAGCAGATCTCGCTCGGAGGTTCGTGGCAGATCACGCCCGAGTTCCGCCTGAACGCCGAAGTCACCTGGGTGAACTGGAGCGCGTACGTCAGCCCGATCGGCACGAGCAACATCACACTCCAGATCGATCTGCCCGACTCGCTGCGGAACACGATCCGGATTCCTTCCAGCATCGCCGGGACGCGGCCCATCGCGGCCAACTTCTCCGATCGCTTCGTGCCCCGCGTCGGCGCCGAGGGCCTCGCCTACCAGGATCGGAACCTCGCGCTGCGGATCCGCGGCGGCTTCTTCTACGAGCAGACGCCCGTGCCGGATCAGACCGGGATGACGACGCTGATCGACACCGACCGCTGGGTGTGGTCGGCGGGCGCGGGCCTGGCGTTCACCGATCTGCGACCGCTCATCAACGGCTCGCTCTCGTTCGATCTGCACCTTCAGTACGCGTATCTGCCGGATCGCACGACGCGCAAAGCGAGCTTCGTCGACACGACGGGCGACTTCGTGGCGGGTGGGCAGATGTTCGTGGGCGGCCTCACGATGGAGCTCGCGTTCCGATGAGGAGGCACGGCGCATCGCTCATCGCACTGACGCTTTGTGCATGCAGCACGCTGGGCACGCCCGCCTCGCCGTCCGGCCCGCTCCCGCACGGAGGCACCGGACAGTTCCGCGCGCTGAGCACGGCCGAGACGATGCTCGGGAGCATGCCGGCGGGGATCACGCTGACGACCGGCGGTCTCGCCGTCGACGATGCGATGCCCTTCGAGGGCAACCTCTTCTACGCCGCCGCGACGTTCCTCCCGCCGAGCGACGCAGGAGTGGACGCCGCAGTCGTGCCGGATGCGGGCGTGGATGCCGCGCTCGCGTCCGACGCGTACGTCTCTTCGGACGCCGCCGTCGATGCGAACGTCGATGGGGGCCCCATCGCGCCCGCCGACGTCGACTGGTCGCTCTTCCAGGGCCGCCAGATCTTCCGCAGCACCATGGGCAACGCGTGGGGCTTCGCGGCCGGCACGATGGTGCTCTCGGCGAGCCAGACCTGGGAGGGTGGCTACGTCACCGATCCCTGGATCGTGCAGCGCGCCGACGGCCGCTTCCTCCTCTACTACGCGGCCGCCGGCGGCATCGGTGTGGCGAGCGCATCGTCGATCGACGGACCCTGGACGCGCGAAGGCACGGGGCCGATTCTCGCCACGAGCGCCGACGGAACGCCGCGGCGACCGAGCGTCATCGTGACGACGGGCCTCGAGGGCGCGCCGGCCGCGATGATCGTCTACTACGAGCTCGGCGGCGAGCTGCACATCGCGACGTCGACGGACGGCATCGCGCTCACGGATGCAGGCACGATCATCACGATGCCGATCGATGCGCGCGACGATCGCGACGGCGTCGAGCGCTTCGTCGGCAATCCCGGTGCGATCTCGGTGCTCACGCCCGCCGGACGCCACGTCGTTCGCATCTACTACGAGTCCGTCCGCAGCAACGGCACCGTGCTCATCGCGATGCTGGGCAGCGGCGACGGCATCCACTTCGATCAGACGACGGTGCCGGTGTTCGCCGAGCGTGACCGTCGCCGCCCGGCGGCGCGCTACGTCGACGAGCGCACCACCGTTCTCTACACGTGGGTCGCGAGCGGCCTGACGGGCGCCGAGATCGCGTCGATCACCCCGGCCGCGGTGCATCTGAACAACGTGGCGCCCACGCCGTTCTGAGCCTGAAGTCGTGGACGATTCGTGTCCGCCATTGGCGCGACGCCGGCATCGGTGCATCGTCGATGGATGCGATGGTTGGCCGTGCTCCTGGTCGTGGGCTGTTCTGCCGCGCCGATGGCGCCCGATGACGCCGCGAGCGTCGATGCCTCGGTCGAGGCCGCAATTCCGATCGACACGAGCCCGGCCCCCGATGCCGGTAGCCTGGCGGGCGCGCTGAGCGCCGCCGGCTTCGACGTGCAGACCGCCACGTTCGAAGCGATCGATCTCGCGGGCTGCTGCGACACCGGCCGTTCTTGCTCGGGCAACAACCCGACGAGCCCGTACCTCGCCGTCTACGCGCCGCGTGGTCCCGGACAGACCGTGGCCAACACGATCGAGCGCGCCGACGGCACCGCTGGGTCGTATCGACTGCGCGAAGACGAGGCGATCGTCCTCGTCGGCACCACGCCGCCGCCCGCCGCGTACTTCGGCCTCACGCCTTATCTGATGAGCCGCGCGAACACCGCGGGCGTGCAGACGTCGGTGTTCGCGAGCCTGGGCGAGACGCTGAACGACGCCGTGATCCACGTCGACGGCGCGACGGCCTTCTCGTCGCCCTTCGCCGTGGTCGCGACGGGCGATCACACGACCGACACCAGCGTACGCACCGCGCTCGAGGCCGCGGGCATCTCGCCGAGCGCGCTGAGCACGATCACGTTCGATGCGAGCGTCGTCCGCTTCGGGCTCGACGCGAACGACGACGAGCTCGGGCTCCTGTTCCGCTACGCGTTGCCGGTCGATCACACCGCGGGTCAGGCGTGGGTCGCGAGCCCGGGCGTGACGGTCCTGCGCGTCACGCCGCGCACGGCATCGAGCGATCCGCTTCCGTCGCCCACCGCACGGGCGAAGGGAACGTCGACCGAGAGCGCGACGCTGAGCGCGGCGCTCGATCGGCTCGAGGCCGCCATCCGCGCGAGCGCCGCGGGTCATTCCATCCGCGACTTCACGGTGACCGAAGGTGACGTCGATCCGGCGATGTGCATCGCGGGCCTCACGTCGTGCGCGGGCGACAACCGCGACACGATCTATCCGCACACCGGGGTCTTCACGCTCGGCGCGCGCGATTCCGTGTGGGTGCTCGGCGTAGATCACGCGGCGACGGGCAAAGCGACCTACGCGAACGCGAGCGTCTACTCCGTCGAGCACCTCGCAGGGCTCGTGTCCGTGACGAGCCACGAGTGGGCGGGCAGCGCGAGCGTGTGGCTCCCGGGCGACCCCGATGCCGCGAGCCTCTTCGCGTGGCGCATCGCGCGCGACTGCACGGGCGACTCGCACTGCCTGGAGGTGCCGACGACCGCCTGCCCGACCGGTGCCGCGCTCACGGCGCCGCTCACGCTCGCGTTCCGCGCGTATCTCGAGCCCGGAACGGGCACGGGCCCCGATCCTGCGACGCTCGTGCGCGAGCGCTCTTTCCTCGTGCAAGGCCCGTGACGCCGCGACCTCGCGAAACGCGGTGGGCTCCGGACGCGACTATTCGATCCATTTCCCGATCGCATCCACTGCCGCGAGGATGCGAGGTGCCTGACGGCGCAGGAACGTCTCGTCGAGCGGTTGCTCCTTCGGGATCACCTGCACCGCGGCGAGCGCCTTGGTTCCGTCGAAGTCGACGTAGCTGAGGCGCGCAGTGAGCTCTTCGTCCGGGCGCGCGAAGGCCGATCCCGGCAGGAGCGCGACGCCTGTCTTCTCCAGCAGTCGCTCGACCAGCATTGTGCTCGTGGTGATGCCGCGCGCACGCAGCTTCTCGGCGCGCGGGCCGAAGTCGACGAACACGTGGAAGCCGCCGACGGGCTGCGCGCACGCGAGGCCGAGCGCGGTGAGCCGACGCGCCGTCTGGCGCCCCACTGCTGCGAGCACGCGCCGCACGTGCGTCAGATAGCGTTCGATGTCCTCGCCGCCTTCGAACGCAACGATCGCTGCGTGCGAGATCGGAGCGCTGGTCGACGTGAACGTCTCGCTCGCGAGCGCTGCCATCGCGCGCCGCAGCTTGCCGAGCTCCTGCGGGAACACGAACGTGCCGAGGCGCCAGCCGCCCGCGCCGAGCCACTTGCTCATGCCGCCCGAGATGATCGTCCCCTCGGGATAGTGCTTCGCGATGGAGGCGTGCTGACCCTTGTGGTGCAGCTCGCCGTAGATCTCGTCCGAGAGCACGAGCAGATCGTGCGTGCGCGCGACCTTCGCGATCTCGCGCAGCTCGTCGACGCCGTACGTGAGCCCCGTGGGGTTGTTCGGATAGTTGAGGACGAGGATGCGCGGCCCGCCGTAGTGGCCGCTGAGCGCCGCATCGAGCGCGGCCGCGGTGACCATGAAGCCGTTCTCGGCGCGCGCGGGCACGAGCGTGACTTCGCGGCCGAGCACGCGCGCTTGCGGCACGTACGAGGTCCAGCTCGGCGTCGGCACCACGAGATCGCCCGCGAACGCGAGCTGCAGCAGGAAGAGCAGCTCCTTGCTGCCGGGGCCGACGAGCACGTCGTCCTCCGTGCGGTCGATGCCGATGCGCTTCTCCACGAAGCGTGCGACCGCGCGACGCAGGGCGGGCAGGCCCTCGGCCGGCAGATAGTCCTTCTGTCCCGCGTTCGCCCGCAGCGCCTCGACGATTCGCTCGGGCACCGGGAACGGCGACTGACCGAGCGCGAGCTTGTAGACGTCCACGCCCGCCGCGCGCATCTGATCGCAGCGCTCGTTCATCGCGATCGCGGGAGATGTGGAGAGGCCTCGGACGGCTGGGCTCAGGTGCTCGGACAGACGCGCCATGGCGGTCTCGAGGTCTAACACGTCGGGCCCGCGGTCTGGCAGCATCACGGCCGCGATGGCGACACGGCAGGAACAGCGGCTCGAGACACGACGGCGGATCTACGAGTCCGCGCTGGCGATCTTCCGGCGCGATGGCGTGGGGCCGTGCCGCACGGACGACATCGCGACGGCGGCCGGCGTGAGCCGCGGCGCGTTCTACTTCCACTTCCCGACCAAAGAGCACGTGATGCTCGAGCGGATGCGCGAGACGGAACAGATCATCTGCGGGCAGATCGACGCGATGGCGAAGGACGCGCCGATCGACTCGGTGCTCGCGGTCCTGAATCGCGCGCTCGCGTCGATCTGGGAGCCGGACCCGAAGCTCTTGCCGGAGCTCGTCGCAGTCGCGCTCCGTTTCACCGCGCTCACGATGCACGATCGCGACGCGACGCCGCTGCGCTCGACGCTCTCGGAGCGCTTCCGCGAGGCCGCGGCGCGCGGCGAGATCGGCACGCGCGTGCCCGCCGAGATCCTCGGTGACGTTTATCTGGGCAACACGCTCGGCGGCATGCTGGCCTGGTACGGCAACCCGGTGATGCCGCTCGTCAGCGTGCTCGACGCCGTGACCGATCTCTTCTGGTCGGGGGCCGGCCGCCCGCCCGCGAAGACCAAGACGAAGACGAAGACGAAGCGCTAGGCGGGAAACAGCGTTCGCATCTTCATCGCGAGCGGGATGCTGCCGCGCACCTTGCCGCGGCCGCTCGTGAAGGCGCGCATGCCGTCGATCTCGCCATTCACCACGCGCACGTAGTCGTCCGCGGGCATCACGAGGGTGACGTTCGGCTTCGCGTGCGGGCCCGGCTGCACCGAGAGCGCGCCGCCCTTCACGTGTGCGTGGAAAACGCGACCGCCCTCGCCTCCCAGCTCCCATTGGAACACGGCATCGACGCCGCTCGCCGCGCTCGACGTGAAGCGCTCCGGCAACGACTCGAAGTACTCGCTCGCGCTCCGCACGGGGCGTGTGGCCTTCGCGATCGCCTGCTCGCGAGCACCTTCGGTCGCCGCGGCTGGTGTCAGGCGCTCGAGCACGCGCTGCGCCAACGCGACGAGACGCTCGCGCAACGGTGCCGCCGCGCTCGCCTCGACGCGCGTCTGCTTCGGCGCCGTGTCGGTCGGTGCATAGAACTGCGTGCACCACTTGCGGTACGCGCCGATCGGCCCATCGCCCTTGGCGAGCTGCGGCTTGGGCACGTAGCGCTTGTTCTCCCAGATCGGGAAGTCCTTCGCGAAGTCCTCCACGTACGCGGAGTAGAAGAGCGTCGCGAGCTCGGCCGTGAACTGCGGATCATCCGTCTCGCGCACGTGCACGACCGCGCGTATGTCGACCGTCTCGGCATCGATCGGCGTGACGTAGATTCTCTGCCGCGCGCGCACTCCGACGTTGCGCACGTGCGTCTCCACCCAGACCACACCGAGCCCGTACAGCGTCACCGAGAGGTGCACGTCGTTGAGCTGGTCGGGCATGCCGACGATGTCGCCGGGCGCGTCGAACTCGACGTCCACGTGCATCCTCTCGCGATCGAACGTCGGCTTGGTGCCGAGCCTCGCGCCGCGACCGTCGTGGATCGGTGCGATGTGCGCCGTGTCGACCGTGTTCTCGAACACCTCCTGTGGATGCGTCGCGAGATGACGCCACGTGATCGTCTTGCCCTCGGTCCAGCCCGTGTCGTCGAGCGTCGGTAGCGGGAACGGCTCGCTCGTCGCGCTCGCCGGATCGAAGAAGACGTGGACGACGCCGTTCTCTTCGCGCACCGGCAGCGAGCCCATGCGCGCGCGTGGCGGGATCTTGTCGCCGTACGGGATGTCGGTGCAGCGACCGCTCTCGCCCTCGAAGCGCCAGCGATGGAATGGACAGCGCAGCGCCTCGCCCTCGATCGTGCCGCCGTGCCCGAGATGTGCGCCGAGATGCGGACAGTACGCGTCGGCGACGTACGCGCGCCCCGAGGCTCCGCGGTACGCGATCAGATCGCGATCGAAGTAGCGCAGGCGATGGACCTCGCCTGCGGTGATCTCGCTCGAGAACGCGACGACGAACCAGCCGCGTGGCACGCCCGCCGTGCCGAAGCGCGGCGCGCCGCGCAGAAGAGACCGTGCATCGACGAGCGCATTCTGGGTCACGTTTTCACCTCGTGGCAGCAGCGAGAGCAGGCACGGGCACGGCCGCGCGGAGCGGCAACGCGAACGACATCGCCGCGAGACCAGCGAGAGAGGCCCACGACCAGGCCAGGCGCACCAGCGGCGCTTCGATGTCGCCCGCGAGGACGACGAGCAGGAGCGCGCACGTCGTGGGCAGGAGCAGCGCAGCGATGGCGATCCATCGCTCGATGGGCTTGCGCTCCCCGCGCAGCGCGAGCGCGACGGCCGCGACCACGACGATGTGCGCGGCGACGATGGTTCCTTCTTCGATGCCGAGCGCGTGGATCGCGTGGAACGGCAGGAAGCCGAGCACGCCGAAGAAGACCACCGCGAAGCCCGCTGGCAGCGCGACGAGCGCCGCGAGCGCGAACGGGCGCTGCGCGAGACGCGACCAGAGCAGTCGACAGAGCCCCGTCGCGACGGCGCCGAAGATCAGATACCAGTAGTAGGAGGTCACCGGCACGCCGAGCCAGCGGAAGGCGGTGTTCGGATCCGTGTCGAGCCATCGCCACCAGCCGAGGGCTGCGCCCGCGATGTCGAACGGCACGTCGATCAGGCACATCGCGAGGCCGGCGACGAAGCACTCGACGATCGGATGCGCGCCGAGGCGCTCGGCGACCTTGATGCCGGCGTACATCACGGTGCCGTAGAAGCCCGTGACGTAGAGCGGCAGCTGGCCCTCCACGAGCTGCACCGTGAAGCGTGCGTGCTCGTAGTTGTGCAGGAAGTTGAAAGCGATCAGCTCCATCTGCACGCCGTACGACGTGAGCACGAGCCACTGGAACATCGGACGCCGATCGCCGGCGCGATACGCGCGCAGCGCGTGCCCGAAGACGAGCAGCGTGCACGTGAGCACCGCGAGCTCGAGCCAGAGCTGATGGAGCGGCCGCCCGAAGGGGCTGTCGAGCGCGAGCAGGCCGAGGCTGGGATCTCTCACGTGGGCTCTCCTCGCGCCGTCTCGATCGGTGCTCCTCGATCCCCGAACACGTCGATGCCGTAGCGGCGATCCTCACGACGCGCGCTGCCGTGCACGAGATCGAAGATCTGCGTGTGGTGGCCGTAGTTGCAGTGGAAGAGCACGTGATGATCGTCGTGGAATCGGTTTCCCGCGTGCAGCGGCAGCGGCCAGCGCACGTCGATGCCCGAGTGATCGATCATCCCGATCAGATACGTGTACGCGACCACGGCGACGTAGACGGCCCAGTGCACCGGCACGACGAGCGCGGGCAAGAGCACGCTCGCGGCGAAGAACAGGAACTCGATCGGATGCACGGCCGTCGTCGTGAACACGACCGGCGCCGTGTAGCGGTGATGCCAGCGATGGATGTGCTTGAACATCCAGGGCCGGTGCATGAGGCGATGGCTGTAGTAGAGGCCCGCATCGATCATGAAGAACGTGACGAGCCCGCTCAGGACGAGCCACGGCAGCCCGTGCTCGCGCGGATCGAAGTAGAGAGAAGAGGTACCGCCGCGGAGCACGTGCCACGCGAACACGCCGCCGAGGCTCGCGCCGATGAGCATGTTGAGGCTGCCGAGCCAGAACGCGTTGCGCACCAGACGCGTCGGCAGAAAGCGCTTGGGCTGGAGCTTCCACTCCGCCGCGCGATCACGCCGGCGGACGTAATAGACGTAGTGAACGAGCCCGCCCAGCCCCCAGAACGTGAGCAGCGAGATCGCGACGGAGCCGGCCACGCAGGCGGCCAGCAGCGACGCTCCCACGCCCTCGAGCGGCTCCATGGAATGCAAGCTGACTCACGTCAGCGACATTCGTCAATGACAATTGCCAGCGACTCGGCGAAGTGCTCTCACCGCCACTTGATCGTGAACGAGCCGCGCTCGTCGCCGCGCTCTCCTCGGCCGGGCGTCACGCGCACGTCGCGCGCACCCGTCAGCTCGAGCAAGCGCGCGAGAAAACCGCCGGTCCACGGAAGCATCGCCGGTGAATCGAGACCCGTCCCCTCGAAGCCGAGGCGCGCCGTGTTGGAGCCGGTCGAGAGCACGCGGACCTCGCCGCGAGCGAAGTAGCTCCGGTAGATCTGCGGCACGCGCTCGATGGCAGTCGTCGGCGTCGCGCTCTGCATGAACATGCGATGGGTCGTGGGCAGCTCGCGATCGGCGCACGCTCGTCCGATCGCCTCGGCCGTCGTGCCGTCTCCGCGGCCCACCGACTCGTCGGTCACGCGCACGAGCTGATCGAGCAGTGCGATCGGAAACCAAGCCATCGGCAGAAGGACACCCTCGAGCTTCGCGCGGAACGCCGCGTCGAGACGCGAGAGCACGAGCGCGCCGGTGCGCGGGCCGTAGGCGGCATCGATGTGCTCGAGCGCGCCCGCGACGATCGCGCCCTTCACGTTCGGCTCACCGATCGCGCGATCGATGCTGCTCGGCGTGGCGCCGTGAGCATTCACGGGACCGGTCGCCTCGCGCTCTCGCGGCTTGCTCGTCATGCGCGGCGTCGGCTCGAAAGGCGCCGCGAGCACGTCACGCACGGCGGACGTCACGCCGGATCGCTCCGCGACGTAGGGGACCCCCGCGCGCACGAGCGACTTGGCTTTGTCGGCGGCGAAGTCGTCGGAGGCCGCGAAGAAATAGCGCTCGTTCGCTCCCGGCGGGGAAGTCGCGATCGGGCGCGGCGGCAGCTCCGAGAGGGGGCGCGACGCCGGCACGTCGACTTGCTTGCCGATCGGAGACGCCCCGAGGACGGGGCGCGGGCGCCCGGCCGTGGGCTCTCGCGCGATCGGCGGACGAGCGATCCCGACGCCGCTCGAGTCGGGACGCGCCGGAACCGGTGCCGGCAGCGACGGCTGCGCCGCGGGCATCTCGACGGGCTCGGTCTGCAGGAGCGCATCGGCCCGCAGCCCCGCATCGCTCACGGTCGCATCGCCCAGCTCGTGTACGCGAGAGATCGGGCTCTCGGCATGTCGGAGCTCGGCATGTCGGGGCGCGGGACGCTCGGCGCCGAGCGGGATCAACGCCTCCAGCATCGCCATCGCGCTCGGGAAGCGCTTGTCCGTCTCCTTCGACATCGCGCGCGTGACGACCTCGTCGAGCTCTCGCGGCAGCCCGGGCACGCTCGCCGACGGCGGCGGCGGATTGCCGCGCAGGATCTGCTGCAGCAATGCGTGATAGTTGTCGCCCGCGAACGGCACGCTCCCCGTGAGGCACTCGTGCAGGATCACGCCGGCTGCGTAGATGTCGACCCGATGATCGATGTTCTTGGTCCCGCGCGCTTGCTCCGGGCTCATGTAGTACGGCGTGCCCATCATCACGCCGGTGCGCGTGAGATCGAGACCGTCGTCTTCGTGCTTCATCTTCGAGATGCCGAAGTCGAGCACCTTCACCCAGTCGGTGTCGTTGCCCTGGCGCGTGAGGAAGATGTTGTCGGGCTTCAGATCGCGGTGGACGATCCCGTTCTCGTGCACGGCCGCGAGCGCCGTCAGCAGCTGGCCGACGATGCGCGCCGCACGCATCGAAGGCAGGCGCGTGTCCTTCTTGAGCATCTGCGCGAGCGAGAGACCGCGCAGGTACTCCATGACGAGATACGGCGCGCCGTCCTCGGTGTATCCGAGGTCGAGGATCTCGACGATGTGCTCGTGGCCGGTCGCGCCGGCCGCGCGCGCCTCGCGCTGGAAGCGCTGCACCGCCTTCTCGTCGGCGGCGAGCTCGGGATGCAGACGCTTGATCGCGACCTTGCGACCGATGCGCAGATGGTCCGCGACGTAGACCGCGCCCATCCCTCCTTCACCGAGCAGACCGACGATGCGATAGCGGTCCGCGATCGTTCGTCCGATGAGCGCCCGCCCGACGTGCAGCGCCTTCCCCGTGTTCGGGCAGTGCGTGTACGTCGCTTGATGCGACTGGCCGCAGTGCGGACACAGGAGCTCGGCCGGCTCCGCATTGGACAAACGGGTGTTCAAAGGCGGTTCGGCCATGATCACCGTCGCCCCGGCGACGCGTCAATAGCGCACGACCGTTTCAGTCTCACCGCAGGCGCGACGGGCGCGCCGTGCGCTCAGCAGCCGCCGTCGTGCGCGAGACGCACGCGGTTCGCGCCGACCTCGCAGGCGTTCGTGTACGTGTGCCCGTCGCACCCGCACGCGGGTGCGAGCGTGCCGTCACAGCCCTGCGGGACGCGGCAGCCACCGGGGCCGTTGCAGGTCGCGCCATCGCAGAAGTAGAGGCTGAGGATGTCGGCTCGCCACCGCGAGCCGTCGTAGCGCTGACAATCCACGTCGGTGTTGCAAGAGAAGTCGGTGCCGGCCGGCGGCGTCGTGCAGACCTCGGCGTGGTCGGGCCCGAAGCAGAAGCCGTTCAGCCCACAACAAGTCTGACCGGCCGGACACTGTGCGTCGGTGCCGCAGACGATCAGCGGGTCGTCGGGGATGCAGACCTGGTCGGTCGGGTCGGTGGTGTTGCAGTGGCCATGGCGGCAGTCGGCGTCCGTGCTGCACCCGATGTTCTCCTGGTTCGCCGCAGTACCGCACGGAGTGAGCGCGACGATGCGGACGCGGGCAGCGTGCGCCATGCACTCGTCGGGATAGGTGTGCCCGTCGCATCCACAGACCCCCGCGCCGCCTCCGCCGCAGCTGATCGTGGACGTCCAGCAGGTCCCGAGACCGCCGCATCGGGCGTCCAGCGCGTTGCCGTGCGCATCGACCACCTGGCACGACTGATCGATCGGACAGTCCGCATTCGACGCGCACGCGCCGGCGGGCGATCCCGGAGGCACGGCGCAGCTCGGATCGCCCGGCGCCACGCAGTGCAACGTCGAGACGCAGCAGACCTCGCCGGCTCCACACGCGTGCCCACCGCACACCACCGGAGGCGGCGGGATGTTCGCGTCGACGTACAGAACAT
>CAYSCF010000063.1:0-26855 GCA_964429305.1 uncultured Sandaracinaceae bacterium | reverse complement strand
TCCGCCGTCACTGCATCGGGCCCCGGATAGCCGTAGCCGCGCGCGCGCGAGGCGACGGGCACTTCGAAGCCAGCGCGGCGCGCGAGCTCCATCGCGAAGAGGTTGCACTTGTAGTAGCCGGAGTAGCCGTGAGCGTCGCGCACGGCGAAGGCTGCCTCGTCACCGGGCGTGCCCGTCGTGAAGGTGCTCGCGAGATCCTCGGGGCTCAGCGTGCCCTCACGGCCCCACTGCGTCGCGACGCCGGAGTCGGGCAGCAGCGCATCGGCGGCCTGCTGCAGCGCGCCAGTCGCGCCCTGGAGCGCGGTGCCAGACACCGGTCGGCTCTGCATCACGGCGCCGAGCGACGAGAGCGCCGGCGTCGCGTGGAACGACGACGTGCTCAGCGGCGCGATCGGTAGATGCGTCGGTAGAGGCTCGGCGCCCATCGCGCGCGCGAGCACGTCGGCCAGGCCCACGCCGCCCGAGCGCGCGAGAGCATCGCCCATGCTCTGATCGAACATCTCGCCGTACATCTCGCCGCCGGTCCCACTGAACATCGGCGCGCTCTGACGCATCACCGCCACCAGCTGCTCGAGGAACAAGCCCTCGAACCGCTGCGCCGCGACCCGCGCGCCGGCCGATCGATCGACGTCGATCGGGCGGGCGACGACAGACGCGTCCATGGCGGGCGAAACGGTCATTGCGTCACTACAAAAGTGCTCGCCGCGGCGCACCCGGACGGGAGCGCGCGCAGCGCGCGGACGGGAGGGGGCAGAGGGGCGAGCCGTCTCATTGCGTCTGGATCTCTGCATCCAGCGCGCCAGCCGTGTGCAGCGCCTGGAAGATCGTGATCAGGTCGCGCGGCGATGCGCCGAGCGCGTTCATCACCATGACGACGTCGTGCAGATCCGCCGATGCGGCGAGGTAGTGCAGGTCCGGCGTGTCCTCGGTCATGCCGACCTGCGTCGACGGCGCCGCGACCGTCGCGCCCTGCCCGAACGGCATCGGCTGGCTGACCGCAGTGCTCTCGTCGATCTCGATCGTCAATCCACCGTGCGAGACCGCGGCCTCGCGAAGACGCACCGCCGAGCCGATGACGATGGTGCCCGTACGCTCGTCGATGACGACGCGCGCCGAGGCCTCGGGCTCCACGTCGAGCAGCTGCACTTGCGCGAGCAGACCGACGCGGTTGCCCGCGAACGCCTCCGGTACCGTGATGGCGACCGTCGATCCGTCAACCGCTTCCGCGCTGCCCTCGCCGAGCGAAGCGATGATCGCGGTGGCGATGCGCTGCGCCGTGACGAACGAGGGATCGCGCAGCGAGAGCACGATCGGCCCCTCCGTCGCGAAGCCGCCACCCGGCGCGCGACGCTCGACGATGCCGCCCGAAGGCACGCGACCGGCCGTCAGATGATTGACCGTCGTCGAGGTGCCGCTCGCGCCCGCCGCGCCGAAGCCACCGACCATCACCGCGCCCTGCCCGACCGCGTACACGTTGCCGTCCGCACCGAGCAGCGGCGTCTGCAGCAGCGTGCCGCCGAGGAGCGAGCGCGCGTTGCCCATCGAGCTCACGGTCACGTCGATCGGCGTGCCCGGATTTCCTTCCGGCGGCAGCGTCGCGGTCACCATCACGGCGGCTGCGTTGCGCGTCTGGATCATCGACGGCTCGATCGTCGCGCCGAGACGACGCAGCATCGCCGCGACGCTCTGCAGCGTGAAGCGCGAGGCGCCCGTGTCACCGGGGTTCGCGAGACCGACGACGAGCCCGTAGCCGATCAGCTGGTTCTCGCGAACGCCCGCGACGTCGGTGAGCTCGAGGATGCGCGACGCCGAGGCGGGCGATGGAGCGAGCGTGGCGCAGAAGAGCGCGAGGACGATGACGACGCGAGATTTCATGACCGAGTCCCTCTTCAGAAAGGCGCAATCTGTTGCAGGATCTGAGCAAGCCAGCCGGGGCGAGTGGAGTCGGTCACGCCGCCGCGACCGGTGAGCTCGATCTCCGCGTCGGCGAGGCGCGAGCTCGACACCGAGTCGTCCTCGATGATGTCGGCCGGGCGCACCACGCCCGAGACGTAGATGTGGAGCTCCTCTTCGTTGACCATCAGCACCTTGCTGCCCTCGACGAAGAGATCGCCGTTGGGGAGCACTTGACGCACGCGCGCGGCGATCGACGCCTGGATGCGGCTCGAGCGCGCCGTGGTGCCGCCGCCCGCGAACGTGTTGTGGCTGACGAGCCCGATGAGCTGCTGCGGGTTCAGGTCGGGATAGGCCCGCGCGATCGCCGCGGTGAGCCCGAAGAGACCATCGACGCCCATGGTGAAGCTCTGCTGACGCTCGGTGTTCACCTGCGCATCGCCCGTCGCCGTGGGGCTCTCGTCGATCACGACGGTGACGAGATCGCCGACGTGCGCGGCGCGGAAGTCCGCGAAGAGCCCGCGCGTGGTGTCGCGCCAGAGCGAGCCCGCGGAGACGGCGTGCGTCTCGTCGGCGTACTCGCCCGGGTCGTACTGCCGATGACGCGCCGTGTGCGAGCGGATGTGCTGGGTCTCGCCGCAGCCGGCGACGAAGGCGAAAGCGAGGAACGAGAGAGCGAGCGGCTTCATGGCGAGATCTCCACGGTGGAAGCATCGAGAACGCGACCTTCGACGAGCGCGCCGGTCGTCTCGACGCGGACGTGCACGACGTCGCCCACGCGGCCTTCGCCGCGCACGACACCCGGCGACGATGCATGCACCGCGCCGACGCGCGCGACGACGGTCACGTGACTGCCCGAGTGAACGAGGGCATCCGGGCACACGAGATCGACGCGCGCAGCGAGGTGCGTCGCGAGCGCGCCGGTCGAGAGATCGAGCATCACGACCGCGGCGCCATCGGTCGGGCGCGCCGGGCCGGTCGCTACGACGTGCAGCTCGCCCTCGCCCACGGTCGCGGTCGTCGTCACGACGAGGCTCGTCACGGTGCACGGTGCGACCGACGCTTCGACCGCGGCGCGCACGCGCTCCACGATGTCGCTCGAGGAGAGCGTGACCGCGCGCAGCTCGATGCGCGCCTGACGTGGGATCGCGAGCCCGTCGGCCGAGCGGCCCGCCGCCGCGATGGTCGCGAGGATCTCGGCGCGACGGATCGTGCGCGCGGTGCCGGGAGCGGGCGCGGGCCCCAAGTCGATCGCACCGATCTCGCTGCCTGCGAGCGCGGGAACGATCTCGGAGAGACGAACGCGATCGCCTTCCTGCGCCTGCGCGATGGAGGCGAAGGCGAGGATCGCGACGACGAGCAGCGTGCGCATCAGCCCTCCGTCGCCTTGCGGAGCATCTCGTCGGCGGCCTGCACGACGCGGTTGTTGAGCTCGTAGGCGCGCTGGCTCGAGATGAGATCGATCATCTCGGTCACGACCTCGACGTTCGATCCTTCGAGCATTCCCTGCGCGAGCGTTCCCTGACCTTCGGTGCCCGGCGTCGCGGTGAGCGGCGGGCCGCTCGCGCTCGTCGCGCGGTACATGTTGCGACCGAGCGGCTCGAGGCCCGTGGAGTTCGGGAAGGACGCGAGCTCGATGCGGCCGATGTCCTGAGTCTCGCCCGAGCCGGGCATCGTGACGCTCACGTTGCCGTCGGCGCCGATGTTGATCGCGGTGACGCCCTGCGGAACCGTGATCGCGGGCTCGACCGGCATGCCTTCCGGCGTGACGAGCCGACCATCGGGATCGAGCTGGAAGTTCCCGTTTCGCGTGTACGCGACGGTGCCGTCCGGCCGACGCATCTGGAAGAAGCCGTTGCCTTCGATCGCGAGATCGAGCGGGTTGCCGGTCGAAGAGAGCGTGCCCTCGGTCATCGACATCTCGGTCGACGCGAGGCGCACACCGGTGCCGATCATCACGCCCGTCGGGATCACCTGGCCCTGCGCTGTGCGCGTGCCCGGCGTTCGCGACTCCTGATAGACGAGATCGCGGAACTCGGCGTGGAGGCGCCGATACCCGGTGGTCTCGACGTTCGCCATGTTGTGCGAGATGACGTCGATGTGGGTCTGCTCGGCGAGCATGCCCGTCGCGGCCGTGTGGAGTGCTCGAAACATCGGGGCCTTCTTTCCGTTCAGACTTTCGCCAAGTCGCGTGCGGTTCGTTCGTCGAGCGTCTGGAACGTGTGGATCACGCGCTGGAACGCTTCGAAAGTGCGGCTCGCGGTGATGAGCTCGTTCATGCCGCTGATGGGGCCGACGTTCGCGCCCTCGATGAAGCCTTGGACGACGGTGCCGTCGGTGACGCGCGTCGGATCGACGCCCTGACGCGCCGAGTAGTAAGCCCCGCCCGCGGAGATCACTTCGGCCGGGTGCTGGAAGTGGACCATGCCGATGCGACCGAGAACGGTGCCCTCCGTGCTCAAGGTTCCGTCGCTCGCGACCGAGAGACTGGATGTGCCTTGCGGAACGACGAGCTGCGGACGAGGACGATCACGCGGGCCGTCCGCGAGGACCGGGAAGCCCTCGTGCGTGGTGACGCCACCGTCCGCGCCGACGACGAACGAGCCCGCACGCGTGTAGCGCTCGCCCTGCGGCGTCTGCACCGCGAAGAACGCGTCGCCGCCGATCGCGAGATCGAGCGGATTGCCCGTCTCGCGCAGCGGCCCTTGCGTCATGTCGAGGCGCGACTCCTCGATCTCCGTGTAGCGGAGCGTCGTCGGTTGCGTTCCACCGCCCTGCGCGCGCGCCATCGTCTCGCGGAACGCGAGCCGCTCGCCACGGAAGCCGTCGGTGCCGACGTTCGCAACGTTGTTCGCGACGACATCGAGCGAGCGCTCGGACGCGATCGCGCCAGACAGTGCTGCGTAGATGCCGTCGGACACGTTCAGTCGTTCCCTTCGGCGTACGCGGGACCGATCGCCTGGCTCGCGAGCTTCGCGCGCAGACGCGCCGTCGCTTCTCCGAGGATCTGACAGACGCGGCTCTCGGTGACGCCGAGCACCTTGCCGATCTCGGCCTGCGTGCAGTCGTGCTGGTAGTAGAGCGCCAGCACTTGCTGCGAGCGCTCGGGCAGCGACTGGATCGCCTTCACGAGATGCCCGCGCAGCTCGGCTTCCGCGAAGAGCGCCGACGGATCGAGCGCGGCAGACGCGACGTCGTCCGGGTCGTGCTCGCCGAGGCGACCGATCGCGGGGCCGCGCGCGAGCTCCATCGCGAGCTGCTGGTACTCGGCGAGCGGCAGGTCGAGCGCCTTGGCGATCTCTTCCTCGGTCGGCGCGCGCTTGAGCGAGTGCTCGAGCTGCGCGATCGTGCGCGAGACCTTCGCCATGCGGCTGCGTCCATGACGCGTGAGCACGTCGGCCGCGCGCAGCTCGTCGAGGATCGCTCCGCGGATACGGCTCTCGGCGTACGGCTCGAAGCGATCGTTGCGGCTCGGATCGTACGCGTCGACCGCCCGCACGAGGCCTTCGGTGCCGGCCGAGACGAGGTCGTCGACCTCGACGCTCGGTGGAAGTCGACGCGCCATGCGGAACGCGATGCGGCGGACGAGCGGGATGCCGATCGCGATCAATCGGTCGCGGTCGCCCTGCGGAGACTTGGTTTGTGTGGTTGCAGTCAACATGGCTTGGACACGACCTCCCGATCGAGCGTGGAAACGAGACCACCGAGAACCTGTGCGAGCTGCGAGCGCGGCTCCGCGAGGACGAAAGGAACACCGCTACCCGCGGTCTCCGTGAGCGCGCTGTCGCGCACGATGCCGCCCGCGTACGCGAGGCGAACGTCGAGGAAGCGCTGCACGAGATCGGAGAGGCGCTCGTAGGTGCGCTCGCCCGCCTTCGGCTGCTCGAGCTGATTCGTGAGCACCTGGAGCGTGCGACCGGGCGCGCGATCGGCGAGCACCTTCGCCATGGCGTAGGCGTCGCGGAGCGTGCTCGCATCGGGCGTGACGACGAGCACGATCTCGTCGGCGTGCGAGGCGAACTCGACGGCCGTCGCACCGATGCCCGCGCCCGTGTCGAAGATCACGACCTCGAAGCGCGCAGCAACCAGATCGATCGCGCGCATCAGCGCGGCACGCGAGGCGTGGCCCATGTTCGCGAGCTGGAAGCGGCCGACCGACGCGGGAAGCAGCATCGCGCCGAAGGGGCCTTCGACGAGCGTCTCCTCGAGCGACGCCGTCCCTTCGATCACGTCGAAGAGATCGCGGCGGGGCTTCACGCCGAGCGCGAGATCGAGACACGCCAGGCCGAGGTCGGCGTCGACGACGAGCGTGCGACGACCGCGACGGGCCCAGAGCGCCGCGAGATTGGCGGCGATCGTCGTCTTGCCGACACCGCCCTTGCCGCTGGTGATCGCGATCCGCAGCGGCACGCCGGGAGCCCGCGCGGCGACTGCGTGATCGATGGTGGTCTCGACGGCGACCGGACGCAGGCCGAGCGCCTGATCGCTGCGCAGCGCCGTGGCATGGCGGCTCATCGCAGCGCTCCTTCACCGAGCAAGAGCGACGCGAGCTTCTCGGCGCTCGCAGCCTCGAGATCTTCCGGAACGCGCTGACCGGTCGCGAAGTACGCGAGCGGCATGCCGGACGCGAGCGGCGCGACGAGCACGCCACCGACGACCTCGGCCTCGTCGAGCTTGGTGATGATCAGCGAGCACGGCGAGAGCGGCGCGTGCTGCTGGAGCACTTTCGTGAGCTCTTGCGTCCGGATGCAGGCCGGCAGGACGAGCGCGACCGCCGCAGAGACCGACGCGAGCGCGGCGGCGGTCTTGACGATCGCGTCGGCGTCGCGCGGCGAGCGGCCCGCCGTGTCCACGTAGATGCGATCGGCGAACGGGAAGCGCGCGATCGTGGCGACCAGCGACGCGGGGTCGCTCGCGACCGCGAAGGGAACGTCCATGAGCTCCGCGAACTTCGCGAGCTGATCGGCGCCGCCGATGCGGTAGTCGTCCATCGAGATGAGCACGACGCGGCGGCGATGCACGAGCGCGTCGCGCGCCGCGAGCTTGGCGATGGTCGTCGTCTTGCCGACGCCGGTCGGGCCTGCGAGCGCGACGACGCGAGCGGCTGCCGTGCGATCACCGAATCCGACGCGGCTGCGCAGGATCGTGACGATGGAGAGACGAAGCTCGGCGAGGCTGCGGGCCGGGCGCGTCTCGAGATCCGCGAGCTCACGCGCGTGAATCGGCGAGACGTCGTTCTCGCGCAGCACGCGCTCGATCAGCGTCTGCTGGCGCGGCAGGACGGCGGTGATGCGCTCGCCCGACTCCATCGAGCTCGGCGTGAGGACGGCGTCCTCGGGTGCGCCGCCGAGCATCGCGTGGACCTCGAAGCGCGGCGGCCGGCCCGGCACGACCACGCGCCGCGACGACACGATGAGCGCATCGGGGCCCATCGCGCGCTTGGCGAGCGCCATCGCTTGATCCGGATCGTGCGACGAGAAGGTCGCCTCGATTCCCTGCTGCTTGCTGGCGGCTGCAGTGCTCATGCTGTGGGTGACTCGTGCGTAGAGGGGTTAGGGGTTGCTGACGATGCCGAGGGAGCGGATGGTCGTTTTCGGATCGATCTCGCGATACGAGAGGACGGAGAGGCCCGGCACACGTCGCGCGAGGAACTGCGCGACGCTCCGTCGGACATCGGGAGCACAGACGATCGCGGGAGGAGTCGAGACCTGAGCGAACCCGCGAGCGCTCTCGTCCAGACTGCTGAGCAACCGCTGTGCCGCCCCCGCATCGAGGCCTTTGCGGAACGATTCCTCGAGCCGCGGATCGAGCACGAGAGCCGCTACACGCCCGTCTTCATCGCGGAATCGGGCGCACACGTGACGAGCGAGACGCTCACGCACGAGGTCCGCCAGCTGCGACGGGTCTTTGACGGACCGTCCATGATCCGCCAGCGCCTCGAGAACGCCGCGCAGGTCGCGCACCGACACGCCTTCGGAGAGGAGGCTGCGGAGGACCTGGATGACCTCGCCGAGCGAGAGGATGTTCGGGATGAGCTCGTCCACGATGCGCGGCTCGCGCTTGGCGAAGAGGTCGAGCAGCTGCTGCGCTTCGCTCCGGCCGAGCATCTCGTGCGCGTGCTGGCGCAGCGTCTCCGTCAGATGCGTGGCGGCGACCGTCGCAGGATCGACGACCGTGTATCCGAAGGACTCGGCGCGCTCGCGATCGCTCGTCGGGATCCAGCGTGCCGGTAGCCCGAACGCGGGCTCCTTCACCTTCTCGCCACCGATGTCGGGCAAGGTGCCCGTCGGATCCATCGCCAGCATGCGCGTGATGCGCAGCTCGCCCTTCGCGATCGCGTCGTCGGCGAGCAAGAGCCGGTACTGCCCGGGCCGCAGGCGCAGGTTGTCGCGGATCTGGACCGGCGGAATGATGATGCCGAGCTCGGTCGCGAGGTTGCGGCGGATGGCGCCGATGCGCTCGAGCAAGGCGCCGCCGGCTTCGACGAGCGGCACGAGATCGAAGCCGACCTCGAGCGCGAGGAGATCGATCTCCAGCGCGTGCTCGAGCTGTTCGCGCTCGGTCGCCTGCTTGGGCGCCACGACCACCGGCACGTGCTTCTGCGCGGCGGCGCCATCGGCGGCACGCGCGGCGAAGAAGAGGAGCCCGCCGAGAAGTGCGAACGGAACGAACGGCATGCCCGGGATGACGCCGACGAGGCCCACCAGCGCGGCGGTCGTGTAGAGCGGTGTGCTGGTGCGACCGAGCTGCGAGAGCAGCGTCGTCGAGATCGAGCCGCCAGCGGACGCGCGCGTGACGACGACGCCGGCCGCGGTCGACATCAGGAGCGCGGGGATCTGCGCCGCCAAGCCGTCGCCGACGGTCAAGATCGTGTACGTCGATGCAGCGCGCATCGGCTCCATGCCGTTCTGCAGCACGCCGACGACGAAGCCGACGACGATGTTGATGCCCGTCATCAGCAAACCCGCGATCGCATCGCCGCGGACGAACTTGGATGCGCCGTCCATCGCGCCGAAGAAGTCGGCTTCGTGCTCGACGTCCTTGCGCCGCGCGCGGGCGACGTCCTGCGTGATGGCGCCCGCGGCGAGATCCGCGTCGATCGACATCTGCTTTCCCGGCATCGCGTCGAGCGTGAAGCGCGCGGCGACCTCGGCGACGCGGCCCGCGCCCTTCGTGATGACGACGAAGTTGATGACGACGAGCAGGATGAAGACCGTCGCGCCGACGATGTAGTTGCCGCCGACGACGAACTCGCCGAACGAGCGGATGATCGCACCCGCTGCGTCCGGGCCTTCGCTGCCGTGGAGCAAGATCAGGCGCGTCGAAGCGACGTTCAGCGAGAGCCGCAAGAGCGTCCCGAAGAGCACGAGCGTCGGGAAGATCGACAGGTCGAGAGGTTTCTCGAGCGCCAGCGACACGAGCAGGAGCGAGAGCGAGAGCGCGATCGATGCGGCCAGCAGCAGATCGAGGAAGAAGGCCGGCACCGGGATGATCATCAGGAGCACGATGCCGACGAGCAGCACCGGCACGAGCGCGCCGTTGCGCACGCGTGACATCAAGCTTTCGAGAGCGCTCATCGCATCACCTGTCCGTTCGTTTCACCTGCACGAGGAGCGATCGCGCCTTGGATGCGCATGACGTGGGCGATGACGCGGGCCACCGCTTCGTAGAGCTCGACGGGGATCGTCCGACCGACCTTCGCGGTCGCGTGCATCGCGCGCGCGAGCGGACGGTTCTCGACGATCGGCACGCGATGAAGGCGCGCTTCTTCACGCATGCGGAGCGCGAGCTCGTCGACGCCCTTCGCGAGCACGACGGGCGCCGCCTCCTTCGAGCGGTCGTAGCGGAGGGCGATCGCGATGTGGGTCGGGTTGACGACGAGCACGGTCGCCTTCTTCACGTCGCTGATGGCGCGCTGGCGAGCGATCTTCATCGCGCGCGCCTTGCGCTTGCCCTTCATCTTCGGATCGCCCTCTTGCTCCTTGTGCTCGTCCTTCATCTCCTGCTTGCTCATGCGCGCTTCCTTCGCGAAACGGCGATACGCGAGCCAGTAGTCGAGCGCGGCGAGACCGAGGAGCGCGACGAGCGCGCGCGTGACGAGCGTGCCGGCGACGTCCTGCACCTCCGCGACGGCCGCGAGGATCGGCAGGCGCGAGAGCAGCCCGAGACGCGGCAGCGCGGTGTGGATGACCGTCGCGACGACCACGCCCAGCAAGAGCACCTTCGAGATCATCTTGCCGATCTCGATCGCGGTGTCCTTGCCGGGGACGATGCGTGCGAAGCCGGAGACGGGCGAGAGCTGCTCCCAGTTCCGCCCGAGCTGCGCCATCGAGAACCACCCGCGCGTCTGCGCGAGGCCCGTGACCATCGCCGCAGTGAGCGACGCGAGCGCGACCGGGACGGCGACCAACGTGAACGACTCGCTCGCGAGCCCGAGCGACATGAGCGGGTGCGCGTAGCCGCGCAGAGAGAAGCAGCTCGTAGCCGTCGCGCGCAGCGAGCCCGACGCCGTGCCGAGACGGTGGACGAGCACCATCGCGCCGACGGTCAGAGAGACGGCAGCCGTCAGCTCCGCGCTCTTGCCGACTTGTCCCTTCTCGCGGAGATCCTGGAGCTTCTTTTCGGAAGCATCCTCGGTCTGCGATTCCGGGTCGCGATCGTCGTTCTCGGACACGACGCCGCGGTTTGCACGGCGTGGGCCATCCGATCCCCGGCGCTCAGAGCGCCAAGATCTGCGCGATGTGCGTCGGGATCTCGCGGACGCTCGCCGCGATCGCCTCCGTCGTCGCCGGGATCGCGACGAAGAGCGTCAAGAGGCCGACGGACGCGGCGACGGCGAACGAGATCGAGAAGACCTGCAGGCGGGGTGCAGCGCGCGACGCTAGCGCGACGCCCATCTGCACGATGAGCATCGTGCCCATCACGGGGCTCGCGATACGCAGGCCGGCGCCGACGAGATCGCGCGCCATTTCCAGGGCCGAAACGGCGATCGCGCCATTCCACGCGGCACCGGGCGGCGCCGAGTCGAGGCTTCGTGCGAGCCCTGCGATGACGGCGTGATGGCCGCCGAGCACGAAGAACGCGAGCACCGCGAGCTGGATCAGCGCGTGCGCCACGACGGACGTCTCTTGGCCCGACGTCGGATCCATCGCCTGCGCGAACCCGAGGCCGATCGAGCCCGAGATCACCTCGCCCGCTGCCTCCGTCGCAGCGATGCAGAGACGCGCCGTGAGGCCGATCGCCGCGCCGACGAGCGCTTCGCCGACCGCGGCACCGCCGAGCCAGAACGGATCGAGCACGATCGCCTGCGCCTCTGCTGTGTGCGGAATGGCGATCACCGCGGCGACGAACACGCCGAGCACGGCGCGCACCTGCGCGGGCGCGACGCTGCCGATCGGCGGCGGCAACGATGCGAACGCGATACCGACCCGCACCGAGATCAGGACGATGTACGGAACGAGGCGCGCGAGCTCGTCGAGCGAGCCGATCACGCTCAGGCTCCCGGACCGAGCGTCGCGAGCGCTTCGAAGGCCGCCGTCGCGAAGTCGCGCATGCGCAGGAACATCCACTCGCCACCGACGACGAGCACGACGAGGATCGCGACGACCTTCGGCGCGAAGCCGACGGCGGAGTCGTTCACCTGCGTCGCGGCCTGCAGCACCGACACGACGATGCCCACGACCACGAGGACGGCCACGGCGGGCGAGCCGACGATCGTCGCCGTCCAGAGCAGTCGCTCCATCCAGTCGAGCGCATGCGAGAGCGTCACGACCCGACTCCGAACGACGCGACGAGCGAGCGCACGAGCAGCGCCCAGCCGTCGACGGCCACGAAGAGCAGCAGCTTCAGCGGTGTGGAGATCATGGTGGGCGGCATCATCACCATGCCCATCGCGCTCAGGATCGCACCGGCGAGCAGGTCGACGAGCACGAACGGCAGGAACACCAGAAAGCCCATCTCGAAGGCGGTCCGCAGCTCCGAGATCATGAAGGCGGGCACGAGCAGGTGCAGCGCGACGTCCTCGACCGCGGTCGGATGTGCGGTGTGGCTCACGTCGTAGAAGAGGACGAGATCGTCCTCGCGCGTCTGGCGCAGCAGGAAGGTCCGGATCTCGCCCGAAGCGATCTCGTACGCCTCGTCGCCGTCCATCGTCTCGTTCATGTAGGGCGTCAGCGCGCGCTCGTTCACGCGACCGAACACGGGCGCCATCACGACACCGGTCAAGAGCAGCGAGAGCGCGAGCAGCACCTGCGTCGGCGGCGCACCCTGGGAGCCGATCGCCTGCCGCACGAACGAGAGCACGACGACGATGCGCGTGAACGACGTGATCGAGATCAAGAGGCCGGGCGCGACCGCCGTGACCGTGAGCAAGAGGAGGATGCGGACGGCGGACGATCGGCCTGCGTGATCGCTCTCGCCCGGCATCGAGATCGTGATCGACGGGCCCGATGACGCGGGCGCGAGCGACGCGGCATCGGTCGTCTGCGCGTGCACCACACCGGTCGGCAGGGCCGACGACGACACGATCGCGATCCAGAGGGCGAGGAGGATGCGCATTGGGATCTCAGCGCGATGCGGCGCGAAGGCGCACGAGGCCCGCGACCGCTTCGCTGTTCGAGCCATTGGACGTGGGGGGCGGAGGAGGCGCGGCGGCAGCGACGGTCGCCGCGTGCGCACGACCGGGCTTCGGATCGACGAGCCGCAGGAGCTCGGCCGCGAACGAAGGAGCCGGCGCGCCGTTCGCAGGCGCCGAGAGACGGAGCTCGGGGATCGCGTCGTCCCCGGCCGGTGCTTCGATCGAGGGGATGGAGAGCAAGCGCTCCGTGTGACCGGGCTCGAGCGAGATGAGGTGGTCCTGCCCGAGCGCGCGTACCACGACGAGCTGCTGACGCTGCGAGAGCCGCGTCGATGCGACGATGCGAATCGAGGGCGCGTTCGTGGAAGCCGCGCTCCGCGACCGAATCCACTGCACCGCGCCGAGCGCGAATGCGAGCGCGGCGGTGATGCCGAGGAGCATCAAGAAGCTCGCGTTGCCGCTCGGCGCTGCGATCCCGAGCGTGAGCGGCGTGGTCTCGGTCGCCGGCGCAGGCTCGACGCCGGCGAGCGCTTCTGCTGCCGTGAGCGTGTCGTCGGCGCTCGTTGGAGCAGGAGGCGGCGTGACCGCGGCGGCGACGACGGGCTCGGCGACCGCCGTCGGTGCAGGCGGCGCTGCGGGATGCGCTTCGATCGCTGCGGGCAGCGCCGTGCGAGGCAGCGTGATCACGACGCGATTGCCCGCACGCACGACGCCGATCGCGGTCACCGGCACGCGTCGACCATCGCCGATGCGGATCACGACCACGCCGCTGTCGTCGGCGCCCGGGCGCACGCGCACGAAGCGAACCGCGCCGCCGTCGCCCTCGAGATCCATGTTCATCCAGCCCGTCATCTGCGGGAACCAGAGTCGGATGAAGCCGCTCTCGGTCCGCACGCGCGGCTCTTCGATCGTGCCGCGAGCCTCGAGCGCGAGATCGATCGCCGAGTCCGCATACTGGAGCTCGCCGCGCGCGAACGAATTCTCGACCGGCTCCTGGGCGCTCGCGATCGCCGTGAACGACGACATCGAGAGCACGAGAAGACAACGCATCATCGGGCTCACGCGCCACCTGCCGATCCGAGGCGGCGCACGCGCTCCTGCGGCGAGACGATCTCGGTGACACGAACGCCGTAGCGCTCGCCGACGACCACGGCCTCGCCGTGCGCGACCAGAACCTGGTTCGCGAGAATCGAGAGCGGCGCACCCGCGGCGATGTCGAGCTCGACGATCGATCCCGGCGTGAGCGCGAGCAGGTCTGCGATGCGCAGTCGCTTGCGACCGAGCTCCACGTGGATCTCGAGCGGTAGATCGAGCACACGCTCGAGGCCCGTGGGCGCACCCACGTCGTTCTTCTCTTCGCTCATGTCCGCACCTCGATGGCCATGTTTCCGTCCTTCACCACAGGCATCCCACGCAGCACGGGGACACCATCGACCTGCACTTCGACGGGGCGATCGGGCGCGCCGTCGAGACGAAGCACCGAGCCCGTCACCAGAGAAAGCAGCTCTCGTACCGTCGAGCGACAGCGACCGAGCACGGCCACGGCGTCGACCTCCACGCCCTCGACCGCTTCGATGACGCGCACCTGACCGCGACCCAACGCGGCGCTCGGGCGCGCGTTGAACGTCGCGGAGAACAGCGCCACGACGACGTCGGAGGCCACGTCGTTCTTGAGCGCGAGCCGGACGTACATCCGGAGGCACGGTGCGAAGTGCGAGATCGTTCCGCTCTCCGAACGGTGCGCCGCGAGCACGAGGCTCTTCGTGTCTTCCACGAACGGAGCGATCGCGACCGCGAGCACCTCGCGCGCGAGCGGCTCCAGAACGCGTCGCTCGAACGCAGAGGGCGCCCGCTCGATCGCCTTCGAGCCGATGAGCGCCGCCGATGCACCGAGGCGTCGCTCCAGCATCGCGCCGGCGACGGCCGTACCGATGACGACCAGACCGAGCGGCGCGCTCGGATCTCCTGAGTGCACGAGCCACACGGCGGCGGATCGATCGATCGACGAGGAGAGTGCCTCGTACGTCACGACGCTGCTCGGCTCGTGCCCGATCTCCGTCGGCGGTGTTCCTGCGCGCACGAGAGTGTCGCGCAGCGACGTCTCGAGCACTGGCAACACCTCGTCGGCGCGGCGAAGCGCGCGACGCATCGGCTCGTCGGCCGAACCGAGCGACGCCGCACGCGCGCCGCCCGCATCCGCTCCGGAGCTGATCGCGTCGAGCAGCGCCTCACTCTCTTCCGCGCTCAGGCGCAGGCCGGCGGCACCTTCTTCCAGGCCGCTTGCATCGAGGCCGGCGGCTTCGACGAGCCCCGCATCGAGGCCGCCCGCCATGTCGAGGCCTGCGGCGTCGAGGCCTGCGGCGTCGAGGCCCGCGTCGCCCAGACCGGGCTCGCCGAGCACGTCGCTCTCGTCGCTCACTGGACGAGGTACTCGGTGAAGTAGATGTGGCGGACCGTTCCTTCGCCCATCGTCTCGGTCGCGAGCTCGATCATGTGCTCGCGCACGGCACGCGCGCCGTCGGGACCCTGGACGTCCGAGAGCGTGAGCGACGTCAGGTACATCAACACCGCATCGCGGAACGGCGTCATGTGCGCCTCGGCGAGCGGCGCTGCGTCTTCCGACGCGAGCTCGACCTGCGCCGTGAGCTTCAAGTAGTGGTCCGTGCCCGAGTCGCGGAGATTGACGACGATCGACTCGAACTCGACGAGCGGTCCCATCTCTTCGGGCGCCTCGTGCTCGTGCGCATGCGCGGCGGTCTCGTCCGGTGCTTGCGCGCCGGCCCGATTCGACAGGACCAGGTAGCCGCCGAGCCCGAGCATGCCGAGCATGTTCGTCGCCACGAGCGCGATCAGCAGCACGTTGCGGTTGCCGGGTGCCGCGGGCTTCACTGCAGCAGCTTGAGTTGCGTCGCTCATCGTCCGATGTCCTCTGGAGAGCCACTAGAGCAGCGGCCATGCCAGCCGCCGGACGCCCGGATCACGGGCGGGATCACGCACGCGCTCGACGCAACACGCGCCAATGGATTGACTGCTCGACGATGCGATGACGCTGGAGCGACGGAAAAGCGCGACGCGCGCCGGCTTTCGCACGGCGCGCGTCGAGGAGAACCGAGGCGGGAAGGATCAGCGCTTCATCTGGACGAGCTCTTGGTACATCTCGTCGGCCGTCGTGATGACCTTCGAGTTGGCGGAGAAACCGCGTTGGTAGGCGATGAGATCGACGAATTCCGTGCCCAGATCCACGTTGGATCCTTCGAGCGATCCGGCGACGACGGAGCCGCGCCCCGCCGTGCCCGCCACGCCGACGAGCGGCTGCCCGGAATCTTTGGTCTCGGACCAGAGATTCTGACCCGTACGCGCCAATCCTCCGTCGCTCGCGAACCGAGCGATCGCGACCTGACCGAGCGCACGCTGCTCGCCGTCGCCGAAGTTGCCGGTGATGGTCCCGTCCTGACTGATCGAGATACCCGCGACCTGTCCACCACCGAAGCCGTCCTGCGTCTTGGAGTTGACGGCCGAGGTCTGAGCGAGCTGCGTCATCCCGTCCAAGCCGGTTCCGCCCGCGGTGGTGCTCGAGCCGAAGTCGAACGCGATGCTCTGACCCGGCGTAGCTCCGTTGAACGAGAACGAGCTCGCGCCCGGCGCCGAGGTCGCGAGCGAGCCGTCCGCGTTGAAGGAGAGATGACCGCTGGCGCCGGCGAACGGAGTACCCGCCGTGCCGCCCGCAACGTCTGCTCCCGGCACGCTGGCGGTCCAGTCCCACTCGTTGTCGGCCGTCTTGGTGAAGGAGAGCGTCGCCGTGTGCGCCTGGCCGAGCGAGTCGTAGATCGTGACGTCCTGGGAGTACGCGCTGTCGTGCGCGTTCAGGTTGGCGTGCAACGTCACGTTGCTCGTCGGCGTCGCTGGCAACGTCATTCCGTCGACGCGCAGATCGCCGAGCTGCGTTCCCATCACGCCGTTGGCGTCCGCCGTGTAGCCCTGCAGGTGCAGCCCGTCCGGATTGACGAGGTAGCCGTCGCTGTTCGTCTGGAACTGACCGGCGCGCGTGTAGAACTGGCCCTGCTGTCCGTTGACGGATCCGTTCACGACGAAGAGGCCGTCGCCGCTCAGCGCCATGTCCGTCGGGTTGCCCGTCGTGACGAGCGCGCCCTGCGTCCACATCTCCTGGATCTGGGAGACGCGCGAGCCCTGCCCTGCGGACGCGATCGCGCTCGAGCCCATCACGGAGCGTCCGAGCACGTCCTCGAAGACGGCGCGCTCGCGCTTGAACCCGTACGTGCTGACGTTCGCGATGTTGTCGCTGGTCGCGCCCATCGCTTCGCTCTCTGCGCGAAGTCCCGAGGCACCGGTGGTCATGTTGGAGATGATCGACATGGGAAGTCCTTTCTTGTTTCTTTTTCTCGTGCGAGTCGGAATTCGGTTCAGGGCGTCGTGGGAGTGGTCGATGAAGTAGGTGCGGCCGCATCGGCGACCGAGCGGACGTCGCCGAGCATCACGTGCGTGCCGTCGATGGACAGCTCGGGATAGCCGTTGTCGTAGGTGATCGCGGAGACGACGCCTTGAACCGTCGTCGTGACGGGGACGGAGTTGCCGCTCGCGTCGGTCGCGGTGACCGAGACTGCGTACGAGCCCGCCGGCATGCGCGTGCCCGAGTCGTTGTGGCCGTCCCAGCTGAAGGGAACGGCGCCCGCGGCGGCACCGTCGAGCGAGAGCGTTCGTACGACGTTGCCCTGCGCATCGCGGATCTCGACCGTCTCGTGCGCCGCCGCCGCCGAGAGCTCGAAGCTGCCCTGACCGGCTGCGCCGTCCGAGAGATAGAGGCGGCTCGTGTCGGCCCCGACGTCTTTGCCCACGAGATCTGCGGCCTGCGCGTTGGCAACGCTCGCGGTCGCGATCGAGAGACTGCCGAGCTGGCTGTCGATCGAGACGAGACGCTCGACGCTCGTCATCTGCGAGAGCTGCTGCGTCATCTGTGTGGAGTCCATCGGCGAGAGCGGATCCTGGTGTTGGATCTGCGCGATCAGCAGACGCATGAACGACTGCGGATCGAAGTTCGTGCCGCTCGCGTCCGCGGTGGACGGCGCGGCGGTGGGCGCACCCAGGCTGGTCGCCGTGGCGCGGTCGGTGGTGGATGCACTGGTCACGGTCATGATCGATTCTCCTCGTCGTCGTTCGTGGCGCGCGGGTCACGGCGACCCGCATCGGTTCGTACGCGGTAACCGCGCAGCTCGGTGCTCCGCGCGCGCATGTCGACGCGCAGGCTCTCTTCGGCCGCGCGCAGGGCGATGGATGCTCCCATCGAGCGCGTGACGAGCGAGACGTCGTAGCGACCCGCGTCGTGGTGCACGTCGAGATCGACGCGGCCGAGTGTCGGATGCGAGAGCTCCACGTGCGCGTCGTCGCTCTCGATCGCGCCGTAGTGGACGGCCGACGCGGGCGGCTCGGGGAGCGAGGGCTCCGGATCGGGCTCGGCGATGGGCGCGGGCGGCGCGATGCGAACGGCGGGTCGATCGGCGATCGGGATGGCGCGCACGTCGGTCGAACGGACCGCGCCCATCGTCGCCGTGATCGAGCTGGTCCGCGTGTCGGCAGAGCTCGCCGCATGATGCGTCGAGGACGCGTGGCGCGCGTGCGCGGGGCTCGGTTCCGCGCGACGTGCGTGCTCGGTCGGAGCGCTGGGCGCGGCCTCGTCTTCGGAGTGCGCGCGATCCCGCGTCTTGGCGCGGTCCGTCGTGCTCGAAGCAGGCGGCGCGACGCCGGGGAGCGTCTTCTTCGGCGACGACGACGACACGGGCGCCGCGTCGAGAGGAGCGAGCGGAGACGAAGCAGAAGACGTCAGAGCCGGCATCTGCATCGAGATCGGCGGCAACGGAGCGTTCGCCGGCTGCGATGCGATCGCGATGGACGCGTCGGCGAGCGTGAACGTGGCAAGCGCGAGCTCTCCGCCGATCGAAGGCTTCGTGGCGCTCGGCTCGGTCGAAGGATGAGCGACGTCTTCGTGCTCCGCGCCCCGAGGATCGACGGTCGCGTGCTTCGAGCTCGCGGGATCGAGCGAGGGGTGATCGATCGCGAGATGATCGATCACGTCGGCGAGGATGCCGAAGGTCGCGGTGACCTCGCCGCGCTGCTTTCCCGTGGCGCGTGCGCCCGATGCGTCGTCGTGCGTCGGATCGTCGCTCGGCGTCGTCGCGCCCTCGAGCTCGTTGCCGGCGCGCGCGCGAGGTGGCGTCGGCAGCGACACGAGCAGGCGTTGCACCGCCGCCGCGATCGATCCCGAGAAGCGTCCGTCGTCCGCATCCTGGACGCGGAGCGACGTCCGGTGCTCGTGGGCCGGGGGCGCAGCGAGCCGCATCGCGACGCGCGCGCTCACGCGCTCCTCCGAACGACTGCCGCGCGATCGTCCTGGACGCGCGCATCACGGCGATCGGCTTCGACCTTCTCGACGCTGGCTGCGCGCTCTTCCGCGCGACGCAAGAGCTTCACGTCCCGCTCCGCGTCGAGTCGGCGCTCGCGTCGTTCGTCGACCTCCACGAGCTTGGCCGCGTGTGCCGTCGCGGCCGCGCGGGCCCGTGCGACGCGCTCGGTCACGGTCTTCGCACGCAGCTCGAGATCGCCCGCCGACACGCCGTCCGGGCACGCGAGCGCGCGCGCGGCGTCGTGGACGGCGGCATCGGCCGAGACGAGCGCCTTCTCGCAGACGACGAGCGAGAGCTCCGACTCGACGAGCTCGGCGCGCGCCGCGTCCTTCACGCGCGTCTTGCGCAACGCCAAGCGACCAAGTCTCTGACTCGACATCATGTCCGCACTCCGTTCGGTTGGGGCTTCGTTTCGGGCTTCGTCTCGCGCCACACCTCGGCGAGCGCGGCATCGACGTCCGCCTTGCCGGCGTCCTCCACGCGTTGTGTGAGGAACGCTTCGAGCTTCGGCATGCGCGCGAGCGCCTCGTCGAAGCGCGGGCTCACGCCCGGCCGATACGCACCGATCGCGACGAGCTCTTCGACCTCGCGATAGCTCGCGAGCAACGCTCGCACCTTCTGTGCCTGATCACGTCGCGCGCGCGTCGTGACCGCCGGCATCACGCGCGAGATCGACTGCGGCACGTCGATCGCCGGGAAGTGCCCGCGCTCCGCGAGCTCGCGCCGGAGGATGATGTGCCCGTCGAGGATCGCGCGTGCCGCGTCGGAGATCGGGTCTGAGAGATCGTCACCCTCCACGAGCACGGTGTAGAGACCGGTGATCGACCCCGGCCCCTCGCACGTGCCCGCGCGCTCGAGCAGACGCGGCAGCGCCGCGAACACACTCGGCGTGTAGCCCTTGGTCGTCGGCGGCTCACCGGTCGCGAGACCGATCTCGCGCAGCGCCATCGCGTAGCGCGTGAGGCTGTCCATCACGAGCAGCACGGACTTGCCGCGATCACGGAAGTGCTCGGCGATCGCAGTCGCCGCCAGGGCAGCACGCGCGCGCAGTAGCGGTGGATCGGCGCTCGTCGCGGCGACGACCACGCTGCGCGCGAGCCCGGCTGCACCGAGCGTCTTGTGCACGAGCTCTTCGACCTCGCGCCCGCGCTCTCCGACCAGGGCGATGACCGCGACGTCGACCGACGCTTGCTGGACCATCATCGCGAGCAACGTGCTCTTGCCGACGCCGCCGCCCGCGAAGATCCCCATGCGCTGGCCCCGGCCGAGCGTCAGGGTCCCGTCGATCGCGCGAACGCCGACGTCGAGCGGCTCTTCGATCGGACGACGCGCGAGCGGCGACGGCGGTGCCGCGTAGAGCGCACGCGTCTCGGTCGTGCGCGGCGCGGGACGCCCGTCGATCGGCCGGCCGAGACCATCGAGCACGCGCCCGAGCAGCGCGTCACCGACGGGCACGCGCGCACCACGGCCGATGCGGCGCACCCGCGCACCGACGGCCATGCCGCTCGAGACTTCTTCGAGCGCCATCAAGAGCGTCCGCTCGTCGCGCAACGCGACGACCTCGGCCTGGATGCTCGCGGATCCGTCGACGGGTAGGATCTCGTAGAGATCGCCGATCGAAGCGCGACAGCCGCGGGCTTCCAGCACGAGGCCGACGACCTCCGTGAGGCGTCCCTCGAGCGTCGGCATGCTGGCGGCGCGTAGCCCGACCGAAGCTCCGAGCAGCTCCGATGTCGGAGGCGCCGCCGGCGGGCGACGGCTCGAGCGCGCGCTCGTGATGGGGCTGACGCTCACGCGGCCTCGCGATTGGCGGTGCGGCGCGCCGTGAGCAACGCGGCGCGGACGCTCGCCAAGCGCGCATCGACGGAGGCATCGACGCGCGCATCTCCGGCGTCGAGCACGACACCGTTTCCTTCGAGCGTCGGATCGATCTCGATCTCCACGCGGCGGCCGCCGACCTCGCAGCTACGACCGCCGAGCCCGGCGACCATCGCATCGAACGCATCGGGGGCGACGCGGATGCGCGGCGCCGTACCGGGACCGAGCACGTCGAGCGCTGCGGCGAGCAGACCGCGGTGCAGCTCGGGCCGGCTCGTCAGCTCCACCTCGAGGATGGCGCGCGCGATCTCCGTCGCGAGGCTCACGAGCTCTTCGCGCGTGCGCGCGACAACGTCCTCACGTGCGCTCGCGAGCGCGACGAGCGCTTCGGCCAGGCGCGGATCCGGGCCGGGCGGCGGAGCCGGGATGGAGGGCGCGGGCGGCGATACGCTCGGGATCGGTGGTGGCGGCGGCAGCGAGGCGACGACCGACGCGGTCTCGACCACGGGCGTCTCGATCGCGACGGGCGCAGGCGCGCTCACGCCGTGTCGCGGAAACGCGTACGACGCCGCTGGAGCGGGCACGTCGAGCATCCACGGCGGCGCGGTCTGGTGCGCGCCGATCGTCCGGAAGATGGCGGGCGTCGCCGTGCGTCGCTCAGACATACGCACCGACGCCATCGCGCGCGATGGTCACTCGTCCGTCGCGCTCGAGCGCGAGCGCGGCGTCCACGATCTGACGCTGCGCGGCCTCGACGTCCGCGATGCGCGTCGGTCCGAGGAGCGCGAGATCTTCGCGGAGCATGTCGGCCGCGCGCGAGCTGAGGTTTCCGAGGACCTTCGTCTTGAGCTCTTCGCTCGCCGTCTTGAGCGCGAGCACGAGCTGATCGGTGGGCACTTCCTTCAGGAGCTGCTGCATGCCGCGCGCGTCCATGCGGATGAGGTCTTGGAACGTGAACAGCGCCTGCTGGAGCTTGTCCGCCATCGGCGCGTCGGACTGTGCGAGCTCCTCGAGCAGCGCCTGCGACTCCTCCTGCGCCATGCGCTTGAGGATCCCGGTCGCGGCCTCTTTTCCGTCGACCTTGCGGCGTGCGTCGGACTCGAGCCGATCGAGATGCACGCGCAGCTCGCGGTCGATCTCGGTGAGGATCTGCTCCGGCACCTCGTCGAGGTGGCCCACGCGGAGCACGACGTCGGAGCGCAGCGTCGGCGGCAGCGCCGACAAGAATTCGGCCCCACGCGTCGCATCGAGCTGCGAGAGCACGAGCGCGATCGTCTGAGGATGCTCGCGCTCGAGCAGGGCCGCGAGCAGCGTGGGTGGAAGGCGAAGGTACGCCGGCGACGATGCGTCGGGCGGCAGCACGGGCGGACCGAAGAGCTCGTTCGCGCGCCCTTCGCCGAGCGCGTTCTTCACGAGACGCTCGAGATAGCGGTCGCTACCGCGCAGGCTCGTCGGCCCACCTTGCTGCGCTTCGCTCAAGAATGCGCGCTGCACGCCCGCGATCGCCGGCGGCGCGACGTGCCCAGTCATCCCGCTCGCGTTGCGCAGCCGCGCGAGATCCGATTGCTCGAGGTGCGCGATGACGCGCGTCGCGACGTCTTCGTCGAGACTGACGAGCAAGAGCATCGCGCGTTGCGCACCGGTGAGCCCCGCCGGAGCGAGAGGGCTCTGGGTGCTCGCAGGCAGCGCAGGAGTCGTGTCGGCCATCGTGAGCAGCTCTCTGCAGGAGGTGAGCCAAGCGCATTCGCGCGAGAAAACGAGAAACGCGCCTGATTCGAAGGCAGATCCGCGCATGCGTCGCGCATCGAGCGGACGCGGCGGAGGAGTTTTGACGGCGAGCGACGGAGGTTCGTCGGCGGTGGATCAGCCGGCTGCGGGCGTCGGCACTTCGGTGCTCGACGGCTCGCCTTCGCTCAACCAGCCACGCACGATGCGGGCGGCCAGCTCCGGATCCCGACGCGCGAGGTCGATCACGCGGACGCGAATCGCGTCGTGATCGAGCTCGGCCTCGGGCGGCACGAGATCGAGCGAGAGCGCCTGCGCGGCCGAGGTCGCGAGCGTCGCCATCGGGCTCGGGAGCGCGAGCTCGTCCGAGACCGCCAGCGTCGTGGAGCGGCGCGCGGCGCGGCGGCGACGCATGAAGATGACCGCAGCGATCGTGAGCACGGCGAGGATCGCTCCCGCGATCGACGCGAGCTGCCAGGTCGGCATGCCGAGCACGCCCGGCGAGGCCGCCGCGAGCGCTTCGGCATCGGGCGTCGGGATGACGAAGGGAACGCACTCGACCGTGAGCGAGTCGCCGCGATCATCGCGCAGGCCCGCCGCCGACATGACGACGGATCGGATCCGCGCGAGCTCCTCGGCCGTGCGCGGAACGAAATGACGGGCATCGCCCTCGCCTTCCCACGTGCCGTCGACGACGACGGCGACCGAGAGACGCGTGACGCGACCGAGCGGCTCGACCGCGCGACGCACGAGCTTGGTGACCTCGAAGTTGCGGACCTCGACACGACGCCCGCCCTCGCTCGTGGTGGAGGCCTCGGACTCGGCCGAGGGCCCGCCAGGAAGTGCCGACACGGCGCCCGCGACACCGCTCGTCGCACCCGGCGCAGCGGCCGCGGCGCCTTCGGTCGTGAGCTCGAAGCTGCGCGTCGCCGTGCGATCCGGGTCGTAGCTCTCTTCGAGACGCTCTTCGTGCGCGAACGAGACGTCGGCAGAGAGCCGCACCACCGCGACGCCGACGCCGAGCGTCGCATCGAGCAGCTCTTGCACCGCGCGCTCGCGACCGTGCTCGATTCGCTCGCGCAACGTCTCGGCATCGCGCGCCGACTCGCTCGTCTCTTCGTCGTCGCCGCCGGCGACACGACGACCTTCACCGTCGACCACGGTCACGTTCTCGGGATCGAGGCCGCGGACGCTCGATGCGACGAGGTGCACCATTCCGCGCACCTGATCGGCGCCGAGGCGATGACCGGGCTGCATCCGCACGGCGATCGAAGCGCGCGCGTGGTCGTCGTTCCCCTCCAGCAGCGAGCGCTGCGGCAGCACGAGATGGACGCGGGCCGAGTCGACGCCGCCGAGGTGGCCGATCGTACGACCGAGCTCACCCTCGAGCGCGCGCAGGTACTGCACCTGCTCGACGAACTCGCTCTCACCGAAGCGCTGCGTGTCGAAGATCTCGAAGCCGACCCCGCCGCCCGCCGGCAGACCATCGGAGGCGAGCGCGAGACGCGTCTCGTGCACGCTCGCCTCGGGGACGAGGATCGTGCCGCCGTCGGCCGCGATCTCGTACGGGATGTGCGTCTCGCGAAGGCGCGCGACGATGCCCGCGGCGTCTTGCTCGGCGAGCCCGCTGAAGAGCACGGCCATCTCGACGCGCGAAGCGCGCGCGTAGCCGAGCAGGGCGACGGCGACGAGCGCCGCGATGCCCACGAGCAAGAGCACGCGCTCGCGCATCGCGGCGGCATTCCAGCGCGCGAGCGCGCGATCTCGGAGAGCGAGCAGAGGCTGCATCGATCAGGACCCCATCCGCATGACTTCGCGATACGCCTCGATGGCGCGATTGCGCACGCTCGACATCAGCCGGAGCGAGACGTCGGCCTCTTGCATCGCGATCATCGTCCCGTGCACGTCCTGGTGATCGCCGCGCAAGTAGCCCTCGGACGCATTGATCGAGTTGTCTTGCAAGCGCTGCACTTCGCCGATCGCGTCGCCGATGCGGCTCTCGAACGAAGGGCCGGACGGCGTCGCGCCGCCACCGAGCGAGGGAGTGCCGAGCTCGGTGACGAGCGAGGGAATCGGGGAGCCGACGGGAGAGATGGGCGCAGTCACGTTCAGCCGCCGATCGAGATGGCCGAGCGCGCCATCGTGCGAATGGTGTCCATCACCGTCACGCCCGCCTCGTACGCACGCGAAGCGGTGATCATGTTGACCATCTCGCTCACGACGTTGACGTTCGGCATCGTCACGTAGCCCTCGCCGTCCGCATCGGGATGCGACGGGTCGTACACGCGCTCGCCGGGCGTGTTGTCCTGGCGGACCTCGGGCACCTCGACGAGGTAGGCGAAGCGCGCCGAAGGATCGCTCGCGTGGTGCGCCATGCGCTCGGCGACGGGAACCGCGCGGAACACCGCGTCCATCCGCTGGTACGGCCCGCCCTGCTCGGTGCGCGTGGTGCGCGCGTTCGCGAGATTGCTCGCGAGCACGTTCATCCGCATCCGCTCGGCGCCCAGGCCGGACGCGGTGATCTCCATCGCGCTCATGAAATCGAGGCTCATCTCGTGCTCCTTCAGCCGGTTCCGTCGTTGGCCGCGTATCGAAGCTGTCCGAGCTGCATCTGCACCATGCGTGCGGCGCTCTCGTAGCGAACGTGGTTGGCAGAGAGCTTGGCGAGCTCGTGCTCGAGGCTCACGGCGTTCTCGTCGCTGCCGGGGCGGACGACGGCTTCTTCGCTGATCTCGAACGCGCCGCCGGACGTCGTCGTGCCGCCGAGGTGCGCGCTGTCGGTGCGAAGCAGCGTGGCGGTCGGGCCGTTCGCGCTCTCGACGGGGCGCGTCAGCTCGAGCGGACGAAAGCCGGGCGTGTCGACGTTCGCGACGTTGCCCGCGAGAACGTTGTGCCGCTCGAGCTGGTAGTCCAGCGTGCGGTGTCCGATCTCGACGGTGCGGAACAGATCGACCATGCCCAGGTGCCTCGAACGAGGTCCTCAGCAACGCACGTGCCCAACACGGTATCGACCGCGATCGCCGGGATCTTGAGGATCTCTCGCGCCCGATTCCGATCAGGGCGACGACGGCATGACGGCTCCGTCAACACCCCGTCGTGCGGCGATATCTCGACGCGCGCTCAAGCTTCGGACGGTACCTGCCGAATTCGAGGACGACCATGCGTCGCAATGCAACGTTCTCTTCGAAGGCGCCGCTCGCGGCACCGAGGTCCGATCGGTCGACCTCGCGACTGCGTGCAGTCCCGTCACAGCCCGCGAGCCTGATCTGGGATGCACGCATCCCGCGGACCGTCGCCCGATCGATGCTCGGCAGCCTCTCGCACGACGTCCGCTCGCCGCTGATGGCGCTCTCGATGAACCTGCACAGCATCGAGGAGCTGGTCCATCGCGGCGGAACTGCGCCCGCCGCGGAGCTCGCAGAGCTCTTCGAAGACGCGCGGGAAGCGTGCGCGGCGATCGCGGACAAGATCGAGCTCGTCCGCGCGCAGACCAACGACACGCCCACGTCCGAGTCGTTCGACGTCGGCGAGGTCGCGGCCACCACCGCGCGCTTCTTCCGGTGGCACGCGCAGCAGCGCGGAGTTCGCTTGTCGGTCGAGATCGAGCGGGGACTGCATGGATACGGCCACGTAGGCGAGATCGGCTGGACGCTCTTGCACGCGCTCGTGCGGGTGTCCGACGCGATGTCTTCCGGCGAGACGGTGCACGTACGCGCCAGCAAGCGCGATGCGGGGATCCGGATCCAGGCGTGTGGCGCCGAGGACATCGACGTCTTGGTCGACGAACGCGGCGCGGTGACCACGCGTCTGACAGCCCCGCGTCGCTGACGACGACGACAGCCGGAAAGTGCCGTGACGGCTCGCCACGCGAACGTCTCGGCTTTCGCGCGTCCATCGCGCACGAACGTCGACGCCGAGACGGCTCGCCACGCGAACGTCTCGGCGCGTCACTCGGCTCGGACGCTCAGGCCGATTCGCGCATCGCGACGGGCGGCACGATCGGCTCGGCGGGCCGCGCTTCGAATGCGACGACTTCCTCGGCGAGGCGATCGAACGCACGCGCGAGCACGGGCTCGGAGCGCGCGCTGAGCATCGCGGGCGAGCGCTCGCCGACGGATCGCTCCATCGCGCTCGACTGTGGAATGCACGTGACGACGGGCGTCTCGATCGAGAGATACTCGCGCGCGAGCCGCGGCAGCGCTTGGATCGCGCGTGAGCCGCCTGCACCGTCGACCCGATTGCCGACCCAGCGCACGCCGAATCCATCGATCCGAGAGCGCACGACGCGCGCGACCTCGGGGTGCTCGGTGGCGAGCTGTTCGATCGCCGCGCCCATGCGTCCGACGTCTCGCCCGTCGAATGCCTTCGCCCAGCTCTCGGGAGCGCCCATCGCCCCCGACACGGCTCCGACATCGCGCGTCAACGCA
>CAYSCF010000062.1:0-26873 GCA_964429305.1 uncultured Sandaracinaceae bacterium | reverse complement strand
CAGCGCGTTGCGCGCCATGCCGTCGGCCGCGCCTGCGGGCAGCCAGCCTTGCTGGATCGTCCAGATGATGATGCCGCCGTACCCGTGCGCGCGAGACCACACGCCGCGCGCTTCCAGCGACTGCGGGGTCTCGTAGACGACGTAGCGCGTGCGGCCGCCGCAGTGGCTGTCCATCGTCGCGGTCGGCAGGCTCAGGTACGACGAGCCCGCGACGGTGTCGAACATGCGCGCGCTCGCGGCCGCGTGATCGTACGTGCCGCCCGCCGCGAAGAAGGCCGAGAGCGGATAGTCGTTGTCGCCGCCGCCGATGCCGCAGTCCCAGCAGTACGACGAGCTCGCGTACGCGGGCTGGCGCGGGCCGCTCACGTCGCTGCCGCCGGGCGGAGTCGTGTTGGGGATCAAGTAGCAGGCCGCGTAGAACGCGACGCCCATGCCGAGCTTCTCGGCGGGAACGCCGGCGGCGACGAGCTGGTCGAACGAGTGATCGATCGCGAACGGCCGCTGATCGTTCGCATCGCTCATCGCGCTGCCGAACCACGACTGGAAGCCGCCGGTCGGACCGCTGCCCGTGAACAAGCCATCCGAGCCGCCGTAGTACGACTGGATGAAGTAGCGATCGAGGTAGCCCACGAGCGTCGCGAGGCCGGCCTCGGGATGCGTGCCGAACTCGACGACCGCGCCCGGCAGGCTGAGCAAGATGCTCGGTCGCGCCGCACGCAGCGCAGAGGCGAGGCGCGTGAACTCGGGCACGGCGAAGCCCGTCGCCTCCACGTCGAGATCGATCCCGTCGTAGCCGAGCTCGTCCATCACGCCGAGCAAGCGCGTGACGAAGCCGCCCATGTCGGCGTTCATCGCAGGCAGCACGTGATCGCTGAGGCCTGCGCCGCCGAGCATCAGGATCGGATGCACGCCGTGCGCGTGCGCGGCGCTCGAGAGGCTCTGCGCGAACGTGCGCCCCTCGGCATCGGTACCGAACGCGGAGAAGCGGTAGTCGATCGTGCCGTCGGCGTTCACGACCATCGGTGCGAGCGCGATGTGCGTCAGACCCGACCAGTCGATCTGATCGACCGGGTACATGTCGACTTGATAGGCCGCGTAGTAGCCCATCACCCACTGACCGGTGTCGCTCGCGCCCGCGTCGGTGCCGGGCGCCACGTACGCATCGTCCGCCGAGAACGCGTCCGGCATGGGGCCGGAGTCGACCGCCGTATCCGGGCGGGGGCCCGTGTCGATCATCGGATGCGTGCTCGCGTCGGCTCGAAACGCGTCGGTCGTGCTGCCGCCGTCCGCATCACCGCCGCCGTTGCCACACGCCGAGAGAGACAGTGCGAGACCGAGGATCGCCAGGCGCTCGTTCATTCAGGCAGGGTACTCCCCGAGGCTGGTCCTTTACACGAGCGCGTCGTGTCCCAACACTGTCGTCCGCAGAGGTGACCATGTTCTTCACGAGCTCGAGCAAGTCGCAGATGCCCTCTCCCGCCGACGCGCTGCCCGGACGCAGCACGCCGATGCCCGGCGTTCCGGAGAAGCACTTCGTGAACGGCAACCGCATCGTGCCGCCGTTCCCGGAGGGCATGGAGATCGCGAGCTTCGGGCTCGGATGTTTCTGGGGCGCGGAGAAAGCGTTCTGGAACCTTGCTGGCGTGTACTCCACGAGCGTCGGCTACGCGCAGGGCCTGACGCCGAACCCGACGTACAAAGAGGTGTGCACCGGCCGCACCGGGCACAACGAGGTCGTGCGCGTGGTCTTCGATCCGAAGCAGATCTCGTACGAGCAGCTGCTCAAGATCTTCTTCGAGAGCCACGATCCGACGCAGGGCATGCGCCAGGGCAACGACGTCGGCACGCAGTACCGCAGCGGCATCTATCCGACGAGCGAGGCGCAGAAGAAGGCGGCGCTCGCCGCGAAGGAATCGTACGGGCCACGGCTGTTGAAGCAGGGCTTCGATGCGATCACGACCGAGATCCTCGACGCAGGCCCGTTCTATTACGCCGAGGACTATCACCAGCAGTACCTGGCGAAGAACCCCGATGGCTACTGCGGCCTCGGCGGAACCGGCGTGTCGTGCCCCGTGCCAACTGGTGTAAAAGCTTGATCGCTTGAACGCGGTCCGCCTCTTCGTCTTCCTCGGCGCCTTCCTGCTCTTCACCATGGAGCCGATGGTGGGGCGCATGCTGCTGCCCCACTTCGGCGGCGCGTTCCACGTGTGGACGACGTCGCTGATGTTCTTCCAGGGCGTGCTCTTCTTCGCGTACTCGTACGCGCACCTCGGAGCCGATCGCCTGGGCAAGTGGCACTTCGCGATCGTGGCGCTGCCGCTGATCGCGCTACCGCCGACCGTCGTCGTGATGGGCTCGGACGTGCCCGCGCTCTTGATGGCGCTCGCGCGTGCGAGCGCGCTGCCGTTCGCTGCGCTCGCGACGACGAGCGTGGTCGCGCAGCACTGGGTGCACCGATCGTCACTGCCCGACCGCGAGAACCCGTACTGGCTCTACGGCACGAGCAACGTCGGCTCGATGCTCTCGCTCATCGTGTACGCGCTCGCGATCGAGCCGTTCGTCGGCGTGAGCGCGCAACGCATCGGCTTCACGATCGGCTTCGCGCTCTGGCTCGTCGCGGGCGTCTTCGCGTATCGCGCGACGCGACCTTCGAGCGTCGAGACGAAGATCGAAGCGACACCGGACGCGCCGCTCGAGGCGATCTCGGCGGGCCGTATCGCGTACTGGCTCCTGCTCGCCGCGTGCCCGTCCGCGCTCTTGATGGGCGTGACGAACGTGATCGCGCTCGATGCGGGCAACGTGCCGCTCGTGTGGATCGGCCCGCTCGCGCTCTATCTCTTCACGTTCGTGCTCGCGTTCGACGATCCCGATCACGTGCCCGCGTGGATGACGCGCGGATGGGCGAGCGCGCGGTCGGCAGCACCGTCGTTCCTGAGCGGCCGGATGCCCGAGCGCGCGCCCGTTCGTCGCGTGCCCGACTGGGTGCGGCGCCTCTGGCCGCTCTTCGGCGCGGTGGGTCTGTACGCGGCGATGGGCGGCGCGCTCCGCAGCGAGCAGCAGCAGGTCGTGCTGCATCTCGTCGTGTTCTTCGTGCTCACGCTCGCCGCGCACGCCGAGCTCTACGAGGCGCGACCGAGCCCGCGGCGCCTGACGCTCTTCTATCTCGTGATGTCGCTCGGCGGCTGGCTCGGCGGCGCGGCGGTCGCCCTCGTCGCGCCGGTCGTCTTCACCCGCCTGCTCGAGTACCCGATCGCGATCGTCGTGCTCGTCCTCACCGTTCTCGTCGGTCGTCGTGGCGAGATCCGCACGTGGCTGCGCGACTCCGGCATCGGGCCGATCGCGATGGGGCTCTTGCTGATCGCGGTGATCATCGGCCAGTACGCGCGCGGCGTGATCGGCGACACCGATCCGGCGCACCTGCTCGTGCGCAGCCGCAGCTTCTACGGCATCTACCAGGTGATCGAACGGCCGACGCAGCTCGGTCCGCTGCGCGATCTGATCAGCGGCGTCACGCGACACGGTCGCGAGTTCATGGACGCGACGTATCGGCCCAAGCCGCTCAGCTACTACCACGCGGAAGGCACGCTGGGAGAGGTGATGCGGATCCTCGACGAGGACGAGCGCCCACTGAACATCGCCGCGATCGGGCTCGGTGTCGGCGCGGCCGCGGCGTACGTGCGCCCGCAGGATCGCATCACGTTCTTCGAGATCGACGCGCTCGACGATCGGCTCGCGCGCGAGTACTTCCACTACCTCGAGGACTGCCGCGGCCACGAAGAGACGGTGATCGGCGATGCGCGCGTGATGCTCGAGCAAGAGGCCGCGAGCGATCACCCGCCCGAGTACGACCTCGTGCTCGTCGATGCGTTCTCGGGCGACGCGATCCCGACGCACCTCGTCACGCGCGAGGCGGCCGAGCTCTACTTCCAGCTCGTGCGCGCGCACCACGGCTGGGTGCTCTTCCACGTCTCGAACCGCTACTACAACCTGCGGCCCGTGCTCGCGGGCATCTCTCGCGCGCTCGGGCGTCCGGGCGCGTGGCGTCGGCGCATGAGCCCCACGGGCATCGGCGAAGATCCGAGCGAGTACGTCGTGTTCCCGCCGAGCGAGGCGGATCTCGCCAGCTTCGATGCGCAGGGCTGGACGCGCTTCTCGGCCGGGGGCCTGCAGCAGGTCGATCTCTGGACCGACGACCGCACCAACACGCTCGCGATCCTGCAGATCGATCTCTGGTGATCCGCTAAACTCCCGCTCGCATGAGCGACGACGTTCCCCCGCCCTCCAAGTCCAAGCGAATCCGTGGGAGCGCGCCCACGCTCACGGCCGTGGGCGGCGGCGAGCCCCGGCGACGGCGCGCGCGCGGCGACGAGCCGACGCTGATGGCGCCCGCGACGACGGTCCTCTATCGCGTCATCGACGCGGCCGAGCTCGCGCGGCTACAGGAGCGCGGTCACCGTCAGTTCGCGCCGATCGAAGGCGCCGAGACGATCCAGCTCGTGCTCGACGAAGCACAAGCGCGCCTGCTCGCGGGCCCCGGATGGGTCACGCGCCTCGCCATCCACAACGAGGCGCTGAAGAAGTACGAGCGCACCGGCAGCCCGCCGCGCGAGGAGTACCGCGTGCCGTCGGACGATCTCGCGGCGCTCAACGACGCGATCGTCGGTCCCATCGTCGTCCTGCGTTGAGCGAAGCATCGAACGTGGCGGCGCCGAAGAAGCCTTCGTCGCTCCCGGGCTGCGTCTGGATCGTTTGGTGCGCGCTGATGTTCTTCGCCGTCTTCGGCGCAGGCGGGAGCCTGATCGAGCGGTTCGTGACTGCGCCGCACTGCGCTTCGCTCTGCGCGAGCGACGGAGGCTACGATCACTTCCGCGTCGGAAGGCGCAGCGGATCCAGCGCCGCCTGCATCTGCACGAGCGAGCGCGCGATCGAGACGAGCCTGCCGGATGCGGCGGTGGGGATCTCCGTGCTCGCGTTCTTGGTCGCCTGCTACGCGCCGATGGCGCTGCTCGCGCTCAGACGATCTTCCGATCCGCGCAGTCGAACGCCTCGTAGCGGGCCCACGTGACCTTGTCGGCGCGCGTGAGCTGCGCGCGGAACAGCGTCCAGATCACGGTGTCGCGCAGATCGTTGTCGGCGAACGGATAGCGGCGGCGCAACACGCCCTCGCGCTCGAAGCCGAGCTTCTTCGGGATCGCGTTGCTCGGGCCGTTCTGGGGCTCGCAGTGGATCTCGACGCGATCGACACCGAGCGTGACGAGCGCATGGTGCGCGAGCGCGGCGCTGCCCTCGGTGCAGTAGCCCTTGCCCGCGTGCGCGGTCGCCGTCCAGTAGCCGATCTCGAGACCCACAGGCCCGATGCGCGGCATCAGCCCGTTGCCGCCGACGAGCTGTCCCGTCTCGCGCAGGAACACGCCGTACGCGAAGTCGTGCCCGAGATCGAAGCGGCCGCGCATCCCGCGCAAGAGCTCGACCTTCTGATCGTGCGTCGTCGGCTCGATGCGCGCCCACGGCAGGAACACCTCGAGCGCTGGCCTACTCTCGGTCACCACCTCGAGCAGCTCGGCCGCGTCCTTGGGATGCCAGCACCGCAGCTCGAGCCGCTCCGTCACGAGCCGATACGCGATGCGCGGGAACATGGGCCGCAACCGTAACGCGAGCGCCGTCGCCCTCGAGAAAAGAAACGAACCGCCGAACGCACGTAACGCGAACGATCGCGAAGGGAGGAGCAACGAATCGCACATGGGACGACGCATCGCTTCCTGGGCGGTTCTCTGCCTCTCGATCGCCGGCTGCGGCGGCGCGGGGGCGAGCGGACGCACCGTCGCTCGGTTCGATCCGGGCGCCCTGCCCATCGCGGCAGGAGCCCGCCTCTACTTCGACTCGGCGAGCACGGCCGGCCCACGCGAGATGACGGTCTCCGTGGTCGATACGGCGCCCGAGTTCCGCTACGAGCTCGGCTGCGGCCACATCGAGCCGGCGCGCGCGCTGGCCTCGCCCACGACCGGTGTCGTCGACGAGAGCACGATGGCGGGCGGGCGAGACGAGTACGCGATCGACCACTGCGACCACCGCGCCGATCACGATGGCGCCGCACTGCCGGAGTTCTTGGTCTCGACGCGCGCGCTCACCGCGCTCGATCATCACGAGCGAACGCTCCTGCGCGTCGCAGATCACGGCGCCGCGGTCGCGCTGATGCCGGTCGGACACGAGTCGCTCTCGGTGCGCATCGACGGGCGGCCGACCCCGATCGACACGCTGCACGCGCGCGGCGACGGAATGGATCTGTGGATCGCGGACGTCGGCACGCCCATCGTCGTGCGCGTCGTCGATCACGAGCGCGGCTTCACGCTGTCGGGAATCGATACACCAGGCGCGCGTACGCCGCGGGCGCGGTGAAGATTCTTCGGGGCGATTGACGCAGCGCGTGGTCTCCGTCGACGTGGATCCGTGAGCTTTCCCAAGTCGGACGATCGGCGGCCCGCGCGTTCGTGGCAGCATCCGGCCATGGCGATCGATCTGTCTTCCTACGTCCGCACCAACGCCGCTCCGCTGGACCGCGTCTCTCCCATCGCGGCCAAGCTCGTCGGCTCCGAGATCTTGAAGATCGCCGCCGAGATCCGCGGGCTCGTCGCGCAGGGAAAGCCCATCTGCAACCTCACCGTCGGTGACTTCGATCCGAAGCAGTTCCCGATCCCCGAGGTGCTGCGCCAGAACATCACCGACGCGTACGCGGCGCACGAGACGAACTATCCGCCCAGCAACGGCATGCCCGAGCTGCGCAGCGCGGTGCAGCGCTTCTACGCGCGCGAGCTCGGCCTGCAGCTGCCGATCGAGTCGATCCTGATCGCCTCGGGCGCGCGCCCCGTCATCTACGGCATCTATCGTGCGGTCGTCGCCGAGGGCGACGAGGTCGTCTATCCGGTGCCGAGCTGGAACAACAATCACTACGTCACGATGCTCGGCGCCAAGGGCGTGACCTTGCAGTGCGGGCCCGAGAGCCGCTTCCTGCCGACGCGCGACAGCTTGCTCGCGGCGCTGCCGACCGCGCGCCTCGTGTGCCTGAACTCGCCGCTCAACCCGACGGGCACCGCGATGAGCCGCGACATGCTCATGGGCATCTCCGAAGCGATCGTGAAGGAGAACGAGCTGCGCCAGCGCAACGGCCAGCGGCCCGTCTACCTCATGTACGACCACATCTACTGGATGCTCACGGCGAAGGGCACGCATCACCACACGCCGCCCGAGCTGATCCCCGAGATGGCGCGCTACACGATCTTCGTCGACGGCATCAGCAAGGCGTTCGCCTCGACCGGCGTGCGCGTGGGCTGGGCGGTGGGCCCGATCGACGTGATCGATCGCATGAGCGCGATCCTCGGCCACGTCGGCGCGTGGGCGCCGCGCGCCGAGCAGATCGCGACGGCCAAGCTGCTCGACGACACGGGCGCGATCGCGACGTACCTCACGCACCTCAAAAGCGAGCTCGCGGTGCGTCTCGAGGCGCTGCACGACGGCTTCCAGAAGCTCAAGGCCGCGGGCCTGCCGGTCGACTCGCTCTCGCCGGAGGGCGCGATCTACCTGACGGTGCGCGTGCACCCGTTCGGCAAGTCGCGCGACGGAAAGAAGATCGAGACGAACGAAGACGTGCGCAGGCTGCTGCTCGAAGCGGCCGGCGTCGGCGTCGTGCCATTCCAGGCGTTCGGCTATCCGGGCGACGACGGCTGGTTCCGTCTCAGCGTGGGCGCGGTCTCGCCGCGCGACATCGAAGACGCCATGCCTCGCATCGGCGAGGCGCTGCGCAGCCTGAGCTGATGCGTTAGAGACAGCTGCGGACGAACGCGTCGCCGTACGCGGCGAGCTGTGCCGTCGCGCGAGGATGGGTCGGATCGATCGCGAGCGCGCGGCGGTACGCGAGCGCCGCGAGGCAGTGGATGGGCCTCGCCTGCGGAGCGAGTGCAGCCCCGATTCGTTCGTGCCACTGCCGCTCGATGTCGGCACGCACGGCAGAGCTGGCGTGCTCGATCGACGCGGCGAGGTCGGACGGCAGCGGCAAGCTCGCGGTCGCGGCTCGACTCGCGACGAAGTCGTGCGCGTCCGCGTCGAGCAAGATGGCCTGCAGGCGCGGAACGCCTCCGAGAGACTCGATCTGCTCGCATGCGCGACCGATGTCGGCCGCGAGGCTCGCGGCCCGTTGGATGTTGCCCACGATCTCTCGGACCCCGGTCGCCGCGTCCGACGGCGGCACGGTGAGCGAGAACGGCAGAACGACGAGCTGGAGCAACATCGCTGGCGCCAGCACGGGATCGGTCGGGGTCGGGACCGCATCGGTGCGCGCCAGGGGGAGCGTGGGTACCGGCGACGTCGCCGGTGGCGGTGCGGCCGGTGGCGCCGTCGGTACTGGCGGCGGACGCGGCGACGACTCCACGCGGCCTCCGTTGTCGTTCGTCGCCACCGTCGGCGCACGCGAGCCGGCTGTCGCGCTCGCCCCGCAGCCGACGAGCCAGACGAGGCACCACGCGATCCGGCGCATGAGAGACTCTATCATCGTCCCACCCGCGGCCGAGCGCGTCCTCTGGCATCATCTATCTCCGAGATGCTCTCGGAGGCGATGATCGCCGCGGTGATCGCGGGCCCGTACTTCCTCGGCGGGATCTTCCTCGAGCTCGCCGTCGCGAAGCGGCGTGGGCTCTCGCTCCATCACACGCCCGACACGATCACGAGCATCGGATGCGGCGCGTTGATGCAGGCGCTCGCAGTGCCGCTGCGAATCGTGGTCTTCGGGCTCTACGCGCTCGTTCAGTCTCGCTTCGCGATCTTCACGATCACGACGAGCGATCTCTGGGCCTGGCCGATCTGTTTTCTGCTGATGGACCACGACTAATACTGGTTCCATCGGCTGAGCCATCGCGTCTCGTTTCTCTGGGCGGCGCACGCGGTCCATCACCAGAGCGAAGAGTTCAATCTGCCCACGGCGCTGCGCCAGAGCGTGCTCCAGGAGTCGTTCGCCGCGCCGTTCTACTGGCCGCTCGCGGTCATCGGGTTTCCGGTCGAGATGCTGATCTTCTGTGTGCTCGCGAGCGCGATGTACCAGTACTGGATCCACACGCGACTGATCGATCGCATGCCGCGCTGGTTCGAGTGGCTGCTCAACACGCCGTCGCAGCACCGCGTGCACCACGCGATCGATCCCGAGTACATCGACAGGAACTACGCCGGCACGCTGGCGATCTGGGATCGCCTCTACGGCTCGTTCTGCGAAGAGAAGGAGGCGCCGACCTACGGAACCGTCGAGCCTCTCGGCCGCTTCGACGTGCTGGAAGCGAACGTCGCCGGCTGGCGCAAGATCGCGAAGAACGTGCGCCGATGGGGCCTGCGCGCGCTCTTCGCGCCACCCGAGTGGACCCCCGACGGCGACGCCACGATCCCCGTCGCACGCGGCCGCGCCAAGCTGAGGCGCGAGACGACGAAGTCCGAGAAGAACCGCCTCTTGCTGGTGCTCGCGACCGCGAGCGCGCTCGCTGGCGTCGCGAACGGGTACGCCGAGCGTGAAGGCGCGCTCGCGACGCTCCCTCTGACCCTCTGGCTCGTCGCCGCCGTGCTCGCGCTCGGTCCGATGATCGAGCGAGGAAGCTCTCCGCGCGGGCTCGTCGTCGCCCGCTGGGCGCTGCTCCCCGTCGCGCTGCTCGTGATCTATCGCTGAGAGCAGCTAGCTAGTCGCAGCTGCGAACGAACGCATCACCGTACGCGGCGAGCTGCGCGATCGCACGCGCGTTCGTCGAATCGATCGTGAGCACTCGGCGATAGAGGACGGCCGCCATACAGTGGACCGGCCTCACCTGATCGACGAGCGCCGCAGCGATCCGATCGTGGTACTGGTGCTCGATCTCCGCGCGAACGTCCGGGCTTGCGGGCGCCAGCTGCCGCGCGAGGTCGTCAGGCACAGGTAGCGTCGCATGGACGACGCGACTGGCGAGCAAGTCGTACGCATCGGCATGGAGGAGGAGCGCCGCAACCTGGGACGCGCCGCGAGGCGACTCGATCGGCGCACATGCGCGACCGATATCCGTCGCGATCGCCGAGGCCGCTTGGATGTTCGCAATGACCTCCTGAATACCTGTCGCGGTGTCGGGCGACGGCGTGACGAGCGAGATCGGCGATGCGACGAGCTGTCCGTAGAGCGCTGCCGCCGAAGCGAGCGCGGGATCGCTCGGGATCGAGGTCGGATCCGTCCGTGAGACGGGAAGTGCTGGCGGCGGCGGAGGAGCCGTTGGCGGAACCGCCGAGGGATGCTCCTCGGGACGCGGCGACGTTGCGACGCGACCTCGATTGTCGCTCGTGGTCGCCGTCGGAGCGTGTAAGGACGCGCTCGCTCCACATCCGACGAGCCACGCGACGCAGAGCGCGATCCGGCGCATGTGCGAACTCTATCACTGCGTCTTGCCGCTCACGCGGGTCGGGCTCTATGTCTCGTGCGTCATGAGCACGCTCGCCATCGATCTCGTCTCCGATGTCGTCTGTCCTTGGTGCTTCGTCGGCAACCATCGGCTCGATCGCGTGCTCGCGGCGCTCGAGATCGAGAAGCCCGAGCTCGAGGTGACGGTGCATCACCATCCGTTCGAGCTGATGCCCGGCACGCCGCGCGAGGGCACGAACGTGCCGAACATGCTGCGCAAGAAGTACGGCGTCGCGCCCGAGAAGATGTGGGCGCGCGTGCACGAAGCGGCGGCCGAGAGCGGCCTCGCCCTCGATCTGAGCAAGCAGCCGATGAGCTATCCGACGATGCCCGCGCACACGCTCGCCCGGCTCGGGCGCGAGACGGGTGTCGAGCACGCGATCACGCGCGCGCTCTTCGAGGCCTATTTCCAGGACGCGAAGGACATCGCCGATCCCGAGGTGCTCGTGGCGATCGGAACGAAGCACGGCCTCGATGCCGAGCACGTGCGCGCGTTCGTCACCGACGAGAACGAGCTGACGCTCACGCGCAACGAGGCGAAGATCTGGCAGCAGCACGGCGTGACCGGCGTGCCGTTCTTCGTCTTCGCCGAGAAGCTCGCGTTCTCGGGCGCGCAGACCGAGGCCGTGATCCGCCAGGTGATCGACAAGGCGCTCGCGCTGCCTCCGAGCTGATCTCGCCCGCGCTCAGGGACAGGCACCCGTGTGCGCGACGGAGATGCTTTGCATCGCTGCGGCGCACGCCGTCGTGTACGTCGTGCCGTCGCAGCCGCACACCGAACTGGCCCCCCGGCAGACGGTCGGGATCGCCGCGCACGTCCCCGGGCTGCCGGTGACGCCGCAGTTCGCGGTGAGGGGGAAGTCGCAGTACTCGCCCGTGTGGCACGGCTGTGTTCCGCGCGCGCCGCACGCTCGCGGGGCGTTGGCGTCGATGCCCGTGTCGGACGCGCTCCCGCCGTCTGGTATTGCGCTACCGTCCAGACCGCCGTCCGAGCCTGCGTCGCTCGCGAGGCCGACGTCGTCCGCGACGAACGCATCGAGCCCGACGAACGCATCCAGAGCGACGCTCGTGTCCGGGCCCGCATCGAGGTCGCCCGCATCGAGTCTCATGGGTGTGGTGCAAGCTCCGACGACGAGCGGGCAAGCGACGAAGAGGAAGTAAGTGTTGGGTCGAGTGAACATCATCGGTATCTCCGAGCGTTAGCGTAGTCACTGTCCTCGCGCATCCAACGAGGAGCCGACACGCTGCTCGCGCTCGACACGCCCTCGCCTGCGTGACAGACGCTCGGCGCGATGGGCACCGAGTACCGGCTCGCGGTCGATGCATTCTCCGGCGAGATCACGCACGTGATCGAGCGCGATCGTCTCGTCGTGACGTACGCCAAGAGCGGGCGCACGGAGAGCATCCCGTTCTCGTCGATCCGCGAGATCAACCTGCGACAGGAGATGGCGGAGATCTTCTCGACGTTCGTGAAGCGTGAAGGCGGCAGCACGCTGCGCATCACGTCGCGCCACTTCCGCGGCCTCGGCCGGTTCGACGATCGACGCGCGGAGTACGGCGCATTCGTCCGCTCGCTGCTCGGCGCGGTGGCCGAGACGCAGGCGAGCACGCGCTTCACGCTCGGCTCGTCGCTGCTCTACTGGCTCGGCTGGGTGCTCGTCGTGCTGGGCATCGCGTTCACGGGCCTCGTGATCGTGGCCATGGCGAGCCGCGGCGCCCTGCCGCCTCTGCGCTCGCTCTTCGTGCTTCCCGTGATCTTCGTGGTCGGCGGCGGTTTCGTGCGACAGGGACGCGCTCGCCCGTTCGATCCGATGCATCCTCCTTCGGACCTCCTTCCCGCATGAGCGACATGCGCGGACGGCGCGTGGTCGTCACCGGCGCGACCACCGGCATCGGCAAGGAGACCGCGCGCGCGCTTCGCGGGATGGGCGCGGACGTCGTGATCGTCGGCCGCGATCCGAAGAAGATCGACGAGACGGTTCGCGAGATCGGCGCAGAAGGCGTTCGCTGCGATTTCTCGTCGCTGGCATCGGTGCGCGCCGCCGCGGACGAGCTCGCCCGGCGCTTCCCCGAGATCCACGTGCTCGTGAACAACGCGGGCGCGGTCTACATGGAGCGCAGCGTCACCGTCGACGGGCACGAGACGTCGTTCCAGGTGAACCATCTCGGGCCGTACCTGCTCACGCGCAAGCTCTTGCCCTCGATCCGGCGCGCGGCGAGACCCGAGCGACACGCGCGCATCGTGAACGTCGCATCCACCGTCCACGGCTCCGGTCGCATCGACTGGGAGGATCTGCACACCACGCGCGGCAGCTACGTGGGCTTGCGGGTCTACAGCGCGACGAAGCTGATGAACGTGATGACCACGGGCGCGCTCGCGCGACGTCTCGCGCCGACCACGACCGCGAACAGTCTGCACCCGGGCGTCATCGCGAGCGGCTTCGGCAGCAACAACAAGGGCTGGATGGGCTTCGGCGTCCGCGTCGTCGCACCGTTCTTGGCGACACCGGCCAAGGGCGCGCGCACGAGCATCTACCTCGCGAGCTCTGCCGAAGTGGAGAACGTCACCGGCAAGTACTTCGACGAACGATCGCGCGAAATTCCATCGAGCGTCGTGAGCCGAGACGAAAACGCGCAGGAAAGGCTGTGGCAGATCTCCGAGGAGCTCTGCGGCGACTCTTTCCCTTGAACCACGATCTCGCTTTCGCTACACGCGCACACGCCGATGCAGAAGCGCGAGAAGTCCAGGACCGCGCCGCCGCGAGGGATCGAGATCGGTGATCTCGTCCGTGGGCTCAACGAAGCCCAGAAGAGCGCGGTGCTCACGACGGAGGGCCCGCTGCTCGTGCTCGCGGGCGCCGGCTCGGGCAAGACGCGCGTCATCACGCATCGCATCGCGCATCTCGTGCGCGACCAGGGCATCCGACCCGAGCAGATCTGCGCCGTCAGCTTCACGAACAAGGCCGCCGAAGAGATGGCCGAGCGCATGGTGCCGCTCGTCGGCAGCGAGAAGGCGCAGCGGCTCTGGCTCTCCACGTTCCACGGCCTCGGCGTTCGCTTCCTCCAAGAAGAGGCGGCCACGATCCTCGGCGACGAGCGCGGACGAACGCGCTTCTCGATCTTCGATCAGGCCGACTGCGTGGGTCTCGTCAAAGAGATCGTGAAGCGCGAGGGCATCGGCGACCGCAAGGTCGATCTCTACGCAGTGCACGCGCGCATCTCGCTCTGGAAGAACAAGGGCTGGCTGCCGGGCGAAGTGAAGGCGAATCCGAACTTCGAGTACGACGCGATGGCGATGGACGCCTTCCCGCACTACGAGGCGGCTCTTCGCTCGATGCGTGCCTTCGACTTCGACGATCTCGTGCTCGTTCCCGCGCGCACGCTCAAGGCCAAGCCCGAGCTGCAGCAGAAGTGGTCGACGCGCTTCCGCTACCTGATGGTCGACGAGTTCCAGGACACGAACGCGATCCAGCTCGAGATCGTGAAGCTGCTCGCACCGAGCACACCGGGCGTCAAAGCGAAGAACGTCTGCGTCGTCGGCGACGACGATCAATCGATCTACGGATGGCGCGGCGCCGACGTCGGCAACATCCTCGACTTCGAGACGACGTTCCCCGGCACGCGCGTCATCAAGCTCGAGACGAACTACCGCAGCCGCGAGCCGATTCTCTCGGTCGCGAACGTCGCGATCGCGCGCGGCGGCGGCAAGCGACACGGCAAGACGCTGCGCGCGCACAAGCTCGGCGGCGATCGCGTCCGACTCTGCACGCTGGGCACGCCCGAGCAGGAAGCGAAGTTCGTCGCCAAGGAGATCCGCGGCCTGCGCGCCGAGTCGATGCGCGCGGGCGACGTGGCCGTGCTCTATCGATCGAACTTGCAGGCGCGCGCGATCGAAGAAGAGCTGCGCGTCGAGGGCATCCCGTATCGCGTCGTGGGCGGCACGCAGTTCTTCGAGAAGAAGGAAGTGAAAGACGCGCTCGCGTATCTGCGCGTCGTGGCCAATCCGCGCGACGAGCTCTCGCTGCGGCGCATCCTCAACTATCCGACGCGCGGGATCGGCGATGCGACGATCGAGCGGCTCGAGCGCTTCGGCAAGGCGCGACGCCACACGTTCGCGCACGCGGCGCTCGAGACGCTGCCGAACGAGCCTCATCTGCTACCCGACGTGCCCGATGCGGCGCGCGACGGTGCTCGCAAGCTCTCGCTCGCGATCGAACGGGCGCGCGCATCGCTCGGAACGGCGCCGCTCACGCTTCTCACGCGCCAGCTCTTCGAAGAGGTCGGCCTGCGCGCCGAGCTGCAGGACGGAAAGGACCTGGGCGCTGCACCGAAGGAGGGCGAGACGCCCAAGCGCGTGCGCTGGGAGAACGTCGAGTTCCTCCTGCGCTCGATCGAGCGCTACGAGAAGCTGCCCGACGAGACGCGTCCCTCGCTCGCGACGTTCCTCGCGCGCCTCACGATCCGTCGCGACGAAGAGAGCGAGAACGTGCCCGGCGACGAGGTCACGCTCAGCTCGCTGCACTCGAGCAAGGGCCTCGAGTGGCCGGTGGTCTTCTTGATCGGCGTCAACGAAGGCACGCTGCCGCATCTGCGCACGATCGATCCGAAGGCGAGCGAGGCTGCGCCGACGGATGTCGAAGAAGAACGGCGCCTCTTCTACGTGGGCGTGACGCGCGCACGAGAGCGCCTCTATCTGAGCCGATTCTTGCGGCGCGAGATGCGCGGCGCCGAGAAGCCCACGGTGCCTTCACGTTTTCTCGAGGGACTGCCGGAAGAGCACACGGAGAAATACGAGCGCGACGACGACGCGCCGGCGAGCGATACCGAAGCGCTCGCGCTCGCGCAGCAATTCCTGGCCAAGCTCCGCGGCACGGCCTGAGATCGCGCGCTATGGTCTGGCCCATGCGCGCCCTGACGTCTCTGTCCGTCGTCCTCGTCCTCTCGTCCTGCGGCGGCGTCGTCGTGCAGACCGGTCACGAAGGCGATCAGCAGCAGGGCCCGACGATCGCGGACGTCTCCTGGCTCGTGGGCCGTTGGGTGAGCGCGCCCGACGAGCACGGCTGCGTCTATCACGAGGTCTGGCGCCACGAGTCCGACGTGCTGCTCACCGGACACTCGCACGCGACGTGCGAGCCGCTCACGGAACAGCAGCCCTTCGACGAAGACCTCCGCGTGGAGGCCGAGCCGCAGGGCCTCGTCTACGTGGCGTGGCCGTCGGGCCAGGACCGAACGTCGTTCGACTTCAGCTCGGGCGACGCGAACGGCTTCGTCGCCGAGAACCCCGATCACGACTTCCCGACGCGCATCGAGTATCGCCACACGGCGAGCGGCTTCGATGCGATCGTGTCGGGTCAGGGCCGCAGCTTCACGCTGACGCTCACGCCCGAGACGAGCGGCGACGATTCGACGGCCACGACGACGACCACGACGCCCTAACGCGCGATCCCCTCGATCGCGCCGATGAGCGCGTGCTCGGTCACGCGACCGAGCGAGAAGCCCGTGGCATCGAGCAACGCGGCGTACTCCGCGCGGCTGCGCTCGCGACCGTCTTCGCAGACCATCATCATCTGCACGTCGGACGGCGCGCCGGGCCCGCGCACGTCGCCGTGCTCGGTGATCGTCTCGAGGATCACCACGCGCTGGCCCTCGCGGCACGCCGCTCTGACGTGACCGAGGATCGTGCGACACGCCGCGTCGTCCCAGTCGTGCAGGATGTTCTTGAGCACGTACGCGTCGGCGCCCGACGGAACGCGCTCGAAGAACGAGCCGGCCTCCAGCGTCACGCGGCCGAGCACGCCGCGATGTGCCAGCAGATCGCGACCGAGCGCGATCACCCCCTCTCCGTCGTAGAGCACACCGCGCAGGCTCGAGAAGCGCAGCAAGAGCTCCGAGAGCAGCGTGCCGCGCCCACCTCCGACGTCGCACACCGTGCCGAGCTCGCCCCACGGATAGAGATCGGCGATCACCGGCGCCGTCCGCACCGTCAGGCCCATCATCGCGGTCGCGAAGAGCTCGCGCTCGTTCGGATGCGCGTCGAACCAGTCCCATACGTTCGTCGGATGGCTGAGCGCGAAGCCGTTCTTGCCCGTGGCGAGCGTCTCGTCGAAGGCGTTCCATGCATCGACGTTCGAGCGCGTCGCGAAGTACTCGACGAACTCGCGCATCGCGCCCGGCCTTCCCGAGCGCAGGCCCTCCGATCGGAAGTTGTTGGCGAACTTGCCGTCGGTCTCCAGCGTGAACACGCCGAGCGTCACGAGCGCGCGCATCATGCGATGCATCGCGTCGGCGTTCTGCTCGGTCTTGGCCGCGATCGCCGCGCCGTCGAGCGGGGCCTCGGCGAGCAAGTCGGCGATGCGAAGCCGCGCGGCCGCGCCGAGCATCTTCGTCATCACGACACCGCTCGCCATCTCCCAGAGGACGAGATCGACCGGCGCGAGCCGATCGGTCGTCGCCTTCAGCCCGCGGCGCACCGACATCGCGGCGCGGACGGCGGCATCGGGCGGTGCGAGACCTTCGGGCGTGGGCCCGAGCTCGACCAGCGTGGGATCGGACCAGACTTGGCGATAAGGGCGCTCGCTCATTCGCGCGACCATAGCCCGGCGCCGACGTGTGGCATCATCTCGCGCGATGCGTGGGGCCTCGATCGCGCTCGTCTCGATCGCGTGGTTGACGTGCGCGTGTGATCGCCCCGCCGATCCCGCGTGGATCGCGGCGCGCCTCGCCGAGGCGCACGCGCGAGACACGACGGAGCGCGCCGCGCACGCGGCGGACGACGAGCGCACGTCGTGGACGCTCGAGATCGTCGCGCCGAGCGGCCATCGCGAGTCGATCCCGTTCCAGACGCTCGCCGACCTGCCTCGCACGGAGGTCACGACGGTCGAGCCCGACGAAGCGGAGAGCGCGGGCGCCGTACGGTTCTCGGGTGTCCGCATCGCCGATCTCGTCCATCGCACCGAGGGCGGCGACCATGCGCCCGACGTGACGTTGCTCGCGTCCGACGGGTTCCGCGCGACGCTGCAGATGGAGGACGTACGCCTCTTTCCGATCCTGCTCGCGATGGACGCGAACGGATCGCCGCTCGGCCGCGACCATGGCGGGCCGCTCTATTCGATCCTGCCCATCACGCAGCATCCCGATCTCGGCCAGCGCTACACGTCGAGCTCGTGGGTCTTCTACGTCACGCACCTGTTGATCGGAACGCCGCCCACGAGCGTGCGCATCGGCGATCGCGAGATCGACGCCGAAGAGCTCGCCGCAATGCCGACGACTTCGCTCTCCGCCGTGGCCGGCTATCGCACCGGCTGGCCGAGCGAGCCCGTTCTGCTGCACGGCGTGCGCGTGCGCGATCTCCTCGGTGACAGTGCGCTCGCCCCGAGTGATCACGTGCGCGTGCTCTCGCGCGCGCTCGTCACGCGCGGCACCGATCGTCCGACGCTGATCACCGCGGAGGACGTGCTCGGACAGGACGTGATGCTCGCGCTCAGCTACGGCGAGAGCCACGAGCCGATCCCGTCGCGCCTCGGCGGCCCCGTCGTGCTCGCGTTCCCGAGCGCCGTCGCCGAGCACCTGACCGATCACGACTGGCTCACGTTCGTGGAGGAGCTCGCCATCGTGCCCGCTGCCGCGCCGAGCGCGCCATGAGCGACCGTGTCTCTTCGATCCTCGTGGCGGCGCCCGCCGCACGCGTGCGCTATCCGATCTTCTTCCAGCTCGTCACGATCGTCACGCTGATCATCTCGCTCGTGCTCTCGGTGCTGATCGCGCTCTGGGTGATCTCGCAGACGCGCAGCGTGAAACAAGAGATCGAAGGCAACGCGACGACGCTCGCCACGGCGATGGCGGACGCGTGGGCGAACGAGCTCACCGACGAGAACTGGAACCAGATCCGCTACCAGATCCGATCGGCGATGGAGCGCAACCGCGACTTCGTCTACTTCATCGTCAGCGACTCGCGGCGCGGCGATCGCATCGTGGCCGCGAGCCCCGACGACGTGATCGGCAACTACGTCCCCGACGTGGTGCCCGTCGACGTGACCGAAGCGGCGCTGCACGCCGAGAGCGAGCCGGTGACGCGCGAGACGATCCTCTTGCGCGAGGTGGTCGTGAACGGGCAGACGCGGGCGCGTGCCGGAACACCGCTCGTGGAGGCGGCCGCGATCCTCACGCTGGGTGGGCATCGGGTGGGCGTGCTGCGCGTGGGCGTGTCGCTCCGGCGCGTGGCACGCGCTCGACGCGCGATCTTGCGCGATGCGCTCTCGGCGGGATCGATCTGCCTCGTGCTGGGGATCGTGGTCGCATGGCTCGTCGCGCGGCAGTTCACTGCGCCCGTGCGCGCGCTCGAACAGAGCGTCTCGCGCATGGCCAACGGCGATCTCGCGCATCGATCGAGCGCGACGAGCGGCAGCGAGATCGGCGCGCTCGGCCTGGCCGTCAATCGGATGGCCGCCGCGCTCGACAAGAGCTTCGTGCGCCTGCGCGCGACGCTCGCGTCGTTCGAGCGCTTCGTGCCGCGGAAATTCCTGCACGTGGTCGCGCCCGAAGGCATCGAGAACATCCAGGTCGGCGTCCGCGCCGATCGCACGATCACGATCCTGTTCTCGGACATCCGCGGCTACACGTCCCTGAGCGAGACGAGCACGCCCGAGCAGATGTTCCACTTGCTCAACGAGTACCTGCCCGAGATGGGCGCCGTCATCGACGAGAACGGCGGCTTCATCGACAAGTACATCGGCGATGCGATCATGGCGCTCTTCGACGACGACGAGACCGATGGCGCGCTGCGCGCCGCGATCGCGATGCGCGAGCGGCTCGCGAGCCTCAACGAGCGACGTGTCGCGCGCGGCGAGAAGTCGTTCGAGATCGGCATCGGCCTGCATCGCGGCGCCGTCATCATGGGCACGGTCGGCTTCTCGTCGAAGATCGAGTCGACCGTGATCGGCGATGCCGTGAACTGCGCCTCGCGCGTCGAGGGGCTCACCAAACAGTACGGGGTGCACGTCCTCGCCACCGGTGCCGTGATCGAGGCGCTCGCGAACCGGAGCGCGTTCCGGCTGCGCGTCGTCGACGAAGCGGCGAAGATCCGCGGCAAGGACGAGCCGGTGACGCTCTACACGACCGATCCGAGCTGAGCTGAGCCGATGCGCGTCGTCGGACGCGGTCTTCAGAAGTCGGCGTCCGGGCCTTGTTGATGCGCGCGCAGCCGGCCGATCACGGTGAGCCCGCCGGTCATCGACGTGATGAGCTCCTGCCGGCTCTCGACGATCACCGGGCCGATGCCCATGCAGTACGTCGTGCGCACGTGCTGCCCCGAGTCGCCGCCCTCTTCGAGCACCAGCACGCAGTTCTCGTAGTGCCCGTCGGTGACGTCGACGGTCTCCGTGATCGACTCGATGCGCGCCGTGCGCCGGTGCGTCGCGGGCCACGTCTGACCGACCTCGATCGGATCGCGCAGGAGCCACGTCTGCGAGGCCGGCTGATAGATGCCCTCGGCGCGCAGCTCGTACGTGTGCGGCTCGCTTCCGTCGGCCGCGACGCCGACCATGTTGCCCTGCACGTCGACCACGCGCGTGATGCCGAGCGAGCTCATGCCCGTGCCGGTGTCGATGTCGTAGGTCCAGATGTAGCCGGCGGCCATCGGATAGAGGCCTCGCGCCGAGGCTGGCTCCGCGTGCGGCGTCGTCGGCCCGGTGCTCGGGCATCCCACGAGCACGATCGATGCGAGAAGAGCGAGAAGAATGCCGCGCATGAGCCTCAATCGGGTTGCCATCAATCGGGTTGCCATCAATCGGGTTGGAAGACGCGCTCCTGCGAGGCGTCGTCGTCGTAGTACTGCCACGCGCGATCGAAGGTGATCGCGCCGAAGGTGTTCACCACGATCGCGAACGCGATCGCCGCGTGCACGCCTCCGCGGAAGGGGCGGCCGCCGAGCGCGATCAACACGATCAGCAAGACCATGTAGTCGAGCGAGAAGCGGTAGCCGAACTGAACCCAGCCGCTGTTCTGGTACATCAGATCGCTCAGGCACACGAGCCCCGCAGCGAGATAGAGGCCGACCATGCGCGCATCGACGCGCGTCTTGGGAAAGAAGAGCAGCAGCAGCGGCGGCGTCGTGAACCAGAGCGCCAGGCCGTGGCGGCCGACGAGCACGTGCGGCTCGTTCGCCGTGAGCCACGGCAGCGAAGAGGTGAACACCGCGAGGTTCTTGCTGACGTAGTGATAGTTGAGCAGCCCCCAACGTTCGATGCGCGAGTGCCAGCCGATGATCAGATATCGGTGACCGAATTCGAACGGACGACCCCAGCGGACCTCGTTCATCCACATCGCGAGGCTGCCGATCACGAGGATCGGGATGGCGAAGGGCACGAGCTTCTTGAAGACGTCGCGCCACGCCACGCCGGCGAAGAACGCGCGCAGGCGACGGGCGATCCCGGCGTCGTCGGCCGATGGAATCGCGGGCGCGTCCGGCCGGCGATACGTCCGCATCAGCTCGATCACGAAGACGAGCGCGAAGAGCGCCATCGTCACGCGCGTCATGAAGATGCAGCCGACCAGCAAGCCCGCGAGCGCAGGCCGCCGACCGTCGAGCGCGCAGAGCAGATAGAGCGGCACGAGCACGCTCGCGGCCACGTGCGCGGCGAACCACACGGCGCCCTGCACCGCGACGAAGAAGAAGACGGTGCCGAACGCGTACATGATCGTCAGCGTCAGGTTCTCGCGTGGCGATCGCGCGCTCGCGCCGCGCTCCGACAGTGAGCGCAAGAGCACGTAGAGGAACGCTGGCGAGAGGCCGGCGAAGAGCGCCCACACGATCGCGTCGCGCACCTGCGTTCCCCAGATCGCGACGAACGGCAGCAGCACGAGCGCCGGGAAGGGCGGGAACGACACGTACCAGTGCTGCGTCGGGCCCGTCTGATAGAAGGCCGACTGCGGACAGATGTCGTCCGTCGCGGTGTCGAAGCACGCCCAGTCGTTGGTGCCGGGCGGATGGTTGCCGATCACCTCGAGCTGCCCGGCGAGCCAGCTCGCCGCGAGATGCGCGAAGTGATTGTCGCCGGTCGGCCCCTGAGTACGTGTGCCGAGCATCGCGACGTACACGCCCGCCGTCAAAACGTAGACGGCGAGCGGCGTCTTGATGCGGGCCCAGCGGTCCATGGCGGGGCGGAACATAGCCGAACCCGAAGCCGAATCTGAAAAGACGAGCCCCAAAGACGAAAGCCCGCAGCTCTTTCGAGCTACGGGCCTTTCGCTTCGCCGAGCGTCCGGCCCCGGAGGGCGGCACTCTCGGACAATCTTTTGTGCGTGGGTGGCGAGCAAACCCGCCAGTGGCCACGCGGGGAGCCGGCGGTACCGGCCCGACCTTCCGCAGAAACAGGCGCCAAATGCCCTGTCCTCGGTCGGTCACCTACGCATCTCGCAAGGTGTGTGCCTGGTATTGTCGTTCGGATCTCGTCATCATTCGGGGGTGCGTGTTCTGTTGGCACTGCTCGCGCTGGCGGCGCTCGGGGGCTGCCAGCACCGTGTGCGCTACCCGCTCGTGGGGCAGCCTGGCGTGGTCACGCTGGTCGATCTGCACCCGCATGCGCGCCGTCCCGAGCTGTGGACGATGAACTACCAGCAGGACGGCCTGCTGCCGATGTGCGCGCCCGTCGTGATCGAGTCGGTCACCGATCGCGAGATGGTGTTCGACGTCCCATCGATCGGCGTGCGCTTCCACTACCGCGTCGATCCCTTCCTGAGCGAGCCGTTCACGGCGCATCTCGATCGCTTCTTCGGGACACGGTGCCCGCCGCAGGCCGAGACGCTCTCGGCGATCGATCGCGATGGCATCGCGCGCGGCGTCGCTCAGGTCGGCATGACGCGGCAAGGCGTGCTCTTCGCGCTCGGGCCGCCGCCCGCGCACACGACACCGACGCTCGATGCGCCCGTCTGGCGCTACTGGCGCAGCCGACACGCGGCGTTCGACGTTCGCTTCGTCGGTGACGTCGTGAGCGAAGTCGGCAGGTGATCCGAGCCGCGCGCGCGGGCGATCTGCATCGCTATCCGATCATCGAGCGCGCCGCGGCGACGCTCTACGCGCCGTGGGGCCTCGATGCCGTCTTCGCCGAGACGGCGACGGCGATCGATCGCGTCGCGCGCGCGATCGATCACGCGGAGCTGCTCGTCGCGACCGACGAGAGCGACGTGATGATCGGGTACGCCTTGCTCGAGCGCGGCGAGAACGAGGTCCATCTCGAAGAGCTCGCCGTGGAGCCGAAGCACGGCCGCCGCGGCTACGGCACCGCGCTGCTCGAGGCGACCCTCGCGCTCGCCGTGTCGAGCGCGGCGACGCGCGTCACCCTCGTCACGCTCGACTTCGTCCCGTTCGGCAAGGCGTTCTATGCGCGCCGCGGCTTCCGCGAGATCGCGCGCGAGGCGATGCCGATCCATCTGCGCGATCTGCTCCCGTTCGGCGAGCCCGACGGTCGCGTCGCGATGGAGCGCGCGCTCAGCGAACGAGCGTGACCGCGATCGAGAGCGGGTCGCCGTGCTCGGGCCGGGCGCCGCTCGCGCGGATCGCCCCGATGTGCAGGCCGTCGCGCGCGATCGCCTCGCGCTCGAGCGCGCTCGTGGCGTAACGCGAGCGGATGCGGTCCCCCGCGCGGAAGTGCGCGGGGGAGAACAGGCCATCGGCGATCAGATCCACGCGGCGCGGTCGCTCGCCGGTGCCGATCCGAAGCGCGAGATCGTCGGGACACTCGCTGCGGGCGATCAGCATCAGCTCGAGCACGTCACCGTCCCAACGCGCGCGCTCGAGCCCGAGACACGCCGTCAACGTGGTCGACGCATCCGTGTCCGCGTGCCCGACGACGTAGCGATCGACGTCGATGCCCTCTCGCGGATCGAGCCCGCGCTCGAGCAGCGCGAAGTCGCCGTCGGCGGCGATCAGCGCGTGATCGTTGCGGGCGAGCCATGCGCGCACGATCGGCTCTTCGTCCGTTCTCACGAGCTCCTCGCGATGCAGGAACGCGCGGCGATGCGCGAGATCGAGCACGACGAGCGCGCTGTTCATCTCCGGTGGCGGCGCGCGACGCAGCGTCCGCCGCTCGGCCAGGTGCGCGAGCATCGCATCGGGCGCCTGGATCGACGCTTCGGTGGGCACGTCCGCGGTGATCGCGCGCATCGACGTCGAGCGCGCGTCGTCGGTGAACGCGCCGCGATCGAATCGAATCGAGATCGGCGTCGCACCGCCGACGACGTGCGCAGCGAGCGCCGCGCAGACGAGCGGAAGCGCGGGCCACGTCGGGATCGGCAAGCGGCTCGCGCCGATCGCCGACGCGCGCACGAGGAACGGCAACGCCGGCGTCAGATAGTGCGAGTCGAGACACGTCGTCGTCGGGAACTCCGAGAGGAGCGCGACGCCGAGGACGGGCGCCGTGATCAGGAACGCCTCGGGCGCGAGCAGCGGCAAGAGCGCGAGCGGCGCGCAGATCACGAGCGGATAGAGCCAGCGCTGCTGATCGAGCAGGTGCGCCGCGAGCTCGCTCGGATGCGTCGCGAAGTCGAGGAGCACAGCCGGCACGCTCGATCCGTGTCGACCGAAGTGCAGGGCGAGCGAGCCCGCCGGTGGGGCGAAGAGCGGATGCAGCACGAGCACGAACACCAGCACGTAGACGATGGAGAAGACGGCCGCGCCGATCGCGATGCGCCGATCGACGCCGGCGAAGTGCCGCACGATCGCGAGCGCGGCGAAGGCGCCGACGAGCGCGAGGTCCTCGCGACACATCACGATCCCCAGCGACGCGAGCAGTACGGCCCGTGCGTTCTTGCGGTCCACGGCGTCGGCGGCCCACGCGATCGGAAGCACGGCGACCGTGCCTGGATGGAACTCGTCGCACGCGACGGCGCTCACGTTCGGGTGCAGCAAGAACGCGAGCGCGAGCGCGATGGCGCCGCTCGGGCCGAGATGCCGCGCGCCGATGCGCGAGAGCGGGATCGCTGCCAGACCGACCGCGAGCGACTGCGTGACCAAGAGCGTCGGCACCGCACCGAGGAGCTCGCCGATCCAAGTGAGCGCCTGGAAGATCCACACCAGATGCAGGCCGTACACCGACGCATTGACGATCGGCTCCCACCCCGAGCCATGCGCGACGCCCCAGCACATGCGTGCGTAGATCGCGAGATCGAACGTGGTGTCGTGGTAGCTCGTCCAGCGCAGCGTGGAGAGCACGAAGAAGAGCAGCGACGCGCTGATCGCGAGCAAGAGCACCAAGCGTCGCTCGCGCGCCGGTACGATCGGCTCGGCCTCACGGGCGCTCCGGAGAAACGCCGAGAGCCGATTCATCGATGCGCGAGCGCCTGGAGCGCGCCGGCCTCGAGGATCTGGTTCTTCGAAGCGGGATCGAGGGCGGCCGAGACCAGCGCACGCGCGAGGTCTTCCCCGCGGATCGCGCGATACCCGTCCGCCGTGCGACGCGCACCGAGCGCGCCGAGGACACCGAGCACGGCGTTCGCCACGGGCGCACCGATCTTCTCGGCGGGCCGCGCGTCGTCACGATCACCGACGATGAAGGACGGCCGCGCGATCGTGTACGGCACGCCGCTCTTCGCTAGCGTGCGCTCCACGCGCGTGCGCGCCTCGAGGTAGCTGCCGCGCGCGCCTTCGCCCGCACCGATCGAGGAGAGGTACACGAAGCGTGGCCGGGGCTCGATCGCCTCGCTGCCGCGGACGAGCATCTCCGTCATCGCGACGTCGACCGCGTCGTAGCTCTCGCGTGCCGCATCGCCTCCGGCCTTCGCGACGCGCGAGGCGCGCGCGCGTGTCGTGCCGAGCAGACCGAACACGAGCGTCGGCATTCGCATCGCGATCGTCCCGGAGATGGCACCGTCGTTCCACGCGGTCGTGTCGACCTCGGCGCCGAGCCCCGAGAAGCGCGTGCGCCACTCGCTCAGGCGCGGCGAGTCGGGGCGGACGTGCGCGATCGTCTCGATGCCGCGCGCGCGCAGCGACTCGACGACGAATCGCCCCGTGAGACCGGTCGCTCCTGCGACGAACGCACGCTCGACTGCCATGGCGGGGCCACCATAGCAGCGTGCCGTGCGATCAGTAGATCACCGGACGACCGCCGCCGTTGCGCAGCGGCGGAGGCTGCACCGCCGTCGTCGGCGGCGGCGGACGGCTCGCCCAGGGATCGACCACGCCGGGCTGGGTCGGACGCGCAGGCGGACGCGGACGCGGCGGGCGCGGCGTGGCGATCGGCGGATGCGAGGGCGGCGGTGCGATCGCGACGCTCGGCGACGTCGCCACGCCGCCGCACGTGAAGTGCAGCGTGAACGCGCGCAGCGTGCCTTGGTCCTCACCGGCGTCGTCGCGCACCTCGAGCGTCCAGTCGCCGCGAGCGTCGGTCCCCGAGAACGCGTGGAGCGCGCCGCGCACGTCGTCGAACGCATACGTGTGCGGCGCGTACGGGCGACTGCCTCCGGTGTGGTTCGCGAGCGTCGCGGTCGCGCCCGTCGGCCCGCGCAGCGTGATGCGTAGATCTTGTCCGTACGCGTGCTGCGCATCGACGTCGACGCTCATCGACCCGACCGCGCACGACGTCGGAACGCTCAGTGTCTGCGTCGCGGTGTGGTAGTCGCGGATCGGCATCGGCGCCGCGCTGCTCGCCGCATCCAACGTTCCGCTCGTGAGCGCGCTGGGCGCAGCAGCCACCGCGATCGTCGGCGTGTTCGCAGACGCGAGCGCCGCGTGGAGCACCATCGTCTCGCCGAGCAAGTGACCCATCACCTCGGTGGAGGGCCGGCCTGCCATCTCGAGCACGAACGTGCGGTCGGTCCCCATCTGGCTCTCGGGCACGGTGAGCACGAACATCGCGGGCGTGGTGCCGAGCGTCTCACCTTCCAGCGTGCGCACCGTCGCGCCGCTCGGCTCGCTCGTGATGGTGACGCTCACGCGATGATCACCCGCCACCGCGGTGCCGGCCGCATCCGTCGTCGCGGGCGCGAGCGTGAGATCGTACGGAAGATCGGCGGGCGCCTCGAGCGCGCCCACGTGCACGAGGTACTCGCCGGGCTGCGTGATCGTGACGTGCGGCGCATGACCGCGGCCTTCGTCGCTGTCGCAGCGCACCTCACCGGGGCCGACGACCGCGATCGCGAGCGGGCCGCGGAGCGAGCGCGCCGAGATCGTGATGGCGCTCGCGTCGTCGAGGCGCACGACGTGCTCGGGCGTGCTCGCATCGACGAACCCAGGACAGCCGGGAGACAGATCGACGGCAGCGACGCCGTTCGCGCTCGTGTGGCCGGTGAGCGAGGCGCGCGGCGCGGCAGCCGACACGGAGACCGAGCCGAACCGGGGCTCGGAAGGACCGCAGGCGGCGAGCGCGAAGGCGAGGGCGAGGGCGCGGAACAAACGGCTACGCATCAAGCGGCCTCCTGATCGTCGGGC
>CAYSCF010000061.1:8920-27293 GCA_964429305.1 uncultured Sandaracinaceae bacterium | reverse complement strand
GTCGGCGCCCGCCTCGCCGGTGCCCATCGCGAGGTTGGTCACTTCCGCGTCCCCGATGTTCACGCCGTGGCCCCAGCGCGCGTGGCTTCGAACGAACGGCCGTCGGTACGCGCCCGCACATCGCTGCGAGGCGAGATCGATGCGACCCCAGCGCGCTTCGTCGTTGAACTGGTACACGATGTCTGCGAGCCGGTTCTCCGGGCGAAGGTTCTGCATCAGCGTGCAGCCACCGAGAACGAGGACCAGCAAGGCGGGGAGCAGACGGGTGCGCATGGCCCGACCGTACGCGCGGGCTCCGATCGCTCCAAAAAATGCGCCTCGGTGTGCGATCCGACGCATGCTCCGGGGCGCTGACGTGATGCGATCGTTCGTCCTCGCGTTCGTGGTCGCTTCCCTGCTCGTTCCGACGACCGCGCGCGCACAGCAGACGTGGGACGCTCCTTCCGAGCGCGCGCCCGAGCGCTTGCCGATGGGCAGCCCGCACTTCGGCATCCAGATCGACGGCGGCGCCGGGCTCGCGTTCGACAGCCTCGACTTCGGCGGTCACATGGCAGCCGCGTTCACCGTCGACGTCGTGCTCGGTCTGCGCGAAACGTTCCGGCTCGCGTTCTTCGGCGAGTCGACGATCTCACCCCACCGCCAGGCCGGCGCCGTGGGCGTGCGCGCGCTCTTCGGCTTCGACGTCGGACCGATCACGTTCCGCATCGGCGCCGAAGCCGGGCCCGCGATCGTGATGGGCATGTCGAGCCGCGATCTGAGCTACGTCGCTGTCGGTCCCGACGCGCAAGCGCGCTTCGAGCTCGCAGGACGTCTGCTCGACGAACGGAATCTCGAGATCGGTCTCGCGCTCCACGGCGGCATCGACGGCCCACCTGCAGCGTTCGCAGACGCGTTCGTCACGTACGTCTTCTGAACGAGCGTGATCAGATGATCGGCGACATCGCGCAGTGGCCGTTGATGCACTGCGCGCCGTGCGTGACGTCGCAGCAGTTGGCCGCGCTCGTGCACGCCTCTTGTTCGTGCGAGCAGCCGCCCGGTGGCGGGACGCAGCTCAGCACCGGCGTTCCGTCGGTGGCCGTGCCCGTCTGGCGACAGAACCCGCCGCAACACTCGGCGGCCGACTCGCAGCTCGCACCGTCGGCGCGACAGGGATCGAGCGCCGCGAAGCCGCGCATGTTTCCCGAGTCGATCTCCTGGCCCGAGAGATAGAACGGCGGGTGCGATCGATCCGCGCCCGGCGCGCCGCTCATGTCGATCGCCGCGACCCAGAGCTTCTTGCGCACGCTCGGGTGCTCGCCTCCGCCGCTGTCGGTCGTGCCCCAGCGATCGGCGCCGCCCGCGACCGTGCCGCCGGGCGCGATCGTGTTGCCGTACGCGCGACGCGACGTGAAAACGACCCAATAGTAGCCGCCGATCGCGACGGGCAAGAGCGTCGGCTCGTAGTTCGAGTGCGCTTCCACGCTCTCGCCGTACGGTGGATAGAAGGTGCCTGCGTGGTAGCCGTTGAGCGCGTCGAGCTGCGAGACCGCGCAGTTCTCGCCCATCGCATCGCAGCTCGTGAGATCGACGAGCCGTACGTCGCCGTAGATCGCGTTGTTCGACGTCCCCGCGCCCGCGCCGGTCGACGTGTCGAAGCCCGCCGACTCGCCGAAGAGGATCGAGGTCCCGTCCGGCGTGAAGCTCGGCCAGCCCGCGATGTGCGACGCATCGGTCGTGTACACGCGACGCGGCGCGCCGAAGACGGGCGGCGACATCGATCCGTCGAACGACATCACCGTGAGCACACGCGCGTTGTTCACGCTCGGCGCCTGGAACCAGCTGAACGCGAGCGCGCTCCCGTTCGGCGCGAACTGCGGCGTGACCGCGTACTGGATCGCGCTCGTGAAGCTCGGCGCGGGGACGAGGGCGCCCGTCACCGCGTCGTAGATCTGCGAGGCCACCGGGCCCGTCAGGCCGCGGATGCGGTTGTCGGGCGGCACGCCGTTGCTCAGCACCCACGCTCCGTCGGGCGTCAGCGCACCGAAGGCGTAGCGGCGCCCGTCCGGATCGGTCCACGCCGCGGTCGGCGCGCCGGTCGCATCGAGCGTGATCGTGCCGCTCTGCAGCGGGTTGCCCGAGCCCCAGTTCAGGCCCGTCGCGATGCGGTTTCCGTTCGCGCTCACCGAGTGACAGACGGTGCACCCACCCTGCACGACCTCGGCGTCGTGGCCGAAGCGCACGCGCAGGATCGCGCCGCCGCTCGCGAGATGAGAGTTGTAGCTGTTGTAGTAGAGGCTTCCCGTGAGCGAGCCCTGCGCGATGGAGTAGTGCTCCGTCACCGGGCCGCTCACCGCGCTTCCGCTGAGCTTGGTCACGCCGACGACGACCGAGTCGCCCGAATGAGCGCTCTGCGTCGCGCCCGTCCATGCATCGGCCGGCAACGTGATCTGGATCGGCGTGCCCGCACCGAAGAAGCCTTCGTAGTGATAGCCCGCCGAGTCGATGTCGATCGTCACGCGCGTCGCGTCGGCGCCGCCCGCGAGCTGGAGCACGGGCGCCGAGAGCCCGCGTGGGAAGACGGTGTCGTCGTAGGGATAGAGCCAGCGGAAGCTCGCATCGGCGCTGCCGCCCGCGCGAAGCAACGTCTGATTCGCGTCGGAGACCGTCCCGGTGTTGGTCGTCTGGTGGACGGTGACCGTGATCGTCGTCGTCGCCTGATAGGTGCCGTACATCGCGGTGACGTGCGCGACGCCCGCCACGTTGCCGCGCGCGGTGAACAGGCCCGTCGCCGAGAGCGTGCCGACCACGACGTCGTCCTCGATCCACGTCGCGTCCGCGACCTCGGTGCCGTCGAGGAGCGCGTGGAGCTGCAGCGTCATCGGCGCGCCCGTCACGTCGATCGTGGCGTCGGCCGGATGGATCGTGAGCGTCGAGGGCGAGTCGCCGCGCGGCGCGTCGATCGATGCATCGGGCCGCGATCCATCGGGAACGAGGCTGCCCGAGTCGCGCGGCAGGCCGCACACCGAGTCGAGGCAGAGCTGCGCGCCCGTGCAATCGGCGTTCGACGTGCAGTGACGTATCGCAGCCGGCCCCGCGCAGTCGCATCCGGCGACGAAGAGAGAAGCGAAGAAGACGGAGACGACGATACTGCGGGCCATCTCCGTAGCGTACGGGCTGTGCAGTGGATCCGGGAAGCGATCACGACCTCATTCGAGCCACCACGTCGTGAGCTCGGATCCTCGAGACGCCGAATCGACGTCGAAGCGGATCGCGATGCCGATCAGCACCAGACCGATCACTCCACCGATGCATCCTGCCGCGATCGCACCGTTCTGCAGCGCCATCGAGCTGTCGTGGGCCGTGGGAGAGCCGAAATCCAGACCGGCATCGACGCTCGCGAGAGAGAGGCCGACGGTGGCGAGCGCACCGAGCGTGAGCACCGCGCCGCCGATCACGTAGAGCGACGTCGCGACGCGCGACTCTTCGTCGTGGCTCATCGTGTCGAGATCGACGTAGTGGGCCTGGGCCATGGCGACGGTGGGCAGCATCCAGCAACAGAGCACGACGAGGAATCGCATGATCGCTCGTCGAGCAGGCCTCGTGCCGGCGTGATCGGCCGCGAAATCGCGCTCGCGCGGGCCGCACACGCACGCTTCTGTGAGGACGACTCACGGTGCGTGGTGAGATCGCCTTGACGGGCGCCACCGCCGGATCGATTCTTTCGCGTACGAAATATCGCCCCGCGAAGTGTCGGCGGTGATGAACGCGAGCGCGGGACCCGAATCCGGGCCTGCAGAGAAGAAAAGGTAGGCGCGAATGAGCAAGGAACTCCGGTTCGACGGAAAAGTCGTCGTCGTCACGGGCGCGGGCAACGGGCTCGGTCGCTCGCATGCGCTCGAATTCGGCAAGCGCGGCGCGAAGGTCGTCGTCAACGATCTCGGCGGCGCGTTCAACGGCGAGGGCAAGGGCTCCGCGGCCGCCGACAAGGTCGTCGACGAGATCAAAGCGGCCGGCGGTCAGGCCGTCGCCAACTACGACTCGGTCGAGGACGGCGACAAGATCGTCAAGACGGCCGTCGATGCGTTCGGTCGCATCGACGTGCTCATCAACAACGCCGGCATCCTGCGCGACGTCTCGTTCCAGAAGATGACGGAAGCGGACTGGGACCTCGTCTATCGCGTCCACGTGAAGGGCGCGTTCAAGTGCACGTACGCCGCGTGGCCGATCATGCGCGAGCAGAAGTACGGCCGAATCATCATGACGTCGTCGGCCGCCGGCATCTACGGCAACTTCGGCCAGGCGAACTACTCGATGGCGAAGCTCGGCCTCTACGGCTTCGGCAGCACGCTCGCGATCGAGGGCAAGAAGAACAACGTCGTCGTGAATACGATCGCGCCGATCGCCGGCTCGCGCATGACCGAGACGGTGCTGCCCGCGAACCTGCTCGAGGCGCTCAAGGTCGAGTACGTCACCTCGCTCGTCGTCAAGCTCTGCCACGAGAGCCAGGAAGACGGCGGCGGTCTCTACGAGGTCGGCGGCGGCTTCTACTCGAAGCTGCGCTGGGAGCGCACGAAGGGCGCGATGTTCCGCCTCGGCCGCGCGGTCACCGCCGAAGACGTCGACGACAAGTGGAAAGAGGTCACCGACTTCACCGAAGCCACGCACCCCGCGAACATCAACGCGTCCATGGAACCGATCATGGACAACGTGAACGCCGGGCCCAGCAAGGGCGGCAACCAGTACGTCGATGTCGATGCGGCGCTCGGATACGAGTTCCCCGAGATGCGCAGCAAGTACGACGAGCGTGATCTCGCGCTCTACGCGCTCGGCATCGGCGCGGCGGAGGATCCGAACAACGCGGCCGACCTCAAGCTCGTCTACGAGCTGCACGGCGACGGCATGGTCGCGGCGCCGACCTACGGCGTCATCCCCGCGCTCAACACCATCTTGCAGATGGGCAAAGAAGGAAAGCAGGCGCCCGGCCTGAAGTACGGCCTCGATCGCGTGCTGCACGGCGAGCAGTACACGGAGATCCTGCGCCCGCTGCCGCTGCACCAGAAGCTCACGCACAAGGCGCGCATCTCGCAGATCTGGGACAAGGGCAGCGACGGCGGAAAGAAGGGCGGCGCGGTCATCGTCACCGCGATCGACACGTTCGACGAGGACGGCAACCTCCTGATCAAGAACGAGGTCAGCACGTTCGCGAAGGGCGCGGGCGGCTGGGGTGGTGATCGCGGGCCGGACGAGAAGAACCTCAACGCGGCGCCCGATCGCGCGCCCGACAAGACGGTCGAGCAGAAGATCCACGCGAACCAGGCGCTGCTCTATCGCTTGAGCGGCGACTGGAACCCGCTGCACGCCGATCCGGGATTCGCCAAGGCGTTCGGGTTCGCGCAGCCGATCCTGCACGGCCTGTGCACGTTCGGCTATGCCGCGCGTCACGTGCTCAGCTCGTTCGCCAAGGACGGCGACTACCGGTACTTCAAGAGCATCAAGGTGCGCTTCGCCGATCCGGTGCTTCCGGGCGAGACGATCGTCACGGAGATGTGGAAGGAGTCCGACACGAAGATCCTCTTCCGTGTGAAGAGCAAGGACCGCGACAAGGTCGTCATCTCGAACGCGGCGATCGAGCTCTACAAAGAGATCCCGAAGGCCAAGGAAAAGCCGAAGGCGGTCGCTGCCGCTGCGACCGGCGGAGGCCCGGTGGTCCCGAACAGCGCGGACGTCTTCGAAGGCATCAAGGCCTTCGTCGCGAAGAAGGGCGCCGACGCCGTCGCGCAGGCCAAGACGATCTTCGCCTTCAAGCTCAGCAATCCCTCGAGCGAGTGGACGCTCGATCTCAAGAACGGATCGGGCTCGCTCGCGCAAGGCTCGCCGATTCCCGCCGAGTGCACGTTCGAGATCACGGATGCGGACTTCCTCGACATGGTCAGCGGCAAGGCCGACGCGATGAAGCTCTTCACCACGGGCAAGCTGAAGATCAGCGGCAACGTGATGGCTTCGCAGAAGCTCGGACCGATCCTGAAGAACGTCGATCCCAACGACGTGATGGCGGCGGCACAGAAGCGCAGCGGTGGATCGGCGGCAGCAGCACCGGCAGCCGCAGCGGGCCCGGTGGAGCCGAACAGCACCGACGTGTTCGAGGGCATCAAGGCCTTCGTCGCGAAGAAGGGCGCCGACGCGGTCGCGCAGGCCAAGACGATCTTCGCGTTCAAGCTCAGCAATCCCTCGAGCGAGTGGACGCTCGATCTCAAGAACGGCAGCGGCATGGTCGCGAGCGGCTCGCCCGTTCCTGCCGAGTGCACGTTCGAGATCAGCGACGCGGACTTCATGGACATGGTCGCTGGCAAGGCCGACGCCATGAAGCTCTTCACCACCGGCAAGCTGAAGATCAGCGGCAACGTGATGGCGAGCCAGAAGCTCGCGCCGGTGCTCAAGAACGTCGACCCGAAGGACGTGCTCGCCGCGGCGCAGAAGCGTGCCGGTGGCTCGGCGGCTCCGGCAGCGGCAGCGGCGGCGGCACCGGTCGATGCGACGCCGATCAGCGCGGACGTGTTCGCCGGCATCGCGGCATTCCTCGCCAAGAAGGGCGCGGAGGCCGTCGGCGCCGCCAAGACGATCTTCCAGTTCAAGCTGAAGTCACCCGATGCGGTGTGGACGCTCGATCTGAAGAACGGAAACGGCGCGGTCGCGAGCAGCGAGTCGGTGCCGCCCGAGTGCACCTTCGAGATCAGCGACGCGGACTTCATGGACATGGTCGCCGGCAAGGCCGACGCGATGAAGCTCTTCACCACCGGCAAGCTCAAGATCACGGGCAACGTGATGGCGAGCCAGAAGCTCGCGCCCGTGCTCAAGAACGTCGATCCGAACGACGTGATCGCAGCCGCGAAGAAGCGCCTGGGCGTCGAAGCGGGCGCCGCCTCCGGCTCGGTCTCGCCGAGCGCGAAGGGCGAGAAGACGCCCGAGCACGCGGCCCACGCAGGCCCCGCGAAGGCGGCGGCCGTCATCGAGAAGATCGGCAAGCGCATCGCCGAGAACGCGTCGCTCGCGAAGGAGGTCGGCGCCGTCGTCGAGCTCCGCGTGAAGGATCCGGACGGCGTCTGGACGATCGATCTGAAGAACGGCGCGGGCTCGATCAAGCAGGGAAAGGCCGACAAGGCCGACATCGTGCTCACGGTCAGCGACGACAACCTCGCGGCATTGGCCTCTTCGAATGGCCAGCTGCAGAGCTTCTATCAGCACGGCAAGGTTCGTGTGGACGGCGACGCGCATCTCGCATCGTGCCTCGCCTTCTTGTCCAAGCTCGGTTGATCCGTTCCCTCAAACGTTTTCAGTAAGGAGCAATGCACATGGGACGCAGAGTGAACGTGATCGGCGTGGGCATGGTGAAGTTCCAGAAGCCCGGCGCGAGCGACGAGTACAACGTGATGGCCAGCAACGCCATCAAGGCCGCGATGAAGGACGGCGGCGTCGAGTTCAACGAGATCGAGCAGGCGATCGCCGGCTACGTCTACGGTGACTCGACGTGCGGTCAGCGCGCGGTCTACGAGGTCGGCCTCACCGGCATTCCGGTCTTCAACGTGAACAACAACTGCTCGACGGGCTCGAGCGCGTTGATGCTCGCCAAGCAGATGATCGAGGGCGGCATCGCCGAGTGCGTGCTCGCGGTCGGCTTCGAGCAGATGAAGAAGGGCGCGCTCGAAGCGCAGTGGAACGACCGGACCAACCCGCTCGACAAGCACGCGAACACCATGAACGAAGTGCAGGGCGTCAACGGCGCACCCGGCGCCGCGCAGATGTTCGGCGGCGCGGGCCGCGAGTACCGCTGGAAGTACGGCACCAAGCGCGAGACGTTCGCGAAGGTCGCCGAGAAGGCGCGCAAGCACGCGGCGAAGAACCCGTACGCGCTCTTCCAGGAGACGTACTCGGTCGAAGAGATCCTCGCTTCACCCGAGGTCTTCGATCCGCTCACGCGCTACCAGTGCTGCCCGCCGACGTGCGGCGCGGCCGCAGCGATCCTGTGCAGCGACGACTTCGCCAAGAAGAAGGGCATCAGCAAGCCCGTGTGGATCGCCGGCCAGGCGATGACCACGGACTATCCGTCGTCGTTCGAAGAGCACTCGATGATCAAGATGGTCGGCTTCGACATGACGAAGAAGGCGGCCGCGAAGGTCTACGAGGAGGCGGGCCTGGGCCCGAACGACGTGCAGGTCATCGAGCTGCACGACTGCTTCACGGCCAATGAGGTTCTGACTTACGAGGGGCTCGGTTTGGCGAAGGAAGGCGAAGCCGAGAAGATGATCTGGGACGGCGACAACACGTTCGGCGGCAAGTGGGTCACGAACCCGTCGGGCGGATTGCTCAGCAAGGGTCACCCGCTCGGCGCGACGGGCCTGGCGCAGTGCACCGAGCTCGTGTGGCACCTGCGCGGCACCGCGGGTGATCGCCAGGTCCCGAACGCGAAGGTCGCGCTCCAGCACAACCTGGGATTGGGCGGCGCCTGCGTCGTCACGATGTACCGGAACTGATCGACATCGGATCGAATCGCGAGCGCCGGCGTCCTTCGGGGCGTCGGCGTTCTCGTTTTCGTCAGGCGGGCTTCCAGCCGACGGCGGCGGCCTCGGCGAGCGACGTCGCTGGTGTCGTGCTCGCGATCGACGCGCGATCGGCGAACTGCATGACGCGTGCGGCGATGCGCGCGTGGCGATCGAGGTTCTTCGCGATCCCGTAGTGTGCGAGGTGCTGCCACATGCACACGAGCGCGATGTCCGCGTAGTCCAGCTCACCCTCCTCCACGTTCGCATCGAGCCAAGCGAGGCCCGAGTCGATGCCCGTCGAGAGCTTGCGGAAGTACGCGACGCTCTCGAGATCGGTGAAGCCGCCGCGCGCGGCGAGGATGAGCACGACCTCGTTGTCCATCACGCCGTTCGCGACCGCGAGCCGGTTGAGGTCGTGCGGATCGTCGCTGCGCACGCATAGGCGATCGCCCGGATCGAATCGGCCCACGAGGTGACGCGCGATGTGATCCGAGTCGACGAGCGTGACGCCGTCGTGCGCGAGCGTCGGGATGCGCAGCAGTGGATTGTCGCCGTAGCCGCTCGGCGCCGTGCCGAGCACGCCGCCCACGCGGACGAAGTCGAACGCGACGTCGAGCTCGGCGAGCAGCACGCGGATCTTGCGCGTGAAGTGCGAGAGAGGCGTGCCGTACAACGAGAGCGTGGTCATGCGCTGCAGAGCGTAGCGCCCGACGGTGGGCTCGCCGCGCCGTCGTTGACCTCCGACGAGGCCATTGCTACCGCGGTGGATGGACCACGCTCGGCTGCGGACCGCGACCTTCGAAGAGATCTGGCAGGAGGTCGTCGACCCGCTCTACATCGAAGCGGCGCGCGCACCTTCCATGACGCCCGCACGACCCGAGCCCGTGCTCGACTTCCTCGCGCTCTGGCTCCTCTACGGCGTCGCATGCCGGAGCGGGCTCGGCTCACTCGTCGCCGAAGAGCCCCCGTGGATGGCCGCGCGCATCTCCTCCGCCGCGCGACGGCTCGGCCACGACGACATCGCTGCGCTCTGGGACCGCATGAGCGCGGGCGTCGACCTCGCAGCGCAGGCGGGGAAGACTCCGGCAGACGTCTGCTTCGCCGACGTGGGTGCGCGCGACGCGCTCGAGGAGAAGCTCGTTCGCGGCGATCTCGAGAGCTGGTCGCGTGGATGCGTGCGCACGCCGATGGCTTCGTGACGTAACGCGTCCGCGATCGACGTCATGCAACTTTTTGGTTGCATATCTCGCGGACTCGGCCATCATGCAACCCGGAGGTTGCACATGACCCAGACGCAGCAGATGACGAGCACGGATCGGATCGAGAAGCGCATCGACATGAAGGCCACGCGATCGCGCGTGTGGAAGGCGATCAGCGACGCCAAGCAGTTCGGCGCGTGGTTCGAGGTGGCGTTCGACGACGCGTTCGCCCCTGGCCAGCGCGTCTCCGGCCGCCTCACCTCGAAGGGAGCGTACGAAGGCACGCCGATCGAGATCTGGATCGAGACGATCCAGCCGGAGACGCTCTTCTCGTATCGCTGGCATCCGTTCGCGATCGAGAAGGGCCGCGACTACACGAGCGAAGAGAAGACGCTCGTCGAGATGCGGCTCGAGGACATCCCCGGCGGCACGCGCCTCGTGCTCGTCGAGTCCGGCTTCGACCGGCTGCCGAAGGCGCGACGCGCCGATGCGCTCCGCATGAACGACGGGGGCTGGACCGAGCAGGTGCAGCGCATCGCGCGCTTCGCCGAGGGCGATCGCGTCGTCAAGACGATGCAGCTCGCCGCGCCGCGCTCGCGCGTGTGGAAGGCGATCAGCGATCCGCGCGAATTCGGAACGTGGTTCGGTCTCGAGGTCGAAGGCGCGTTCGTGCCCGGGCGCACCACGCGCGCGAAGTCGACGGGCGAGAAGGCGGGCCGCCTGCACGAGCTGACGATCGAGACGATCGAGCCCGAGTCGGTCTTCTCGTGGTTCTGGCACCCGTACACGGTCGAAGAGGGCCGCGACTACGCCGGTGAGCCGCCGACGCGCGTCGAATTCCGGCTCGAGGACAGCGGCACGGGCACCAAGCTCACGTTGACCGAGTCGGGGTTCGCGCGCCTGCCGGCCGATCGCAGCGACGTCGCCTTCCGTGCGCATCTGGGCGGCTGGCTGCACTACGCCGGAAAGATCGCGCAGCATGTCGCGAGCTGACGCGGCGCCGATCTTCGCAGCGCTCGGCGATCCCACGCGGCTCTCGCTCGTACTGCGGCTCGGTCAGAAAGGGCCGATGTCGATCACGCGCCTCACGGACAAGACGGACGTCACGCGGCAAGCGGTCAGCAAGCACCTGACGATCCTCGAGGACGCGGGTCTCGTGAAGAGCGCGACGCGCGGCAGAGAGCGGATCTGGGAGCTCGCTCCCGATCGGCTGGACGACGCCCGCGCCGAGCTCGATCGCATCTCGGCGAGCTGGGACGCGGCGCTCGATCGGCTCAAGAAGTTCGTCGAATCGGACTGATCTCTGCCGGAGCTCGGCTCGCCGGGCACGGCTGCGGAGATCAGCTCGTCTTCGTGACGAGGCCCGCGCGCGTGGCGTTCAGCGTCGTCACGATGCTCGCCACGTCGCCGAGCACCGTCTTGTCCTTGGCGAGCCGCGCGCACCAATCGATCGCGGGTGCGAGCTCGCCGAAGACCTTCTTCGGGCTCGCGCTGCGGCTCATCATGTCGAGGCCAGCGACGATCGCGCGCACGGTGGCGCCCTGGAACCCGCTCAGCTCGATCAGCGTCGCCTGCGCGAGGATCTGCTTGGCGTGCTCGCTGGTGACCTCCGCCGCCGCGGCGCGCGCATCGTTGTCCATGCTGAGGCCCGCTTCCGGGAGAATCCACGTCAGCGTCGGAAAGCCGGCCGGCTCGCGCTTCGACATCGCCACCAGGGCCGGCCGCGCGAGCAGCATGTCGGCCTTGGTCGGCTTGCCGAAGAGAATCATCACCCAGATGCCGCGCGACGCGCCGTAGAGCACGGCCGCGCCTCGCTGGAGCTCTTCGAGGTCCGAGGCTGCCATGCTCAACGCCGCATGCTCGAGGCCGCCGCCGTCGTCACGAAGTAGTGCGCGGGCCAGTGTCGGTACCACTCGGCGGCGATGACCGGCAAGTCGCTCGCGTCGTTGCCGGTCGATCGACCGTACACGCGCACGAGCGAGCCCACCGCCAGGCGCGTCGGTCCGGCCGCGACGTCCTCCGGATGCACGTGCACGAGCGCCGTGAAGCGACCGATCTCGCGCTCCGACACGGTCACGCGGCACGAGTCGCTGCTGCTCGTCGAGCAGAGATGACGATCCTGGTGCGCGCGCAGCGAGAGCACGAGGCGCGTGGTGTCACCGTCCGTCACCGGCGGCTCCACCACGATGCCGAACCAGCCGATGAACGTCTGATCTTCGGGCCGCGCGCGGCGCACCTCTTCGTAGCTCGTGTCGACGACACGACGCAGATACGCGTCCTCTCCGTCGATGCTGCTGTACTCGTGGGCGTAGCCGTACTGACCACCGCCACCACACGCGGGAACGAGAGCGAGGAGCGACGCGAGAACGAGGATGAGACGCATGCGGGCGCGACTCTAACGCGGGCGGTGGCCGCGGGAAAACCGACACGATCCGTGCCGGAATGAAGCGATTCATCGCGTGTTTCACCTCACTCGCGAGGAGGGGCCATGAGCGTGCGACGTGGAGTGAGCGTGCTGTGCTGCGCGGTCGGTCTGATGGGCTGCGGCGCGACCGTGCCGCCCGGCGCGGTGGGTGTGACCACGAGCTGGGGCCGCACGCAGGACTGGACGTACCCGGAGGGGTTCCACTTCATCAGCCCGTTCGCAGCGGTGTACCCGCTCAGTATTCGCACCGAGACGTACCAAATGGGCGAGAGCGGCGCGGCGACCACGCCGCACGACGAGGACGTCGATGCGCTCACGCGCGATCAGCTCGCGGTCGGCATCGGCGTGTCGATCCAATTCCATCTGCGTGGCTCGGCGGCGGTCTCCGTCTTCCGCTTGCTAGGCCCCGAGTACGCGACGAGCGTGATCCATCCGATCGTGCGCACCGCGGTGCGCGACGCAGCATCGAGCTTCGCGGCGATGGAGCTCGTCGACGAGCGCGAGGCCTTTCAGCTGCGCATGGAGTCGCTCGTCCGCAACGGCGTCGCCGGGCTGCTCGCGAGCCGAGAGATCGACGCGGGTGCGATCGTGGTCGACAACGTGCTGCTCTTGAACATCGATCTGCCGGACTCGCTCGACGAGGCGATCGCCGACGTACAACGCGAGCGCCAGTTCACGGCGCAACGCGAGCAAGCGCTGCGCACCGCGGGCGCGGAAGCGGCACGCCTACGCACGGAGGCCGAAGGACAGGCGGCGGCGCTCGTGATCGCTGCGCAGGCACAGGCCGATGCGAACCAGCTCGTGTCGGCGTCGCTCAACGACGACGTACTGCATCTGCGCGAGATCGAAGCGTCGCGCGCGCTGCTCGAGAGCCCGAACGATCACATCATGATCGTGCCGGCCGGCCAGCCGCTCACGCTGCTCGCGAGCGCGCCGAGCACGGGGCGCTGAGGTCCGAACGCGAGTCGTCGCGATCCGCTCGCTTGCTATCACTCGTGCATGAACGAGCTGCTCGGGCTTCCGTACTCGCCGTGGACCGAGAAAGCGAAGTGGGCGCTCGATGCGCGTCGCGTGCCGTATCGGTATCGCATGTACCAGCCGCTCATCGGCGAGCCGGCGCTGCGCATCAAGACCGGACGCTGGCGCGGCAACGTGACGGTGCCCGTCATGACCGACGATCGGGGCCGCGTATACGACGACTCCGCGAAGATCGCCCGCTTCGCGGACTCCGTGGGCGAAGGGCCGGTCCTCTTTCCGAGCGAGCACGACGCGGCGATCGCACATTGGATCGAGGTGGGCGAGCGCGCGCTGAATGCGGGCCGCGTGCTCTCGCTCCATCGCACGCTCGAGAATCCCGAGGCGCTGCGCGAGATGGTCCCGCGCGGGCTGCGCAACGCGCTCGGCGGCGTCGCGACCAGCGTCGGACGCATGGGTGTCGAGCGCACGCTCGGCAAGTACGGCGCCGCAGCGCAGTCGATCGCCGAGCACACGCGCGTCGCACGCGCATGCCTCGACGAGCTCCGCGCGGCGCTCGCGAAGTCGGACGGCAAGACCGTGCTCGGTACGTTCACGTTCGCCGACATCGCGGCCGCGCAGATGCTCTCGTTCGTCTCGCCGCCCGCGTTCGGTCTCAAGCTGGGCAAGGCGAGCCGCAAGGGGTTCACCGACGAGGCGCTCGCGAAGGACTACGCCGATCTCGTGACCTGGCGCGACGCGCTCTACGAAGCGCATCGCCCCAAGACGTGAGCGGAATGGCTGCGAACCGCGGAGCGCTGCGCTCTCTGCTCGACCGCCTCCTCGCCGATCGCCCTGCCGCCGTGCGAGCGGCGATCCTGCAGACGCTCCAGTCGCTCACCTATCTGCCTCTCTCGGCCGGTGTCGCGTGGCTCGTCGATCACGTGCTGGCGCGGCGCGATGCGATCGCCGCCGCGGATCTGGGCGTCACGATCGCCGGCTATCTCGCGGCCAACGTCGCGCTCTATGCGGTGCACGCGTGGATCACGGTGCACGCGTTCGCTGCATCGCAGACCGTCGCGCGCGAAACCAGCGCCACGCTGCGACGCGACGTCGTCGAGCGCGTCTTCGCGCTGCGCCTCTCGTACGTGGAGCGCGCCGGCGCAGGCACGCTCGCCCATCGGCTGACGAGCGACGTCGGTCAGATCGAGTCGTTCGTCGCAGTGCTCACCTCGCGCGTCGTTCCATCGCTGGTGCTCGGTGCGGGCGCCCTCGCCTATCTCGTGGTGGTCGAGCCGGCGCTCGCGGCGCTGACGATGCTGAGCGTGCCACTCTCGCTCGGCCTCTCACGCCGCGCCGAGGCGCGCCTCGAGGCCCTGTCGTCGCGCGCACGCGGCAGCGGTGAGTCGTTCGCGCGCTCGATCGTCGAGACCATGCTCGGCCTGCGCCATCTCCGCAGCCTCGGCGCCGACGCGATGCGACGCGCCGCGATCGAAGAGGACATCGCCGCCGTGCGTACCACCGGCCTCGAAGCCGGCATCGCGATGACGCGCGCCGCGATGTCCGTGCAGGCCCTCGGGGATCTCCTGCCCGTGCTCGTGTGGAGCGTCGGCGGTGCGCTCTATCTCGCGCATGCCGTGTCGATGGGCTCGCTCGTCGCGTTCGTCGCGCTGCTCGTCTACGTGCAGGGCGCGCTCGCGACCGCATCCGATGCGTACCGTGCGTGGGTCTCGACCCGCCCGGCATGGCATGCGACGACCGTGTGGCTCGGCGTCGATGCGCTCGACGATGCCGGCGAGCGCGACGTGACGACGCCACTCGATGGCAGCGTCGTGCTCGACGACGTGAGCGTTCGCCACGACGACACGCGCGCGCCCGCGCTCGACGGCGTCACGCTGCGCATCCAGCCCGGCGAGCACGTCGCCGTCCTCGGCGCGTCCGGCGCCGGCAAGAGCACGCTGCTCGATCTCTGCGCGGGGCTCACGCATCCCACGTCGGGCACCGTGCGTTGGTCGGGACGGTCCGCGCGCGAGCTCGGGCGCGCGAGCCTGCGTGCCGCGATCGCCGTGGCGCCACAGGAAGCGTTCTTGTTCGCCACCACGCTGCGCGAGAACGTCCGCATGGGACGGCCCGACGCGAGCGACGACGACGTCGAGCGCGCGTGCCGACGCGCCGGCCTGAGCGCGCTGCTCGATCGGCTGCCAGAGCGCCTCGACACGGAGATCGACGAGCGCGGGCAGAACTTGTCCGGTGGTGAGCGGCAGCGTCTCGCGATCGCGCGCGCGTTCCTGCGCGATCCATCCATCGTCATCCTCGACGAGCCGACGAGCGCGCTCGACGTGGACACCGAGGCCGCGCTCTTGCCGGAGCTCGACGCGCTCTTCGAAGGACGCACCTCCATCGTGGTGACGCACCGGCTCGCGCTCGCGCGACGGGCCGATCGCGTGATCGTCCTCGAGCACGGGGCCATCGTGCGCGACGGACCACCCGACGACGCGCTCGACGCGGTCCATCGACGGGACGGCACGACGTGAGGCGTCAGCGGCGACGGCGCCGCGCGATCGCGATCGCGAGCAGGACGCAGAAGAGCGCGCTCGAGCGGCTCGCTGGTGCGAGAGCCGCACCCGGCGCGCGGCATCCACAGTCGCCGTAGGGTCCCGCGCGTCCGGACAGCAGAGGCCACGGGACGCAGCCGGCGTCACCGATCCCGACGGCCCGGCAACAGTCGTCGAGCTGACCGTCGCAGTCGCTGTCGATGTTGTCGTCGCAGGTCTCCGGCCGGGGCCGACCCGGCACGCACGTGTTCATCGTGTTGCCCGTGCAGAGCGGGACGGTGCGTCGGCACGCTCCGATGCCGCACGTGATCTGACCGTCGTTCGGCATGCCGTTGCAGTCGTGGTCCATGCCGTCGCACTGCTCGGCCTCCGGCGCCCCTGGAACGCACGGCAGCATCACACCGTCCATGCAGCGCGCCTGCGTCCGACGGCAGATGCCGACGCCACACGTCTGCGTGCCATTGCCGCCCATGCTCACTTCGCCGTTCCGGATCGTGAAGCGCCACAGGCCCGCGGTGCCGGCGTTGGTGCCGGTGCACATCCGCGTGTGGATGTCCGGCATCAGCGAGCCGGGCACCGCGAAGAAGTGCACGCCATCTCCCGCGTCGAAGCCCGCTTGCGCCGGGGTTCCACCGAAGCCGCCCGAGCCGCCGCTCGCATCGCCCGTGGTCCACTCGCACCGGTTGAAGCGGAACTCGGCATCGAAGTCGCCCGGATTCGCGCACGAGGAGGTGTCGGTGAGGATGAGCTGGAAGCTCATGAGCCGATCGCCGTGACAGCTGAAGTAGCCGACGCGGTCCCACGTCACGACGAAGCGTCCGTCTTCGACGCGCCACCACACACCGTTCGAGGAAGGGTTGGTGCACGGACCGTTGCCCGGCGAGCCCGTCCCCGCGCCGAAGCCGCCGCAGCCCGAGTCGAACGGACGGATGTCCACGTCGGCCCAGTAGGGAGCGATCATCGGCTGGTCGGCGACGGGAAATGCATCCGGCGTGAAGACGGGCAGCGCGCCGTTGAAGGTGACGTTGCCGTTCGTGTTGACCACGACCGACCGATACGTGCCGCTGAAGAAGCGCAGTCCCGTGGGGAACGCGGCCGAGAGGTCGATCGGATCCGACGAGCCGTCGTCGTTGGGCGACAGACACTGGGTGCCGAAGCCCACCGTGCCGCCCAGATCCGATACCAACGGCACCTGTGCGTGCGCGAGAGGCGCCGTCAGGCACTGCGCACCCAGCACGATGGACCACGCGACGAGCGGAGACGATGGAGCGCGCACGCGCAGAGCGTAGCCCGAAACCGAAGGAGCCCGCGATCAGCGGACCGCGACGCTCGTGCGCGCGAGCTCGACGCGCGGATGGCGACTGAAGAGACGAACGTCGAAGCTGCCTGCGGGCACGCCGACGAGCCGCGCGTGGAGCGTGCACGACATGGTCCCTTCGGGCGCGTGCAGCGTGAGCTCCAGCGTGTTGCCCGCGCGCGTGACGTCCATCGTCGGCGTGGGCGTGCTGCTCAGCACGAAGATGTCGAGATCGACGTTGCCGTTGCCCGCGTCGGTGGCGCGCACCCTCGACATCGGGATGACGGAGAACGGCACCGCTGCGCATTGCATGTCGAGCCCGGGTGCGACGGCCGGCGTCCCGCGCGACTGCGCCTCGGCCGCCAACGCGAAGACGAGCACGAAGACGAAGACGAAGACGCGCATCGCCCAACGATGGGCGATGGGCGCCAGTTCGTCACGCAGGCGCGAAAACGGTCGCGAGCGCTTCGGTCCCGAGCGCGCCGACGAAGCAACGCTCCTTGCGGCTCGAGGTGAGCTTGGCGACCCAGTCCGTGAACCCCCCATCGCCGAGCGGGAAGCGATCGGTGTCGCGATGCACCCACGTGCCGAAACAGAGCTTCTGGTAGTAGCCGCTCGCCGCGAGGCGGGCGCCGTCGATCTCGATCGGAACGTCGGAGAATCGTGCGCGCAGTGTCGCAGCCACGCGCTCCGCGATCGGTGTGTGCGTCCCGTCGGGCGAGAGCGCGACCGAGAGCTGGCCGCACGCGAAGCCCTGCGCGGCCAGCGCACGCAAGAGCGTGAGCTGCACCATGAGCGTGCGCGTCACGGCGTCCTCTTCGAAGGCACGCGCGCCGGGATCGCGACCGGCCATCACGGTGACGAAGAGCTGGAAGTGCGCGCTGAACTCCGGTCGCTCGAGCGCCTGCGCGCGCACCATCCGTTGGCTCGCCGTGAGCGCGAGGGCCGGACCGCTCGGATCGGCCGCGCGTCGCACCGCACACTCGAGCGCGAGCAGATTCGACGCGTCGGAGGCGACCTCGCTCCCGCGCATCGTGGTCACGATCTTGTTCTGCGAGACGGTCGCGACCGATCCACACGCACCGAGCGGCGCGAGCGGCGCGCACGCGATCGGCGTGAAGCCGACCGCCGCATCGAACGCCGCGCGCTCGATCGCGTTGAGCACGCGCGGGTCCGCCTTCGACGGCCGCACGAAGCGATCGCGCTCGTACTGACGGCGCACCTCGGCGGGCGTGCGTGCGGCCGCGCGACGCAGCGCCACCTCGAGCAAGAGCGTCGAGAGCTCGCTCGTGCTCATGCGCTCCGAGAGGATCGCGACCAGATCCGGCGCGCCCGCCGCCGCAGCCAGCTTCTCGACGACGTCTCGCATGACGGCGATGGTAGCGCCGTCGCGCCGCGGATCACTTCAGGCCGATCTTCAGACCGCG
>CAYSCF010000061.1:0-8820 GCA_964429305.1 uncultured Sandaracinaceae bacterium | reverse complement strand
GGCGATGGTAGCGCCGTCGCGCCGCGGATCACTTCAGGCCGATCTTCAGACCGCGTGTCTCCTTCATCACGAGCAGCGCCTCGGCGTTGCCTTTCGCGTCGTCGACCGGGTGATGCGTGTGCGCAGTCTCGCGCAGGTGCTTGAACGTCTGCGACGCGTCCTTGACGAGGCCCTTGTAGAGCGAGCCGAGGTTCGTCGAGCTGTGCCGGAAAGGACAGCCGCCCGTGAAGTGGTGGAAGTACCAGCAGACGAACATCCAATCGAAGCCGTTGTTGTCGCTGACGAACATCGGCCTCTTGCCGCCCTCGCGAGCGAGCCACCCGCCGAAGGCGCGCATCGTGCTCGCGGGATCGTCGAACGAGAGCGTCTCCTGCCGCGAGTGACCGCTCACGGCGCTCATGGCGTGTCGTGCTGGAGCGTACCGCAGCCGCGTCAGAGCGCGCTGACGAGCACTTCGCGGCGGCCGCCGGCCTTGGCGCTCGCGCTGCCGACGACGCCTTCCTTCTCCATCTGCTCGACGAGCTTGGCGGCCTTGTTGTAGCCGACGCCCAGCTGCCGCTGCAGATGCGAGATGGAGCAGTAGCCCGCGGCGACGACCGCCGCGACGGCCTTGTCGTAGAGCGGATCGTCGCTCGACGATCCACCGCCGGCGCCCTCGCCGTCGCTCTCTTCGTCGTCGCGCGGCGCGACGATCCGCTCGTCGTAGACCGGCTTGCCCTGCGTGCGCAGGTGATCGGTGATCGTCTGCACCTCGTGCTCACTGATGTACGCCGAGTGCACGCGCTTCAGATCGCTCGCGCCCGGCGGGAGCATCAACATGTCGCCCGCGCCGAGCAGGTGCTCCGCGCCGTTCTGGTTGATGATCGTCTGGCTGTCCTGACGCTGGCTCACCTTGAAGGCGATGCGTGCCGGGAAGTTCGCCTTGATCATGCCGGTGATGACGTCGACGCTCGGGCGCTGCGTCGCGAGGATCACGTGGATGCCCGCCGCGCGCGCCTTCTGCGCGAGACGAGCGATCGCCGACTCGACGTCCTTGGCTGCGACCATCATGAGGTCGGCGAACTCGTCGACGACGACGACGATGTACGGGAGCTTCGTCGGCATCGGCAGCGCATCCGGCAGCTCGTCGTCCGACGGATTCAGCAGCACGTCCTCGCCGTCGACGCCGCGTGCGATCTGCTTGCCCGCCTTCTTCGGCGAGAGCTTCTCGGGCGCGAGCTCGCCCGCGATCACCTTGTCGACGCGCTCGTTGTACGTCGTGATGTTCCGCGCGCCCGCGTCGGCGAACATCTGGTAGCGGCGCTCCATCTCGTCGACCGCCCAGCGCAGCGCGAGCGAGGCCTTCTTCATGTCGGTGACGACCGGCAACAGCATGTGCGGGATCGCGTCGAACACCGCGAGCTCGACCACCTTCGGGTCGATCATGAGCATGCGGACTTCGTCGGGCGTGCGCTTCATCAGGAGCGACACGAGCATCACGTTCAAGCCGACGCTCTTGCCTGCGCCCGTCGCGCCGGCCACGAGGAGATGCGGCATCTTCGCGAGGTCGCCGTAGACCGGCTTGCCCGCGATGTCCTTGCCGAACGCGACCGGCAGCGCGGCCTTGCTCTCGTTCCAGCCCGGTGCTTCCAGGATCTCGCGCAGCGAGACCATCTGGCGATGCTTGTTCGGAAGCTCGAAGCCGACGCGCTCCTTCTCGGGGATCGGCGCGACGATGCGGACCTTCTGCGCGGCGAGCGCCATCGCGAGGTCGTTCGACAAGGACTGGATGCGCGAGATCTTCGTGCCCGCGGCCGGCTCGAACTCGTACATCGTGACGACCGGGCCCGGATGGATCTCGTCGACTCGGCCCTTCACGCCGTAGCTCTCGAGCTTCTGCACGAGCTTCTCGGCGTTCTCGCGCAGCAGCTTCGCGTCGATGATCAGCTCGCCGGGCGGCGGCGGGTCCAGCAGATCGTTCGGCGGCAGCACGAACTCGCCGCGCTTGGGCGGCGGTGGCGGCTGCATCTTCACGACGGTCGGCTCGACGTTCTTCGTCGGCGCCACGATCGTCGGCGCCGGGACCTTCGCCGCGCGCGCCTTGGGCGGCTCGGAGAGCGGCGGCGCCTTCGCGGGCGCGTCCTGCTCTTCGATCACGACCGACGCCGCGATCGGCTCTTCCTTCTTGGCCTCGATCGGCTCCGCCTTCTTGCGCGGCGCACGCTTGGGCGCGGGAGCTTCGGCGCTCGGCAGATCGACCGGCGTGTCGTGCGCCTCGCCCGACGGTCCGACCAGCACCTCTCGCGGCGCGGCGACGATCTCGCCGGCGCTCGTGACGATGCGCGGCTTGTTCCGCTCGGCCTCGGCCTCGCGCTCCTGGCGCTCGATCTCGCGCGCCTCGCGGAACGCCTCGATCAGCGATCGCGCCCACGCGAGCAGCTTCTGCGCGCCCGTCTGCACGACCTCGGCGAGGCGCTTGTACGTCCCGACGATCGAGAGCGACGTGCGCAGCACGATCGTGAGCAGCAGCACCGTCGTGCACACGACGAACGCGCCGACGAGGCCGAGCAGCGAGCGCAGCACTTCGCCGATCACTTCGCCGATCGCGCCGCCCGGCATGTGGCCGCCGAGCACCGTCTGATCCGGCATCGCCAGATGCAGCATCGCGCAGCCGATGAGCACGACCACGAGCACCGACGCGAGACGTCCGGCGCCGATCGGTCGGCTGTTCTTGCCGAAGAGACGAACCGCGAGCAGACCCAGCTCGATCGGGACGACCCACGCGGCGATGCCGAACGCAGTCGCGAGCACGCCTGCGATCCACACGCCGAGCACGCCGATCCAGTCCTCGCCGCCCCGCGCGTCGTACGACGCGATCGAGAGCGCGACGAGCACCGTGAGACAGAGCGCGACGATCCCCAGGATCTCGTGCCGACGCGGCGCGTCCCCGCGCGGCCGCTCCGGCGGGGGCGGGGGCGTCGGGTCGTCGAAAGTCGCTACTGCTGCCGAGCTCTTGCGGGCCAAATGAGACACGCCTCCGTGCCCCCACGATCGGGGCAGCGGCCCCACCGGTCAAAGTTTCCGCAGGACGGGCGGTCGAACCGTGATGCCGTGCCCCGAGCGCCCCTTCGCGATACGATGCGCGCGCATGTCGGGTCGCGCTCTGCTCCTGTTCTCGCTGGCGCTCGTGCCTCTTTCTCTGGCGTCCCTCTCGCCGGCGCACGCGCAGTCTCCGTCTTCGCCCATCGGAGGGGCGTCGCCTGCGGCGTCGGTCACGCCGCCGGCCGAGCCGCCTCCTCCGCCTCCGGGTCGCGCGCCCGAGCGCTGCGGGATGACGGATGCGACCGCCGACTACGGCGAGCTCCAGATCGGAAGCGTCGTCACGCTGCAGCGCCATCGCATGGTGCGCGGCGACGACAACTGGGATCCGCGCATGGAGCGCTTCCTCGGTCGCTCGGGTCACGTCACGCGATTGAGCGGCGTGGACGAGCGGGGCTGCGCCGGCATCCGCGTCGACACCGACGGCGGCGCATACTTCTGGCGTGTGCGCGATCAGGGCATCGGAACGGGCCTGCAGCCGCTGCCGGCAGTGTTCGAAGGCTCCGAGGCGTTCCCGCAGAGCTGCCACCAGCAGGTCGCGAGCTACGGCGCCGCCACGATCGGCGCGAGCGTCGTGCTCGGCCGGCATCGCGCGGTCGACGGCGACACCAACTGGGCCGAGGAGATGTCGTCCTACGTCGGTCGCAGGGCGCACGTCGCGTCGTACGGCGATCTCGACACCGAAGGCTGCCCCGGCGTGCGCGTCGACATCGACGGTCAGCAGTGGTTCTGGCGCGTGCGTGATCTGCGGCCCGCCGGCGACACGAGCGTCTACGAGACGTTCAGCGTCGTCGACGACGTTGCCTCCACGCCGAGCCTCGGCGTCACCACCGATCACGGCCGCGCGCCCTCGGTCGGCACCGGCATCTTCGGCACCGGCGGCGTGCCCGGCCCGCAGGCGTGTGGCCTCACCGAGGCGCAGGTCGTGTGGGATCCGATCGCGCTCGGTGCGCAGGTCACGCTCGGACGTCATCGCGACGTGAACGGCGATCTCAACTGGGACATGGGCATGGAGCCCTACGTCGGCGCGAGCGCGCACATCACGCAGCTCGTCGGCGTCGACGAGCAGGGCTGTCCCGTCGCGCTCGTCGACCTCGATGGCGGCCGCTTCTACTGGCGCGTGCGCGACATGAGCGTGACGAGCGGTGGCACCACGGGCGCGGCGCCCGGATGGACCGCGCCGTGACCTTGCTCCGACGAAGGCCGCTGGCTCGGGCGTCTGCGCGATGCGCATCCCGCGCCGTCATCCGCCGATGAATTATCTGAAGTCCTGTCGGCCATGAACAACCTCGCCGAGATCATCGCCGCGCATCGCGTCGTGGTGTGCGTGGGCTCCGGCGGCGTCGGCAAGACGACGACCGCCGCCGCGCTCGCGCTCCACGCCGCCAAGCAGGGGCGAGCTGTCCTCTGTCTGACGATCGACCCGGCACGCCGGCTCGCGAACAGCCTCGGCCTGACCGAGATGCGCGAGCAAGAGCAGGCCGTGCCGCGCGAGCTCTTCGAGGCGCAGCACATCGAGGTCAAGGGCTCGCTCTCGGCGATGATGCTCGACACCAAGCGCACGTTCGACGAGCTGGTGCGCACGACCGCCTCGTCGAAGGAGCGCGCCGATCGGATCCTCGGCAACCGCCTCTATCAGTACATCTCGACGTCGCTCGCGGGCACGCAGGAGTACATGGCGATGGAGAAGCTCCACGCCGTGCGGCGCGATCCTCGCTACGACCTCGTCGTGCTCGACACGCCGCCGACGAGCAACGCGCTCGACTTCCTCGATGCGCCCGCGCGCTTGAGCGGCCTGGTCGACTCGCCCGCGATGCGCTGGCTCACGCAGACGGTCGAAGGAGAGCGAAAGAGCTTCTCGCTCTCGCTGCTGACGAAGGGCGCGAAGGTCGTGCTCGCGGGCATGAGCAAGTTCACGGGCGCGGGCTTCATCGAGCAGGTCGCGCACTTCGTCACCGACTTCAACGATCTCTTCGGAGGCTTCCGCAAGCGCGCGGAAGAGGTCGCGCGCACGCTGCGCAGCGACGACGTCGCGTTCGTGATCGTGACGAGCCCTGCGCCGCTCTCGGTCGACGAGGCGATCTTCTTCTCGGAGCGCCTCGAAGAGAGCGGCATGACGCGCGACGCGTTCGTCGTGAACCAGGTGCATCCGCTCGTGGCCGAGCCGAGCGAGACGACCGCGGTCCTCGATGCCGAGGCCAAGCGCGAGCTGCCGAAGACAGCCGACTCCTCACGGCTCGTCTCGCGCATGCGGCGCGCGCTGGACGATGCGCGCCTGCAGGCCGTCGCCGATCGGCTCGAGTGCGATCGGCTCGAATCGCGCGGCGGCAAGGGCGTGCTCTACGTCGAGGTGCCGGTGCTCGATCAAGACGTCCACGACCTCTCGTCGCTCGCCGAGATCGCCAGCTATCTCGTCGGCGAGCGCAAGCACGCTGCAGTCGTCCGCTGACGTTTGCCCCACTACGGCGGGCCCGGGCACTTTTTACCCGGTCGAAACGCAAAGATACGTGAAGTGCCTCCCCGGCTTCGCGCTCGCGGGTCATGATGCGTAGTCCCATGCGCACCCGCCTTTCTCTTCTTGCCCTCGCTTGTGCCTTCGTCGCGGCGCCGGTCCTGGCGCAGGACGAGGGACCGACCTTCGTGTTCGTCGTCCATGGTCTGCGTAACGACGTCGGCTGGGTGGGCGGCGGCATCTACGCCGACCCGCACGTGTGGACGCACGAAGGCGGACAAGTGGCGACCTGTCATGCCCCGATTCACGCAGGCACCGCGCGCTGCGTGATCCGCGCACCGCGCCCCGGCACGTACGCGTTCGCGTATCTGCACGACGAAGACGAGGATGGCCGCATGCGCACCGACGCGTTCGGCATGCCCCAGGAGGGCTACGGCTTCGGCCACGACGCGCACGGCACGCTGAGCGCGCCGAGCTTCGAGAGCGCCGCGTACTCGCTGGAAGCAGGGCAGCGAGTCGAGAGCACGCTCAACGTTCGCTACGGCATCGGGCTCTAGATCACCCGATCAGTCGGCGGGCTGAGAGCGCTCGAGGATCGTCAGTGGAAGCCGCAGTACGCGGCTTGCCGCGTCGCCGCGACGCACTGATGAGTCCCGTTCGTGTCGCATACGTACGACATGCAAGCGCTCGCGGTCGTGCACGACGAGCCGGGGGCTAGACGTCGCTGGCACCGACCCGGGAGACCGAAGACGGGATTCGACCCCGGGCTCAAGCCCTCGCAGTAGTCGGCATCGACGCAGTCGGCATCGACGTGACAGGCGAGCCCGTTGTCGCGGCGCATGCTGCACGTGAAGCCCGACGAGGCGTCGCCGATGCAGCCGTACATCAAGTCGCGGCACGAGAAGTAGGCCGCCGCGTCGTTCGCCATCGTCGCGCAGGTTCGACCTCCGGCCACGGTTCCCTGGAACACGCGCTCGAGACCGCCGCGCGAGGAGTACCAAGCCACGATCCCGGGATCGCAGTGCGCGACGAGCATCTGCCCCTCGGCGAGCACCTCCGCGGCGACGTCGGGGTCGTATCCCGTCCGGCTGTCGGCCAACAACGGGCCGATGTGTTGCGCGCAGCTCGTCTGGATCGCGCTGACGCAGTCGCTCATCGAGACGCTGTGCGTATCGCAGCAGCTCTCGTAGCCCTGGCACGCGACGGCGGCGACGGATGCGCAAGCCGCTGTCGCCGGCACGGGCAACAGACTGGCATCGGGCGCGCTGGCGTCCGAGTCACCACCCATGTGATTGCTCGGCGCATCGACGACGAGGCAGCCGCCGAGCACGAGGAACGACGCGAGAACGATCCGCCTCACAGCCGGCCTCCGATCGCCGCGCCTGCGCCCGTCGGGCTCATCCACGGAAGAAACGCGACCGACGTGTCGGTGTGCGTGTCGGGCGGCAGTACGAAGAGCAACACGAGCCCGACGACACCGAGCGCTGCGCCACCGATCCAGCTCGCATCCGCGACGATGTCGTACGTGTTGAGCGTCGCGACCTGGTCCGAGGAGCACGATCGGTTGCATGCGCCCGTGAGCCGATCGTTCTCGGCGGCTGCGAGCCCGGCGAAGACACCGAAGCTGACGAGCAGCGCGCCCGCGACCGAGAGCATCACGATGCCGGCGAGTGGCGGGCTCGTCGAGACCGGCGGCGCTGGCGCGGGTGTCGCCTCCGCGATCGGAGTGGGCGCCGCCTCCGGCGTCGGAGCGACGACGGGCTCGGGCTGCGTCGCGATCGGGCTCGCGTGGAGCTCCTGCTGTTCTTCCACCGCTGGCGCCGGCGTGTGCGCTGCGATGCGTGCGCGCAGACGCTCCAGCCGCCCGGTCAGTAGCGTACGCTGCTCGGGGTCGATGGTGCCTTGCTGCAGGTACTGATCGAGCGCAGCAGCCGCATCTTGGAGGCGGCCTTCGCGCTCTTCCGAGAGATAGATGTTGAAGTAGAGGTCGGCCGCGCCGGAGAGCTCGAGCGCGGCGCGGAACTCGCTCACGGCAGTCTCGTAGTCGCCGGTCTCGAACGCTTGGGTTGCGACGTCGAAGCTGTGGCGCGCCTCGGCGAGCTCTGCGTCCGTCGGCTCGTGGTCTTGGGCGAGCGCGGGCGTCGCGAGGAAGAGGACGAGCAAGGGCACGAGCAGGCGAAGCATTCGCAGGCGATCCTACACGCTCAGAGCCAGCGTCGCCGCTTGAAGAAGGTGACCAGCGCGATGGCGGTCAGCACCATCGCCCCGATCGCGACGAAGTACCCGTAGCGCCAGTGCAGCTCGGGCATCACGTCGAAGTTCATGCCGTAGAGACCGGCGATGAAGGTCAGCGGGAGCATGATGGTGCTCGAGAGCGTCAGCACCTTCATCACTTCGTTCATCTTGTGGCCGTTGATGGAGATGTAGGCCTCCATCGCGCCGTTCACGATCTCGCGGAAGCTGTCGCCGAGATCGACGACGCGGACGAAGTGATCGTAGGCGTCGCGGAAGAAGGGCCGCGTCTCCTCGGGGATCAGCACGAAGTCTCCGCGACCGAGTCGGTTGAGGATCTCCTTCTGATGGAGGCCGACGCGGCGAAGGCGCTGCAGCGTCTTCTTCATCGCGAACACTTGCTCGAGCAGGTGGGGCCCGCTGCCGTGCAAGATCTCGGTCTCGAGCGCGTCGATGTCGGCATCGAGCCGATCCATGAGCGGCAGGAAGCGTTCGGTGATGTCCTCGACCATCAGGTACGCGATGTAGGCGACGCCCTTGCGCAGCTCGGTCGGCTTCTTCTGCACGACCTTGAGCGCGCCATCGGAGGCGGAGTTGTTCGGCGGATGGCTCGACACGAGCCAGTTCGCGCCGACGAAGAAGTCGAAGTCGACGGTGTCGACCTTGCCCTTCTTCTCGCAGCCCTCGTCGAGCGCATGGAACACCAGATAGAGGTAACGCTCGAAGCGCTCGACCTTGGGCGTCGGCGAGTCGGCGATCATGTCCTCGATCAGAATCGGATGGATGTCGAACGTGCCCGCGAGCAGCTTCTTCTCGGGCTCGCCCGGATCCCACATGTCGACCCAGACGATGTTGTTGGGGTTGGCGAGCAGCTCCGGCAGCTCCTGCTGGGTCGCGGTGTAGAGGTCGTCCTGGTTTTCTTTGAGGGCGATGATGCGGAGGGGCACGCGGGGATGATAACGGGAGCGGGAGCACGAGCACGAGCACGAGCACGAGCACGAGCACGAGCACGAGCTGGACGCCTCTCACGTCGGCGCTTTGCGCCTCGTGACTCGGCG
>CAYSCF010000060.1:0-27649 GCA_964429305.1 uncultured Sandaracinaceae bacterium | reverse complement strand
GCCGGGATGACCGGATCGAACTTGCCGCCCGCGATCATGATGCCGAGCGAGTGCGCCGTGACGTCGTGCAGCGGCGGGAGGCTGCCCTTGCCTTCTTCTTCGCTCGCGAGCGCGTGCCCGTGGATCGCTGCACCGATCGCGACGACCTCGTCGGGATGCACGCCCTTGCACGGCTCGCGCTCGAAGAAGCCGGCGACCGCCTTCTGGATCGCCGGCATGCGCGTCATGCCGCCGACGAGCACGACCTCGTCGATGTGCGGAACCTTGAGCCCCGCGAGCGTGAGCGCCTTCTCGCAGATCGAGAGGCTGCGCGTGATCAGGTGCGCCGTCATCTGCTCGAGCGCGCTGCGCGTGAAGCTCGACTCGAAGTGCAGCGGCCCGCTGCTGCCGCTCGCGAGGAAGGGCAGCTGGATCTCGGTCGTGGTCATCTCGGAGAGCTCGGCCTTCGCCTTCTGCGCGGCCTGACGCAGGCGCGACATCGCCAGCGCGTTGCCCGTGACGCTGACGCCGTGCGCGCTCTCGAACTCCTTCACCATCCAGTCGACGACGCGATCGTCGAAGTCCTCGCCGCCGAGGTACGAATCGCCCGTCGTCGCGATGACGTCGAAGCCCTGCGCCGGATCGATCGTGACGATCGATACGTCGAACGTGCCGCCGCCCATGTCGTAGACGACGATGGTGCGGCGATCGGCGCGGTTGAAGCCGTACGCGATCGCCGCCGCCGTCGGCTCGTTGAGGATGCGGATGACGTCGAGCCCCGCGATGCGGCCCGCGTCGCGCACGGCCTGGCGCTGGTTGTCGTTGAAGTATGCGGGCACGGTCACGACCGCGCGCTCGATCGTGCCCTCGAGCTGGTCCTCGGCGATGAGACGCATCTCCTGCAGGAGCATCGCGGAGATCTCGGGGATCGAGATCATCTTGCCGCGCAGCTCGATCCGCACGTCGCCGTTCGGGCCCTGCACCAGCTTGTACGTGCAGTGCTGCACCGCGTGCTGGACCTCTTTGCTCTCCCACGTGCGGCCGATGAGGCGCTTGCTCGCGTAGACGGTGTGCTCGGCGTTGGTGACCGCCTGACGAACGGCGAGCTGGCCGACGAGGCGACGGCCGTCCTCGGTCATCGCGACGACCGAGGGCGTGGTCTTGTAGCCGGCGCGATTCGAGAGAACCGTGGCCTTGGTGCCGTCGATCACGGCGACGCAACAGTTCGTCGTGCCGAGGTCGATGCCGATGACGCGAGACATCCGAAACCTGGAGAATGCCCAATCCGACCGATTTGCGTCGAGTCGATTCGATGGAAAGCGCGCGACGTGATAGAGACCCCGCGATGGTTCGGGGCGTGCCAATCACCGGTTTTTCGGCGGTGAATGCGATGGGGCGCACGACGGCCGAAGTGCTCGCGGCGCTCGACGCCGGGCGCTCGGGCTTGGCGGCGCCTCGCTTCGCGCTGCCGGTCGAGACCGTCGTGGGCTCGATCCCAGGGGATCTCGAGCCGCTGCCCGCGAGCGTGGGCCAGTACGACACGCGCATCGCGCGCATCGGTTTCATGGCGCTCGGCGACGTCCGCGACGCGGTGGACCGCGCGATCACCCGTTGGGGAAAGCGCCGCGTGGCGATCCTGCTCGGCACCTCGACGGGCGGTCTCGATGCGACCGAGGCGGCCTACCGCGCGTGGGCCGAGACGGGCGCGCTGCCGGACGGCTATCGCCTCGACACGCGGCACGACTTCAACGCGCTCGGGACCGCGATCGCGAAAGTGATCGGATCGACCGGGCCGACGTACGTGATCAGCACGGCATGCAGCTCGAGCGGGAAGGTGCACGCGTCGGCGATGCGGCTGATGCGCGCCGGCGTGATCGATGCGGCCCTCGTCGGGGGCGTCGACAGCCTGTGTCGCATGACGCTTCAGGGGTTCCGAGGCCTCGGCATCCTCGATGCGCAGCGCTGCCGGCCCTTCGACAAGACGCGCGCGGGGATCAACATCGGCGAGGGCTCGGCGCTCATGCTGCTCGAGCGCGAGTCGAAGGACACCGATCTGTCGGTGCTCGGCGTCGGCGAGTCGAGCGACGCGTACAACATGAGCTCGCCCGAGCCGAGCGGGCGCGGCGCGCGCGAGGCGATGGAGCGGGCGCTCTCGCTCGCGGGGATCGAGCGCGGCGACGTGGATCTCTTGATCGCACACGGCACGGCGACGCCGCAGAACGACACGGCCGAGAGCGCGGCGATCGAAGCGGCGCTCGGCACGGAGGTGCCCGTCGTCTCGACGAAGGCGTTCACGGGACATCAGCTGGGCGCGGCCGGCGCGACGAGCGCGGTGTTCGCGGCGCACGCGGTGCGCACCGGTCGAGCGCCGGCGAGCCTCGGCTCGAGCGAGATCGATCCCGCGGTGCGCGTGAACGTCGCGCGCGAGGCGACGACGCGGAAGATCGATCGCGTGCTCGCCAACGCGTTCGCGTTCGGTGGCAGCAACGTCTGCCTCGCGATCGGCAGGCCGAAGTGACTCCGGTCCACGTCACAGGCCTCGCGCTCTGGACGCCCGGCTACGCGTCGCTCGGCGCGTGGGCGAAAGGCGAGCACGACGACAAGGTCGTGGACTGCGCGTGCGCGTGGGTGCCCGCGCGCTTGCTCCGTGGCGCGAGCCGCTTCACGCGCATGCTCGGGGAAGCCGCCGATCAGGCCACGCGCGACGCGAACGGTGATCCGAAGACGATCGCGACCGTCTACGGATCGGACTACGGCGAGATCGAGACGATGGTCGTGCTCCTCGACACGATCTTCCGCGGCGACGGCCAGCTCTCGCCGATGCGCTTCAAGAACAGCGTGCACAACGCCTCGAGCGGCCTGTGCTCGATCGGTCAGGGCAATCAGTCGTTCTCGACCGCGCTCGCGGCGGGCAAGCGCACGTTCGAGGCGTCGATGCTCGAAGCGATGGCGCTGCTCGAAGAGCGCGGCGGATCGGTGGTCGTCTCGATCGCCGACGACGTGCTGCCCGAGCCGCTGTTGAAGTTGGAAGGCTGGGAAGCGCTCGCGATCGGCATCGTGCTCTCGCGGGAAGCGCCGGCCGAGAGCGTGATCGGTACCTTGTCGAATCTCTCGGTCGACGAAGCGAGCACCGCGCGCGCGACGTCGTTCCGTGGGCGTCCTCTCTCGCCTCGCTTGCTCTCGACTACGTCGGCCGCGGCGCTTCCGCTCTTCGACGCGCTGATCGATCGCGAGGCGGGCCGCTATGCGCTCGCACCGGGGGAGCCGGACGCGCTCGCGGTCACGCTGACACCGGGCGCACGGACAGCGGTCTAGCGCTTCACCAGATCGGGAGCAGGTAGGCCCAAGCGCGGCCGGAGTCGGTCGCGAGGGTGTCGTCCTTCGACGCCGCGACGAGCGCACGACTGCCGTCGTCGGTCAGCGCGACCGAGATCCCGAAGGCATCGCCGGAGTTGCTGGTCGGACGGGTGAGCGTCGCCATCGGCGTCCAAGCCGAACCGCTTCGGATGAAGACGAGCGCCGATCCTCGCAACGCCCCGACAGCCGTCGTGTCCCCGGGCGCGCCGACGATGACGATGTGCCCGTCCGCGCTGAGAGCGACGCTCGTGCCCAGCTCGGCGTTGGCGACGACCGCCGTCGAGACGAGCGAGGCTTCCTGCGCCCATGAAGTCCCGGTGCGCACGAACACCTTCGCGCTCCCGGCGTTGCTCACGGCCGTCGCGCCGACGTCGTCGAAGTGCGCTCCGACGACGGCGCGCGTGCCGTCCGCGGTGATGTCCACCGAGATGCCGAACTCGTCGCCAGCAGATCCACCGGTGGGAACCAGGGTTGCCTCCTCGGACCAAGAAGTTCCCGCTCGAAGAAAGACCCGCGCGCTACCCGTCGCAGCACCGCTGCGGACGTCGCCGATGCCTCCCATGATGATGCGAGCTCCATCGGACGTGATGCCGACCGAGGCACCGAACTGGGCGTTCATCCCAGCACCCAACGCCGTCAGTTGCGTCTCCTGGCTCCAGCTCGTCCCCGATCGCACGAACACGGTGGCGCTGCCGACATCGGTCCCGGTGACCATGTCGTCATCGATGGCGCCGACCACCACGCGCGTACCGGTCGCGTCGATCGCGGCCGACCAACCGAAGTTGTCCATCGCCGAAGCATTGGTCGGTCGCAGGGATGCCTCTTCGGTCCAAGCCGTGCCGGCTCGGACGAACACGCGCGCCGATCCGCTGTCCATCTGTCCCACGTCGTCGCGCGGAACGGTCACGACGGCCCGCGTTCCGTCGCCGCTCATCGCGACGGACCATCCCGCGAGATCACCATTCGTCTCACCCGATGCGATCAGGGTCGCCTCGGGGGTCCAAGTGGTGCCGCCGCGGACGTAGACCCGTGCACTGCCCGTGTCGGCCCCGACCGCCGTGTCGTCGGCGGGGGCACCGACGATCGCGCGGGTACCGTCCGCAGAGAACGCCACGGAGATGCCGAAGTGGTCGGTGGCGGCTGCATCGGGAAAAGGAATGGCTTCTTCGAGAGGGCTCGTCGGTCGTCCGCCGTCGGGGAACACGAACGCGTCGACGCTGGGCGCGGCGTCCACGCCGACATCGACGATCGTCGGAGCATCGATTCCGAGGTCGAGCATGGGCGCGCTGTCGATACCGAACGCGTCGACTCCACTGTCGCTCACCACGTGCGCATCGACGCCGCCATCCGTGGATGCATCGGCCGACGAATAGCAACGCATCGCGACGCAGCTCCACGTCGCGGGACAATCCGCGCTCGTGGTGCATGTGATGCGTCCCTCGGGATAGTCGACGGCACAGCCGGCCACGATGCAGATGGCAGCGAAGATCGCGAATCGCGTGCGCATCAGAGCGTGCCTCTCAGCAGGATGCCGCCGCTCTGACCATCCACCCACGCCGTGCCGGACACGCGCGTGTCGCCCGTCCCGGCGGACAAGCCCCACCCGAGCCCGATCGCCGCGACCGCGACGCCGACACCGAGCACGGCCCAGCCGGTCCCGGTCAGGATGGGCGCCGCGTCGTGTGGGCCCGAGATCTCGCCGAGCGGCACTCCGTCGCGTGCTCCGCTCACGCTGCCGATGTCGACGTACCCGCCGATCAGCAAGACCGCGCCGGCCACCGCCAGCGCACCCCCGACACCCAACACGATCCACGGCGCTGGATCGCTCCCCGTCGAGGAAGGAGTGGGCGCGCCGGCCTCGTGAGTCTCCGTCGTCGTGGTGGTGGTCTCCGCCGTGGAGGTCGCGACCGCGACGGCGCGCTCGAGAACGGCGATCCGAGACTCGACGGCTACACGGTTGCCCGCGTCCGGCACGGCCTCGAGGTATTGCCGGAAAGCCCGGAGAGCCGTCTCGTCCTGTCTGAGATGCTCTGCCGAGCTGCCGATGTTGAACAGGAGCTCGGGCCGGTGGCTCAGCGCATACGACTGCTGGAAGTAGCCGAGCGCTGCTTCCCAGCGTCCGTCGGTGAAGGCGATCTCCCCCGCTTCGTAGAGCGCGCGCGCCTCGGCATCGGTGGTCTCTTGTGCTTGCGCCGGGACTTCCAGCAGCAGCGCGAAGGTGACGACGAGCGCTGCAAAGAATCGAGACCGACCCATGGCGGCGATGATGAAGGCGCGCGCGCGAAGCGGTCAAGATGTGGCGATCACGCAGATACGGCCCGAACGGAAAGCGGTCTCGCGTGCTCTCGTTCGGGGAGGTGCTCGCGCCACCACGCTTGGGCGCGCGCGATCGTCCAGCGCTCGCTCTCGGGCAGCTCGATGGCGAGCAAGAGATCGAGGACCTCGCGCGCGCTCGCCGGTCGCTCGTCGCGCGACTTGGCGAGACATCGCTCGAGCACGTCGATCAACACCGGCGGCGTCGCGCGCGGCAGGGTCTCGCGCAGGTTCGGGAGCGGCTCCTGGATGTGCGCGAGGATGAGCGCGAACGCGCTGTTCTTCTCGTAGAGCAGCTTGCCCGTCAGCATCCAGTAGACGGTGCCCGCGAGCGCGTAGAGATCGGCGCGACCATCGACGGGCTCACCCGCGGCCTGCTCGGGCGGCATGAATGCCGGCGTGCCGAGCGAGCCCTCGCCGATCGTGGTCGTCGCCGACACGAGCATCGCAGCGGCCTCGGCATCGAGCGCCGGATCCTTCGTGATCGGATCGCTCCGCTTCACGGATCGCACGAGACCGAAGTCGAGCACCTTGAGCACGTCGACCTCGTCGGCGACGCGGCACGTGAAGAGGTTCGCCGGCTTCACGTCACGATGCACGAGCCCGCGCGCGTGCGCCTCGGTGAGCGAGCGCAGCGCGGCGATGGTGAAGTGCAGTGCGCGCCCGGGCGAGATCGGACCGAACTTGGTGACGAGCGTCTCGAGATCGACGCCGTCGAGCAGCTCCATGACGAAGAAGAACGTGCCCTCCTCGGAGATGCCGAAGTCGAAGAGCTCGATCGTGTGCCGCGATCGGAGCTGCGCGAGCGCCTCGGCCTCGCGACGAAAGCGCGTCTTGAGCTCGTCGGTGACCTCGCCTTCCTCCGGTGGCGTGATGCGCTTGATCGCGGCCTCGCGCGCGAGGAGGCGATGCTCGGCGCGCCAGACCTCGCCCATGCCGCCCGCGCCGAGACGATCGAGCAAGCGATAGCTGCCGAGCTCGAGCGCGTCCTTGCGTGCGTTCGCCGCGTCCGCCTTCGCCGCATCGGCCTCGCGACGCACGCGCGCGACGTGCCGCGCGAACATCCACGCGACGATCACCGCGGCCGCGATCGCGCCGATCTCGATCCACACGAAGCGGACGACGTAGTCGTGCAAGACCCCGAGGAAGCGCGCTTCGGGCGCGAGATAGACCATCGCCCAGCCGAGGCCGAGCCGCTCGCGCATCGGTGTCGTGGCTGCGAGCCAGCGCGCGCCGCCGACGTCGACGACCGACACGCCCGCGCCTGGAAGCAGCTCGTAGTACGCCTCGAGCACCGGATCGTGGAGGTCCTCCACGTGCTCGATGCGATCTTCCGTGACCGCCGCCGCGTCGAGCGCCGCCGCATCGGAGTGCGCCAGCACGCTGCCGTCGCTCGCGAAGAGCAACGCGCGCGTGCCTCGTTCGGTTCGCTCGCGCAGCGTGCTCGAGAGCGCGTGCACGTCGAAGTCGATCGTCATCACCGCGTGCAGTGCGCCGTCGATCGTCACTGCCTCGGCGCGCGTCAGCCCCGTCGCTCGCGAGCCGAAGAACGTGTACGGCGCCGTCCACGTCGGGGCCTCGGCCGCGAGCGCATCGCGATAGAACGCTCGCGATCGCGGATCGTACGTGCTCGTCTCTTCCACGCGCAGCACGAGGCGGCGACCCGCGAAGTCGTAGCGGCGCACGTGCGTGCCGTCGCTCGCGACGCGGCTGTCCTCGAAGCGCCAGGTTCCGTCGGTGTCGCGATACGCACCCTGGAACGTACCGTCGGGAAAGCTGAGGCTCGCGTACGTCACGCCCGGGCGCGAGACGGCGATGTCCTGGAGCGCGAGCGCGACGTCGTCGAAGGGCGCGTCTGCCGAGTGCGCGATCGCGATCGGACGCATGCGCTCGAGGAGTCGATCGGCGTGCGCGAGCGCGTCGTCGATCGGCGCCGTGACGATGCGGCTCTGCTCGGCGATGTGATCGCGCGCCGACGCGAGCGCGCCGGCCCGCAGCGAGGAGAGACCGAACAGACCGATCGCGAGGCCACACGTCGCGACGAGCGCCGGCACGACGATCGCGATGGCCTTCGGGGTCGCGAGACGCTCGGCGAGCCCGGGCGGCGGAGAAGGTGGTGGCGGCGCGATCGGTGCGGCCGCGACGTCGACGATGCGTGCCGCCGACCTCGCCGGCGCGTTGCGTCCTCGTCGTGCCCGCTCCCCCACGACGCGCGATTATGCGCGAGAAGCGAGCACGGCGCGCACCTTCGCGGTGATCAGATCGAGCGCGACACCGTTGTCGCCGCCCTCGGGGATGATCAGATCCGCCCAGCGCTTGCTCGGCTCCACGAACTGCAGGTGCATCGGCCGCACGGTCTTGTAGTACTGCTCGCGAACCGAATCGAAGCTGCGGCCGCGGTGCTCCATGTCGCGTCGCACGCGACGCAGCACGCGGATGTCGGCGTCGGTGTCGACGAAGAGCTTCAGATCGAGCTCGCCCCGCACGTCGGGATCGCTGAAGAGGAGAATGCCCTCCACGACGACGATCGGCGTCGGCTCGATGCGCCGCGTGTGTGGCCCGCGCCGGTGGATCTTGAAGTCGTACATCGGCACCTCGATCGGCGCGCCGTGCTTGAGCGCGCGTACGTGCGAGACGAGCAAGGGCGTCTCGAGCGAGTCGGGATGATCGAAGTTCAGCGCGCAGCGCTCCTCGTAGGTGAGATCACCGCGATCGAAGTAATAGACGTCGTGCTCGAGGATGGTGACCATCTCGGCCGGCAGCGCCTCGGCGATGCGACGCGCGATGGTCGTCTTGCCCGAGCCCGTTCCACCGGCCACGCCCACGACGTAAGGCTTCATTGCGGCGCGATGGTACGGGCAAGCGCGCCACGATCAAGCCGACACACGCGCTACCATGCGCGCCATGCGTCCGGCCCTCGTTCTCCCGCTCTTCTTCCTCGCTTCCTGTGGTGGCTCCGCGCCCGCGCCCGTCACCGCGCCTCCGGCCACGGGCAACGTGCTGATCTCGATCGTCGGAACGAACGATCTCCACGGCCACATCCGCGCGCTGCCATTGCTCGGTGGCTATCTCGCGAACCTGCGCGCCGCACGCGAGCGCGACGGCGGCGCGGTGTTTCTCTTCGACGGCGGCGATCTCTTCCAGGGCACGCTCGAGTCGAACCTCCGCGAAGGCGCGCCGGTGGTCGCCGCGTACGATCTGCTCGGCTACGACGCCGTCACGATCGGCAACCACGAATTCGACTACGGCCCGGTCGGCGAAGACGCGACCGTGGAGCACGAGGGACAGGACCCGCGCGGGGCGCTGCGCGCGCGCATCGCCGAGTCTCGGTTCGCGTGGCTGAGCGCGAACATCGTGAACCGCGAGACGGGCGCGAACGCGGGGCTCGCGCCGAACAGCACCGTGATCGAGCGCGACGGAGTGCGCGTTGCCGTGATCGGCGTGACGACGGAGCAGACGCTCACGACGACGATCGCCGCGAACGTGTCCGATCTCGCGATTCGTCCTCTCGGCGTCGCGATCGCGGCCGAGGCACAGCGCCTGCGCAGCGAGGAGCACGCCGACGTCGTCGTCGTGGCAGCGCACGCGGGCGGCAATTGCACGGCGCTCGTCGACGCGCACGACACGACGAGCTGCGATTCGCACGACGAGATCTTCCAGGTCGCCGACGCGCTGCCCGAAGGGCTCGTCGACGTGATCGTGGCGGGGCACACGCACGCGGCCGTCGCGCATTTCGTGCACGGCATCGCGATCATCGAGTCGCGCTCGTACGGTCGCGCCTTCGGACGCGTCGATCTCGTGATCGATCGCGGTGCGCACCGGATCGTGTCGGCGGAGATCCTCCCGAGCCACGATCTCTGTCGCACCGCGCCCGCGCCCGATGCCGACCCTTCGCTCTGCGAGCGCGACGACTACGAAGGCGCCGCCGTCACGCCCGATGCGCGCGTCGCCGCGATCGTCGGCGAAGCGCTCACGTTCGCCGACGAGCAACGCAGCCGCCCGCTCGGCGTCACGGTCAGCGCGCAGATCCGCCGCGATCACGATGGCGAGAACGCGCTCGGCAATCTCTTCACCGATCTCATGCACCAGGCCCGGCCGGTCGCGGATCTCGCGCTCTACAACGGCGGCGGCTTGCGCGCGGATCTGCCGGCCGGGCCGCTCACCTACGGCTCGTTCTACGAGGCGCTCCCGTTCGACAACCGCTTCGCGCTCGTTCGCACGAACGGGCACGACGTGGCCGCGCTCTTCGCGCGCGACATCTCGCACGAAGGCAGTGCGCTGAGCGAGTCGGGCCTGCGCATCGTCGCGCGCTGCGAAGGAACGGAGGTCCGCGTGTCGCTCGAGCGCGCCGATGGTCGCCCCGTCCGGGACGACGAGCCCCTGACGATCGTGACGAGCGACTTCATCGCGACCGGCGGCGACGGCTTCTTCGTGCACGCGCGCGAGACGCCTGGCGCCGTCACGCTGGAAGAAGATCCGCCGATGCGCGAGGCGATGGTCGCGCTTCTGACGGCGAACGGCGGTACGCTGGATCCTCACGTCCTTCTCGACCCCGAGCATCCTCGGATCGTCGTGCCGGGCGGACATCGACCTCTCACTTGTCAGACCCAATAGCGCCCGTCCCCGAGTGCATGACGTGTGGCGCATGCTGCACGTCGCGCTCGGCGCGGCACGTTCCGGTCACGGGTGACGACTGGAGCCGTCTCGGCGCCGATGCCGACGTGCTGACGCACTGGATCGAGAACCGCGCGTACATGCGCGTCGAGGCGCAGCGGTGCGTCGCCCTCGCCGTCGACGGCGAGAGCGTTCGCTGCACGATCTACGCGCGGCGCCCAGAGATATGTCGAGCGCTCGATCGCGGTGGCCCCGCCTGCGCGGCCGAGCGCTTGCTGAAGACGAGCCTGCTCAACCCCCGCACTGCGTCGCGGTGATTCCTTCCAGGGAGAGGCACGTCGCGTCGCCCGCGGCACAGACGACCGTCTCGCACTGCACGCACACGCCGCTCGGGCACGGCGTGGCCGGCACGCCGCGCACGCGAACGAGGCTCATGTCGCTCGTGGTGTCGCCGGTGTCGACGGTGATGATCGGGCTGGGGCAGCCCGTCGGGTCGGGATAGGCGCCGCGGCACGTCGTCTCGGCCTGGCAGAGCCCCGGCATTCCCGTCGATCCACGCGCCGCGTGGTTGACGCCGTACGCGTGGAGCGCGCCGCAGCAGTCGGACTGATGCACCTGCACGACGCAGTTGGCGACGGCTTGCGCCATCGTCGCGCCCGATGCGTTGCGCGGTGCGAGCGCCAACGCAGCGGCCCAGCCAGCGCAGTCCATGCCGGCGCAAGCCGGAAGATTCGCATCGACGTTCGCGTCCGTGGACGACGTGGCATCGTCGCCGGCATCGCTCACGTTGCCTGCGTCGACGTCCGTGTCCGGCATCGCCACGTTGCCATCGATCGGAGCGACGCTCGTGTCGAGGGTCGAGCCGCCGTCGCGCCCGCCGTCGAGCCCTGCTCCGTCGGTGCCCGGGTTGGTGGTGCCGTCCCCACAGCCCGCCATCAGCCCGATCGACACGGCCACGCACCCCATCAAGCCATGGATTTTCATGACTCCATCCTAGAGGTCTTCGGCGCGTCGTCGCAAATACGTCAGTCGCCGAGCATCGCGGTCACCGGCCCGTGATCGCTCGTGCCGAACTCGCGCGAGTGCGTGCACGAGGTCGCGCTCTCGGCCCATGGCTCCGTCACGAGCACGTAGTCGAGACGCCAGCCCACGTTCTTCTGTCGCAGGTTCCGCCACGGCGCCCACCACGTGAAGAGGCGATCGTCGTCGGGCGAGAAATGCCGCCCGAGATCGCGAAGGCCGTGCGCGAGAAGTCCCGCGAACGACGCGCGCTCGCCCGGTGTCTGTCCGATCTCCTGCTCCTTCTGGAGCGACGGATGCACGTCCCGTCGCTCGCGCGCCACGTTGTAGTCGCCGCAGAGCACGAGCTGATCACCCTTGGCGTGCGAGCCCTTCACGAAGAGATCCATCGCCGCGAGGAAGCGCTGCTTCGCCGCGAAGTCCTTGCCGCCGTTCGGCACGTAGATGGAGGCGAACACGCGCGGGCCGATGCGGCCGCACACGATGCGGTGCTCGTGATCGAACTCCGGATGGAAGAACTCGGGACGCACGGGAAACTTCGACTTGGCGAAGAGCAGCGCAACACCCGAGTAGCCCTTCTCGCCGTGCCAGTAGGTCCAGTAGTCGGGCAGATCGACGACCGCGGCAGGGAGCTGATCGGGCGCGGCCTTGATCTCTTGGAGCGCCACGACGTCCGGCTTCTCCGTACGCAGGAGCTCGAGCAGCTGCGCCTCCCGCGCCCGGATGCCGTTCACGTTCCACGTCACGACCTTCATGCGGCGGAAAGATAGCCGCTCGCGAACCGAGGACGAGGAGGAAGTGAGCGACGCATCGACCGCTCGCCCTCTCGTTCCGACCGCTGGCGGCTTCGGTGAAAGAAGCGCGGCGCCTCGCGCGATTGCAGACGTGGAGGTCCTCATGGACGGAAACGACTTTGCCAGCAGCGCCCCGCCTTCGATCTACGCTCCACCCGTGGCCAGCGCGCCACCGCTCGAGCCGCTGGAAGATCGGAGTCTCGGCGCGATCTTCGATGCGCTCCTGCGCAGCCCCGCGCGCCTGCTCGGTGCCGTCCGCGACGGAGGCACGACGCCGAAGCTGATCTTCATCACGGTGCTCGGTCTCGCGGCGACCGGCGTCGCGATGGCGACGTGGTCCGGCGGCGCGCAGATGGGGATCGTGCCGCTCAAGCTCGCCCTGCTCGCGTCGATCACCGCGTTCGTGTGCCTGCCGAGCCTGCACGTGCTCTCCGCGCTCTCGGGCGGCGCCCAGTCGATCCGCGAGACGGTCGGGGCGATGTCGATGGGCGTCGCGCTGACGGCCGTGCTCGCGCTCGCGCTCGCACCGATCGCGTGGGTGCTCTCCGCCGCCACGAATTCCCTCGCGCTCGCGGGCTCGCTGTATCTGGTGGTCTTCCTGATCGCGGCGAGCTTCGGCCTCGGGCTCGTGCGACGCGCGCTCGCGACATCGGCTGGCACGGCGGTCCGCGGTCTCGGTGCCTGGAGCATCATGTTCGTCGTCGTCGCGCTGCAGCTCGCCACCACGCTGCGCCCGATCGTCGGCCCGTTCGATGGCCTCGTCCTGCACGAGCGCACCTTCTTCTTGGCGCACTTCGCGGAGTGCCTCGGGTCGTGAGGCCGCTCGCGCTCTTGCGGCTCGATGCTCCGATCGTCGATCGCCTGCGCCGCGAGGAGCGTCTGGGCGAGCTCGCGCGCGCCGCCGCCATCGCGATCGTGCTCGGCGCGGGCGCGTACGGCGTCGCGTTCGGTCTCTGGCGCGCGCCGCTCCAGGCGTTCTTCGGTGCGTTGAAGCTGCCGCTCGTGCTGCTCGGCGTCTCGCTCGTGACCGCGGCGTCGAGCGCCGTGCTCGCACCGCTGCTCGGCGCGCGCCTGCGGCCGATGCAGGCCATCGTCTCGATCCTCGGCTCGCTGGCCGTGACGTCGTCGATCCTCGGTGCGCTTGCCCCCGTCTCGGTCCTGTTCGTGCTCTCCGTGCCGGCCGCAGGCACCGCGCGCGACGCGGCGATCGCACAGTCGCTCGTGCTCGCCCACACGCTCGTCATCGCCGTCGCAGGAACCGCGGGCGTGCTCGCTCTCTTGCGCCTGCTCTCCCAGCTGGTGCCCAGCCGCGCCATCGCCAAGCGCGTCGTCATCGCGTGGATGGCGACCCAACTGCTCGTCGGCGCGCAGCTCTCGTGGCTCCTGCGGCCGTTCCTCGGTCGGCCTGGAAGCGAAGTGACGTTCTTCTCCCCCGACGCGCTCGCGGGCGGCTTCTTCGACGAGATCCTGCGTCTGGCCGACGCGCGCTTCGGAGCGCTCGCGCCCTTCGTGCTCGGTTGGCTCGTACTGATGCTCGCGTTCTGGATCGGCGTGACGCTGATGAGCGACGTGCAGCTCACGAAGGTGAAGGTCTGGCCGCGAGGCCTCGAAGTGACGAGCACCGAGGCGACCGCGCAGCTCGTCGCGTGGCCCGACGTGCTCGCCGTCGTGACGCGCGGGGAGCTCGTCGTCGTCCGGCTCGCGCGTGATCGCGATCTGATCGAGCGACGCCTCGATGTGCTCTGCGGCACGCGAGCGGCCGCCCAGAGCTTGGCGAGCGCCATCGAGTCGGCACGCGCCAGCTTCGAGGTCGGCCCCTACCGCTGACGCATTCGTGCGCGGACGGGGCGATTGCAGCATGATCGCCACCTCGTGGACATTCGTCTCGCCCGACCCGAGCTCGGTCCTTCGGCCATCGAGGCCGCCACGCGCGTGCTGGCGAGCGGCATGCTCGTGCAAGGCGCGGTCGTGGAGCGCTTCGAGCGTGCGATCGCCGAGCGCGTCGGGCGCAGGCACGCGATCGCGGTGGTGAACGGAACGAGCGCGCTCGAGCTGGCGATCGAAGCTCTCGACCTTCGCGGCAAGCGCATCGCCGTTCCCGCTCTGACGTGGCCGAGCCCGGTGAACGCGGCGATCGTCCGAGGCGCATCGCCGGTGCTCGTGGACGTCGATGCGGGCGAGTGGAACGTGGCGGCGCTGCCGAGCGACGTCGATGCGGCGATCGTGATCGATCAGTTCGGCGTGCCCGCGCGTCACGACACGCTGCGCGCGAAGATCGTCATCGAGGACGCAGCGTGCGCGATCGGGAGCACGCTCGGCGGCGCAGCCTGCGGATCGTTCGGCGCGATCTCGTGTCTCTCGTTCCATCCGCGCAAGGTGCTCACCACCGGCGAGGGCGGGATGTGCCTCACGGACGACGACGATCTCGCGGCGCGGCTGCGACGCCTGCGCAACCACGGCCAGTCCACGCCGGGCGTGTTCGACGAAGCGAGCGGCAACCACCGGCTCACCGAGATCGCGGCGGCGATCGGCCTCGCGCAGCTCGACGCGCTCGACGACGTGCTCGCCAAGCGTCGCGCGCTCGCCGCGATCTATCGCGAGACGTTGCCCGTCGATCTCTCGATGCAGGCCATGCCGGCGGGCGCGACGCGCAACGAACAGACGTTCGGCGTCCTCGCGGCGAGCGAGAAGGAGCGCGACGCGCTGATCGTCGGTCTCGTCGCGCGCAAGATCGAAGCGGGCAAGCTCTCGTACGCGCTCGGCCGCCTGCCCAGCCTCGCGAACGTGGAGCGCGACTCCGATCTCGCGATCTCCGCTTCGATCGCCGATCGCGGGCTCGCCCTTCCCTTGCACGCTTCGCTCACCGACGCCGACATCGCGCGCGTCGTGGCTGCGGTCCGCGAGGTGCTCGCATGAGCGATGCGCTCGTCGAGATCCAATCGCTGACCAAGACCTTCGAGGTCGGCTTCTTCCGCAAGAAGGTGGAGGCCGTGCGCGGCGTCGACTTCGAAGTACGCGCCGGCGAGATCTTCGGCGTCCTCGGCCCGAACGGCGCGGGCAAGACGACGACGATCAAGATGCTGCTGCGCCTCGTGTTCCCGACGAGCGGCAGCGTGAAGCTCTTCGGCAAGGAGCGCCCCGGCCCCGACGAGATGCGACGCCTCGGGTACCTGCCCGAGAATCCGTACGTCTATCAATACCTGCGCGCGCACGAGTTCCTCGATCTCTGCGGCCGCCTCTGCGGCATGAGCGCCGCCCTTCGCAAGAAACGCAGCGACGAGGTGATCGCGAAGGTCGGCCTCTCGCACGCCGTCGATCGACCGATCGGCAAGTTCAGCAAGGGCATGACGCAGCGGATCGGGCTCGCGCAGGCGCTGCTCCACGATCCCGAGCTCTTGATCCTCGACGAGCCGATGAGCGGCCTCGATCCGATCGGCCGCAAAGAGGTGCGCGACCTCGTCGCCGAAGAGAAGAAGCGCGGCAAGACGATCCTCTTCACGAGCCACATCCTCACGGACGTCGAGACGCTCTGCGATCGCGTGGCGATCGTGAACCGCGGCAAGGTCACCGCGTACGGCGCGCTCGACACGCTGCTCAAGCCCGAGGTGCGGCGCGTGGAGATCGAGCTCGAGGCGCTGACCGAGCCGCTCGAGGCCGAGCTCGTCGCGCTCGGCGCCAAGGTCCTCGGCACGCATGGCGGTGCGAAGACGATCGTCGTCGAGGGCGACGAGGCGCGCGGCCCGGTGGTCGCGCGCGCGGTGAGCGGCGGCGCGAAGATCCGGGCGCTCCACGAGCAGCGCGAGACGCTCGAAGACCTCTTCGTGCGCGATGCGCTCAAAGATCACCGAGAGGCGTGAGATGGCGAACAAAGTGAGCCCGAACGAAGCGCACGCGCTGATGACGAACGAGCAATACACGTACATCGACGTGCGCACCGTGGCCGAGTTCGACGCAGGACATCCGGCCGGCGCGTACAACGTGCCGTTGCTCGTCGACGGGCCGGGTGGACGTGCGCCGAACGCGTCGTTCGTCCCCGCCGTCACCAAGACGTTCCAGCGCGATCAGAAGCTCGTCGTCGGATGCCTCGCTGGCGGTCGCGCGGCACGCGCTGCCGAGCTGCTCGAGGGCGCGGGCTTCACGAACCTCGCGATCCAGACCGCCGGATGGGGCGGTCTCGTCGACTCGTTCGGTCGCGTGTCGGTGCCGGGATGGAAGGCCGCCGGTCTGCCGACCGCGACGCAGGCCGAGCCCGGGCACGCCTGGACCGACATCGAGAAGAAATGAGCAGCCTCTAACAGCTCGCTTCCGCGCGCGAACGAAGTGGTCCCGCGCGCATCGCAGGACTGCGCGACGCCGCCGAGGCGATCGGCGAAGAGATCCGCAGCACGCCCGTGCGATCGGCACGACACATCATCGTCGATCGCCTCGTCGTCGCGACGCGCGCCGTCATCCCCGACGCACACCTCATCTCTCCACTCGTGGCTCTCTCGCGGCGCGCGCTCTTGCTCGTCACGGCCGACGACCGACGGATCCTGATCGATCCGAGCGACGCGGGGCCGTGCTCACCCTACGAGGAGCGCATGGCGTCGCGTCATCCCGTGGCGATGCGCGCGCTCGCGGCGCTGCGCGGAGACGACGTCGAATGGCCCGACGTCGATCTCGTCGTCACGACGTCGCTCGTGCATCGCTCGCTCGTGCGCTCGCGCGCACGCCTCGCGAAGAATCGCTGGCTCGCGCCCTACGAGGAGATCGAGGCCGCGCGCGAGCCGACGACGTTCGATCTTCCGCGCTATGCGCGCGCGCAGGTCGAGCTCGAGCCGGTCGACGGGTCGACGATGATCGCGCCCGGTGTCGCGATGCTCGATACGCCTGGCCCGAGCGCCGGGCACGCGTCGATCGCGTTCTCGCTCGGCGGTAAGGTCTACGTGCACACGCACGCCGGCGCGGTGGTCGACGCGTGGTCGCCGTACGAGTCGTCGATCCCCGGACTGCGCGAGGCGGTGCGCCTCCGGGGCGTCGAGGCCGTGATCCGCGGTGATGCGAGCGATCCGATCGCAGCTCTCGAGACGATGGCGATCGAGCGAGCGCTCGCCGATCGACGCGGCGACGAGCCCGCGCTCTTCCGCGTGCTGCCGGGCATGGAGATCGTGCCGGTCCCGTTCATGCCGCTCCTGCGCCCGCGCGCTTCGACGATCGAGCCGTGAAGCGCGAGCTCGCACTCTTCGCGTCGACGGCGCCAGGGCTGGAGTCGATCGCCGAGCAGGAGATCCGCGCGCTCGGTGTCGTCAAGACGCGCGTCGTGCCCGGCGGCGTGGAGCTGAGCACCGATCGCGCGACGACCATGCGGCTGCTCGTGTCGCTGCGATCCGTGAGCCATCTGCTGTTGCGCGTCGCGAGCTTCCGATCCGATCACTTCGAGCGGCTCGAGCGCGAGATCGACAAGCTCGACTGGGCCGCGTGGCTCGTGCCCGGGGTGCCGCGAAAGCTGAAGGCGACGAGCGAGAAGTCGAAGCTCTTCCACACGGGCGCGATCACGGAGCGCCTCGAGCGCTGGATCGATGCCGCGATGGGCGATGCCGGAAACGCCGAGGACGAGCCGATCACGATCGCAGCGCGGCTCGTGCGCGACGAGGTCACGATCTCGATCGATCTCTCGGGCGAGCCGTTGCACCGCCGCGGGTATCGGCTCGATCCGGGACGCGCGCCGCTGCGCGAAGATCTGGCGGCCGCGCTCGTGATCGCGTCGGGCTGGGACGGCACGGCACCGCTGCTCGATCCGATGTGCGGCTCGGGAACGATCGCGATCGAGGCGGCGATGATCGCGACGAAGACGTCGCCCGGGCTCGCGCGCGACTTCGCGATCACGCGCACCAAGATGGCCAATCCGCCCGACGTCGAGCGAGCGAGACGCGATGCGCGGGCCCAGCAGGTGCCGCTCGCCGCGCCGATCCACGCATCGGATCGCGACCCGCGCGCCGCCGAGCGAGCGAAGCAGAACGCTGCCCGCGCCGGCGTCGACATCCAGGTGCAGCACGCACCTCTCTCTTCCGTCGCGCTCGAGGGCCTCGTCGATCGAGACACGTTCGTCGTGACCAACCCGCCCTGGGGCGAGCGCCTCGACGACGCGGGTGCCGGCCTCGATCGCCTCCACGGCGCGCTCGGCGCGCTGGTCCGACGTTTGGGCAAAGGCGCGAGCCTCGCCATGCTCGCGGCCGATCCACGGACAGCACGAACGGTGGGCCTGCCGCTGAAGTCCGCGTTTCTCACGGACGCGGGCGGCATCAAGGTGCACGCCCTCGTCAGCGGTGGATCCATCCAGAACGGATGACGACGCGCTGCGTCGCGACCTCGCTCACCGTCCCTGAGCGGCCGTCCGATCTGCGTGGTAGACGTCGCCCATGACGAGCACCGGTCACAGCTCGCCGAGCGCCTTCCCGCAGGGGCAGGGTCCGCGCGGCGTGGACACGCTCCCGAGCGACGTCCTGCTTCGCTTGCATGATCTGATGGTCGAGGCGCGCTGTCTCGAGGAGCGCCTCATCCGCATGCAGCGCGGTGGCGATGGCTACTTCTGGATCGGCGGGCCCGGCGAAGAGGCGTTCAACGCCGCGCTCGGTCTGCTCGTCGACAAGGGCCAGGGCCTCGAGCACGACTATCTGCACCTTCACTATCGATCGAGCGCCACGCTGCTCGCGATGGGCGCCGACCCGATCGACGCGCTCCGCCAGATGAAGAGCGTCGCGACCGATCCGTACTCGGGCGGCCGCAACTTCGTCGGCCACTACGCCTCGCGCGCGTGGAACGTCGTGCCGATCAGCTCGCCGATCGAGGTGCAGTACCCGATGGCGCTCGGCACCGCGATCGCACAGAAGCGCCATGGCGGCACAGGCATCACGATCGTGCAGGGCGGCGACGCGGGCAGCGCAGAAGGCGACTTCGCGAGCGCGCTCGTGTGGGCGAGCCGTCCGGCGATGGAGCTGCCGATGCTCATCATCGTCACCAACAACGGCTGGGGCATCAGCACGTCGGGCCACGAGCAGCACGGCGAGCAGCACGTCTCGGATCGCGGCAAGCCCTTCGGCATGAAGACGATGGTCGTCGACGGCAACGACGTGGAAGCGAGCTACCGCGCGATCGATCAGGCGATGAAGTACGTGCGCAACGAGCGCAAGCCGCTGGTGCTCGAGGCGTTCGTCTCGCGCCTCTACGGCCACAGCTCGAGCTCGGGATCGAACTACGTCGAGAGCGAGATCGACTGCCTGACGGAGCTCGAGACCAAGCTCGTCTCGCGCGGGCTGCGCAGCGAGGCCGACTGCAAGGCGCTGCGCGAGCGCATCGAGAAGCGCTTGCTGGACGGCTCGCGCATGGTCGCGGCCGAGCCGGCGCCCGAGCCCGAGTCGATCTGGGAGCACGTGTTCGCCGACGAAGACCACGTGGGCAAGGACGCGATCAAGGCGCCGCACGACAACAAGAAGTGGCACGCGCCCGCATGCAGCTTCCCGACGCAGAAGCCCGTCACGACGAAGAAGGCGGGGAACTGATCATGGCGACGATGGTTCAAGCCATTCGCATGGCGCTGCACGTCGGTGAAGAACAGCTCGGCGTGACGGACATCCTCGGCGAGGACGTCGGGCCGCCGCTCGGTGGTGTCTTCACCGCGACGCAGGGCCTTCGCACGACGTGGAACACGCCGCTCGACGAGCGCGGCATCGTCGGCGCGGCGATCGGCCTCGCGATGGCAGGGCAGAAGCCCGTCGCCGAGATCCAGTTCTGCGACTACGCGTTCAACACGATCGATCTGCTCAAGCTCGCGGGCAACACGTACTGGTCGTCGAACGGTGCGTTCAACGTGCCGATGGTGCTGATGACGCCCGTCGGCTCGGGCATCCACGGCAGCCTCTATCACTCGCACTCGTTCGACGCGACGGCGACGCGGATCCCCGGCTGGAAGATCCTCATGCCGAGCAACCCGCGCGACGCGTACGGGATGCTCATCTCGGCGATCGAAGATCCGAACCCCGTGATGGTGCTCGTGCCCAAGGCGCTGATGCGCAGCAAGGCCGCGGGCCCCGACGAGATGATCCCGGGCGAGCCCGAGGACGCTCGCGCGCTCGGCAAGATGATCGACGCGCCGATCGGCGATCGCGACAACTGGGTGCCCGAGTGGCCGAAGACGGCGATCGAGCGCGTGCCGATCGGCGTCGCCAAGACCGTGCGCAGCGGCAACGACGTGAGCGTGTTCGCGTACGGCCGCATGGTGCAGGTCACGAAGAAGGCCGCCGACGAGCTCGCGGCTGCGTCTTCTGAAGGGGGCGGCATCGATGCGGAAGTGATCGATCTGCGATCGTTGCACCCGTACGACTGGGCCGCGATCTCGAGCTCGATCAAGAAGACGGGCCGAGCGGTGTTCGTGAACGAGGACACCGAGATCACGAACTTCGGCGAGCACCTCATTCGTCGCGCCGTGGAAGAGCTCTGGACCGAGCTGCGCACGCCGCCGATCCTCGAAGCCGGCAAGCACGTGCCCGGCGTCGGGCTCGCCGACAACCTCGAGAACGCGAGCGTCCCCGGTCTGTCGTCGGTGAAGGCGGCGATCGAGCGCGCGATGAGCGGCCCCGAGCGCCCGGGGCTCTTCCCGAAGAAGTCGCGCAGCACGTTCGACTTCACGCTCACGCACGAGACGCCCGGATCGATCTCGCGCGCGTACCGTCACCGCTGACCATTCACTCGTCCGCCGCGATCGCAAACACGAGTGCCACACTCGCGCGGCCGCGCTGCGCGCGTCATGTTCGCGTGATGACCTCGACTCGCGCTCTCGCTCTCGGACTCGTCCTCGTCGTCGGCTGTGGTGGTGGCACCACGCCCGACGACGCAGGCAACACGACCGACGGCGGAAGCGATGGTGGATCACCGATCGTCGACGGCGGACACGACGCCGCCCCGACCGATGCCGGCTCCGACGCGGGCCACGACGTCGGCACCAGCACGCACGATGCGGGTCACGAGCCGCTCGACGTCGGCACCGACGCGGCTTCGCATCCCGATGGCGGCACGAGTGTGCTCGGTGACTGCACGTCGGACGCGAACTGTCCGGGCGGCCACTGCGTGGCGCTCGTGCCGGGTGGCTTCCACGTCTGTCAGTTCGCGCCTGTGCCCGTGACGAGCTGCGATCCCGGCGGTCCGACACACGGCCCCGACGAGTGCTGCAACACGACCGACTGCTCCGCCGACGGCGGCGCGGGCGGCACTTGCTACCTCAACCCGCCGCTCGACTGTCACTCGCTACATCGGCTGCCGCAGAACGAGTGCATGACCGACGAGTGCCAGAACGACAACGACTGCATCGACGCGAGCGGCGATCCGCCGGATCCCGACCTCGCGTGCGTCGCCGCCGGTACGATCGGCTCGGTGCGCACGTGCATCACGGCGTACTGCCACACCGACGCCGACTGCACGGCCGAGGCCGGCGGCCACTGCGTCCTGACGGGCAACACCTGTTGCCACGAGATGAACACGCTCGCGTGCGCCTACGCGAGCGACGGCTGTCGCGCCGACGTCGACTGCGCCAGCAACCACTGCGTGATCGATTCTTCCTCCGGCCGCGTGGCCTGCGCGGCGAACCAGATCTGCTTCTGAGCTCGCCGCTCAGGGAACGTTCGTGACGAGTGGACCGGTGTCGACGACCTCGAAGTCGCCGCCGGTGACGTTCCTCAACGCGGCGATGATGTCGTCCATCAGCGGCGTCCATCGATCGTCGGAGTCGCCCGTCACGAACCAGTCGCTGCCGTTGTCCGCGAGGATGATGCCGTAGTGCTGCATCGCGGTGAGGATCACGAGCGCAGGCCCCGTGTACGCCGACGTGTCGAAGCTCGCGCGCAGACGCAGACGCAGCCCCATCGGCGGATCGCTCGCGCTCGTGCTCGAGCTCGCGTAATGCGTCGCCGGATGGATGAACGCGTGCTGCGTGCGATTCATCGTGAAGCGCACGGCGTGACGGATCGCGCCGGCGAGCACCTCGTCCACGCGCACGAGGCCGGCGAGCACGGACAAGCCCGCCGCGTCGGAGCTCGTCCAGCCATCCGGACGCAGCGTGTTCGAGCCGAGATCGAAGATCGCGCCGTTGGACGCGACCCATGGCGCGGTCGTGAAGTTCTGTGCGTTGTAGACCTCGAAGAGCGTGCAGTGCGACGGCGCGCCCGTCGTGTCGACGTAGAGCAGATGACGATCCGAGCCCGAGTCCGCAGCAGGGCCGCCCTCGACGTGCGCGTCGGTCGGGATCGGATAACAGAAGTTGCCGCCGCCTGCGGCGCACGGGCGCGGGTCGCTCTCGTCGGTCGATCCGACGAACATGAACGACACGGGCGCCGCGCCCGATCCCGCTTGCCACGGGATGCCGTAGTGATCGGACCACGCGCCCCAGTCCGGATGCAGATGCGTCGTCGGGTGCATCGCCGCGATGTACGTGCTCGACATCGGGCTCAGTGGCATCGCCGAGACGTCCTGGTTCCACGCGTTGTCCGCCGGAAAGATCTGGCAGCCCATGAGGCTCGGCACCGTCGTGCTCCCGTCGAGGGCCGGCGGTGTGAACGCGTCGTGCGGCACGCCGGTGTCTTCGTGCGGCGGGCTGGTGTCGTTCGTCGTAGCGGACGTGCCGCAGCCGGCCATGGCGAGCAGCGCACAGAGCGTCGAGATCGTTCGCATGACAGCGAGGATGCCACGCACGCTATGATCGCGGCGCGATGGCCGACGACCCGACCCTCTTCGATGCGAAGCGACGCGGACCGCCGCCGGTGCCGGACGAAGCCATCAAGACGGATCCCGCGAGCCCGTTCGCGCCGCCGCCGCCCACTTCCGGTCCCAAGGGCCAGTTCGCCGCGCCGCCGCCCGACAACGCGCCGAGCAAGTACGAGTGGGGCAAGGTCGAGTACGCCAAGGCGCCGATCGCGAACGGCCCACCGAAGATCCTCGCGCTCGTCTGCGGCGGCTGGCTGCTCTTCACGTTCTTCCAGCTCTGGACGTGGCTGCCCGAGGAGATCCTCGTGCCGGGCTGTCCCGGCATCGCCGGCATCGCCACACTCCTGCTCGCCGTCTACGTGTGGTCGGGCCCCAACCTCGCGCGTCTGCTCGCGATGGTGAACGCGGCCGCGTGGATGATCGGCGCGGTGATCATCGCGCGCACCCCCACGTGGGAGCAGCTGCCGCACGGCACCAAGCCGCTCGTCTTCGTGCGCGCGGCGTTCGAGCTCTTCGCCGTGTTCGCCCTCAATCGTCCGGACTGCGTGGCGTACTTCGAGCTACGCAAGGGTTATGTCCCGAAGTGGTAGCGAGCGAGTGGTCCTCGCCGCGTTGGTGTTGATCCCGACGCTCGCGACGGCGCAGCCGATCGCGCCCGAGGCGCGCATCCCGTTGAGCACGGGGTTCGTGCCCGATCCCGCACAGATCGATGGGCATGCGCACGGCTCCCGCGCCTTCGCCGATCTCGCCGGCGGCGACTGCACGGGCTTCGTCGGCGATCGACCCAATCACGTGATGGCGCTCGACACGCGCTTCGGCTTCTTGCGGATCTTCGCGACGAACGTCGGCGATGCGGATCTCGTGCTCGGCGTCCACGTGTTCGACGCGAGTGGGCGCGCGACGTGGATGTGCAGCGACGATCGCTTCGGCAACGTGCCCGGCATCGAGGGTGTGTTCCCGCCCGGTCGTCTCGAGATCTGGGTCGGCACGCACACGCTCGCGCAGAGCGCCGACTACACGCTGCAGGTCACCGAGACGCGCAGCGTGCGCCCCGGCATCGGCACGGGTGGCACCGCCGACGACCGCAGCGCCGCCACCGAGCTCGGTCTCGAGGCGACCGCCGCGGGTCGCTACGACGCGATCCACCTGCGACGCGGCTTCCTTCCGGATCCGCGCTGGCTCACGGGCGTGGCAGGCCTCGCCGCGACCGTCGAGAGCCCCGACGCCGGCCCCGAGAGCGGCCCCATCGAGGTCACGCTGCTCGGCAACGGATGCGGCGGGCTCGTGCAGGCCTCGCCCGCACACGTCCTGACGCTGATCGACGACTTCGACTTCTTGCAGCTCTATCTCTGCGAGCCTTCGGCCGATGGCGGACGGTGCGTGCCCAACTCGGAGCCGCTCTCGCTCGTCGTGCTCCAGCCCGACGGAACGTTCCGCTGCGAGTCGGCCGACGACTCGTTCACCGCGCTCGCCGCCGGGCACGATCAAGGCGGCTGGCCCGCAGGCTACTATCGCATCTGGGTCGGCGTCCACCACGTCGACGTCCACGAGACGTACCGCCTCGGCATCAGCGAGCTGCGCCGCGTCGACTGATCGGATTCACTCCGCACGCGAGCTGGGTTTCGTCGGGAAAAGGCGAGGCGCCCCCTTGCGCGATGTATCTTCTAGATATATCTATTAGACATATCGAGACGACCTATCGCAATGTCGCGAGCGGCGGCCCGATCCACGAAAGAGACACGCACATGCGTCCTGGTTTCCATCACGACTTCCACCACCACCCCTTCTTCGGCCGCCCGCGCCATCCGCATGGCCCCTTCGGGGGAGGGCCCGGCTTCTTCGGCCCTCGCGGCGGCTTCGAGCGCTTCGTGCGCGAGCCCGGCCCGCGCGCCGAGCGCGGCGTCGTCCGCTACCTCGTCCTCGACGCGATCGAGAAGCAGTCGCGCCACGGCTACGAGATCATGACCGCGATCACCGAAAAGAGCGGCGGCCAGTACAAGCCGAGCCCCGGCGTCATCTATCCGACGCTGCAGATGCTCGAAGAGATCGGCCACGCGAAGTCGAGCGAGCAAGAAGGCCGCAAGAGCTACGCGATCACCACCGAAGGCAAGAACGACCTCGAGGAGCATCGCGAGGACGTCGACGACTTCTACGCGCAGTCGAGCGCGGGCGACGTCGAATCGCAGCGCGAGGACTTCGCCGAGCTCGCGATGAGCGTGGCCAAGCTCTTCAAGAAGCTGCGCCGCGCCGCCAAGCACGGTGGCCTGCGTCCGACCACGCTGAAGGCGCTGCACAAGGTCCTGGACGAGACCGCGAAGAAGATCGACGAGCTCCTCGAAGACGAATGATGTCCAACGCCGAGCTCGCGCTGTTGAGCGTTCTGTCCGCGCGAGGCCCGCTCGCATGGGACGCCGCCCGACGCGCCACCGCGCTCGACGACGACATGCTCTCGGATGCGGTCGATGCGCTGCTCGCGCGGGAGGCTCTCCGACTGGTGCGCGCGCCGGCCCCGGCGCCGGTGGCGCTCGCGATCACCGAGCGCGGTGCGATCGCATTCGTCGACGCCGCATCGACGACGTGGCGCAGTCGATCGATGCTCGCGCGCTGACCTCGGCCGGCGGCACTCCTGCAGAGATCAGCCCGCGATCTTCGCGCGCTCGAGCATCGCGTGCAGCAGCACGTTGCAGCCCGCCGTGATGTGCTCCGGCTTGGCGTCCTCGATCTCGTTGTGGCTGATGCCGTCCTTGCACGGGATGAAGATCATCCCTGCCGGCGCGAGCTTCGCCATGTACACGGCATCGTGCCCTGCGCCCGAGACGGTGCGCATGTTCGAGTAGCCGAGCTTCTCGGCGCTGCGTGCGACGGCCGCCACGCAGTCGTCGTGGAACGGCTGCGCGGGATAGTGCGAGACCTCTTCGATCTGGATCGGGAGCCCGCTCTGCTTGCTCGTCTTCTCGACGAACGCGCGGATCTCTTTGTCCATCTCGTCCACGAGCGCGTCGGTCGCGTTGCGCAGATCGATCGAGAACTTCACGCGGCCGGGGATCACGTTCCGGCTGTTGGGATGCACGTGCACCATGCCGACCGTGCCGCGGCCGTGCGGCGGATGGCGGAGCGCGATCGCGACGACCTCTTGCATGATCTTCGTCGCGACCTGCAGCGCGTCCTTGCGCAGCGCCATCGGCGTCGGGCCCGCGTGCGCTTCCATGCCGGTGACGGTGCAGTCGTACCAGCGGATCCCGAGCACGCCGGTGACGACGCCGATCGTGATGTCGTTGTCTTCCAGCACCGGGCCTTGCTCGATGTGCGTCTCGAAGTACGCGCCGATCGGATGCGCGCCCGGCTCCTCCGGCCCGACGTAGCCGATGCGCGTGAGCTCGTCCTTCACGCTCTTTCCCTGCGTGTCGGTCGCCGCATACGCCTTCTCGAGCGTGAACGCTTTGGCGAACACGCCCGAGCCCATCATCACGGGCACGAAACGCGAGCCCTCCTCGTTCGTCCAGAAGGCGACCTCGATCGGCGCTTCCGTCTCGATGCCGAGATCGTTGAGCGTGCGCACGACCTCGATGCCCGCGAGCACGCCGTAGTTGCCGTCGAACTTGCCGCCGGTCGGCTGCGTGTCGATGTGGCTCCCCGTCATGATGGGCGGAAGGCTCGGGTTGCGACCGGGCCGGCGCATGAAGCCGTTGCCGATCTTGTCGATCGTCACGCTCATGCCGGCGGCCTTCGCCCAGCCCGTCACGAGATCGCGGCCCTGCCGATCGAGATCGGTGAGCGCGAGCCGGCACACGCCGCCCTTGTCGGTCGCGCCGATCGCGGCGAGCTCCATCAAGGATCCCCAGAGCCGCTTGCCATCGATGCGCAGCGAGTCGATCGCGATGTCTTTCTTCGTCATCGCGCCGAGGATACCCGGACGTCGTCCGGGGGAGAACCGCGCGATCAGACGCTGGCGAGAAGCGCTCGATCGCGGCGGGCGCGGCGGGCTACCCAAGCGAGGCCCGCAGCCTGCAGTACGCCGACGAACAGGACGCCGGATGCGAAGAGCAGCAGAAGCGCTCGCAGCACACCGTCGCTCGGCGCGTCGTACGCGCTGAACGCGATCGCTCCGATGGCGATCGCAGCCAGGAGGTGATGGAGCACACAGAGCGCCGCTGCTGCGGCGCCGACCCACCATGCGTACCTTCGTTGCAGCGCGAACGCGATCGCCGCCATCGTCATCGCAGGCCCGGTGACGATGCCCGAGAGCGCGAGCGCGAGACACCACTCGACCGCGCCGCTCATCCACGCCCCGAAGCCGCTCTGCGGATCGATCATCCGCGTGCCGGTGGAAGCGATCTCGCTCCCGAGCGCGCCGATCACGAGCAGCGGTACGAGCACGAGCCAGATCGCGCTGCCGAGCACGTGCGCCGCGAGCAGCACGACGAGCTCACCGAACGAGCGCCGAGGCGCCGGCTGCCGCGACCAGCCGAGCAGGATGACGACCGTAGCCGCGAGCGCGAGCACGAGCGGCACCGCGATACCGCACGTGGTGCCGATGCCTGTCGAGGCATCGGGCGTGTCGAGGTCCATCGGCGCATCGTCGCCCGAGCGCGCTCTCGACGTCCACGAGTCCGGCGCGAGCGGCGCGACGGCTCGCGCTACGACGAGCGCGTGGCGCGGACGACCATGCGCGCGTCGTGGCCAGCGGCAGTGATGCTTCGAGGCAGTCGATCGAGAAGCTCGTCCACCGAATGGACGTCGAGCTTGCTGTAGATCGAGCGCAGGTGATTGCGGACCGTGTGCGGACTGATGTGGAGCACGCGAGCCACGCGCGCGATTCGCAGGTGACGCGTGACGGCGAG
>CAYSCF010000059.1:0-28073 GCA_964429305.1 uncultured Sandaracinaceae bacterium | reverse complement strand
GTCGCCGCGACGGGCGCGATCGCGTGGGCAATCCTGCGAACCGTCACGCCCTAGCCCGGATCGCTGCCGCTGCCGATGCGCAAGCGGGGCGACTCGATCGCGACGCGGCTGCCCGGCGGGACGCTCTGCGTGAGGAACACCGAGCCGCCGATCACCGCGCCCTTGCCGATCACCGTGTCACCGCCGAGCACGATCGCGTTCGCGTAGATCGTCACGTCGTCTTCGACGGTCGGGTGGCGCTTGGTCCCACGACGCACGACGCCGTTCTCCTCGCGCGGCACGGTGAGCGCGCCGAGCGTGACGCCCTGATAGAGGCGCACGCGATCGCCGATGATCGTCGTCTCGCCGATCACGACGCCCGTGCCGTGATCGATGAAGAAGCTCCTGCCGATCGTCGCGCCCGGATGGATGTCGACACCGGTCCGCGTGTGCGCGTGCTCGCTCATGATGCGCGGCATCAGAGGCACGCCGAACGAGAACAGCTCGTGCGCGAGGCGGTGGACCGTGATCGCGTAGAGGCCCGGGTACGCGAGGATGATCTCGTCGACGCTGCCCGCCGCCGGATCGCCCTCGAACGCTGCGGCGACGTCGTGCACGAGGTTGCTGCGAATCGCGGGCAGCTCCGAGAGGAATGCAGTCGCGACCTCGCGCCCGTGCGTACGACATTTGGGGACGTCGAGGCGCGAGGCGGTCTCTTCGGCGTGGCACAGACAGCACTCGACCTGACGCTCGAGCTTCTCGCGCAGGACCGCGACGCGCTCGCCCACGTGATAGGCGAGGTTCTCCGCATCGAGATCGAGCCGGCCCGTGAAGCCCGGATAACAGAGCTCGACGAGGATCTCGACGATCGCGAGGATCTCACTGCGATCGGGGATGAAGCGCTTGCCGACGTGATGCGCCGTCGGGCTCGTGCGGTAGCCCTCGAGCAAGCCATCCACGACGGAGCGCAGGTCGCTCTTGGGAACGTTGGAGGGGCTGTCGGTGCTCACGCGCGCGGAGCATAGCCGCTCATTGCGATTGCGCCGTGGGCAGACCGCTCGTCGACTCGACCTCCTCGGTGCGCGAGTCCGCGGGCGCGCGCAGCGTGCCGCTCGGCGGTGGCGGCAGGATGCTCGACGTCTCTTCGTCGCCACGCGCTTCGCCGCCGGTCGCGGACTCGGGCTGGTTGGGGACGACGACGGGATCGGTCGGATGCCCGCAGCCGAGCATGCCCGCCGAGGCGAGCAGGAGCGACGCCAGGCGTGCGTAGGAGGGTCTCATGATGCGGACACGAAGCATTCGCCGTACCCGCAACGACATAGGCGCAGCGAAGCGGAGCGCAATCAATTGCAGTTGCCCGCGACGCACATGTGCGAGCCGTTGCACATGCCGTGGCCGCCGCAGCGACACATCCCGCTCGTGCACGTGTCGCCGTGCATCGACACCGTGCAGTCCATGCACGCGTGGCCCATGTCGCCGCACGTCGTCGCGCTGGCGGCTTGGCAGACGTTGCCGGCACAGCACCCGCTCGGGCACGACATCGCATCGCACACGCATGCGCCACCCATGCAGCGTTGTCCGGTACCGCATGCGGGACCGCTGCCGCATCGACACGCACCGCCCGTGCAGGTGTCGGCGCCGACGCCGCACGACGTGCACGACGCGCCGCTGACACCACACGCCAGGCGCGTCGGTGGCGTCACGCACGTCGATCCCGAGCAGCATCCGCTCGCGCACGACGCAGGCGTGCAGCCGCTGCAGACGCCGCCCGAGCACGTGCCGGCGCCGCACGACGTGCACGCGGCGCCGCCGGTTCCGCACGCGCTCGCCGTCGTCCCCGCGACGCACGTCGCGCCCTGACAGCAGCCCGACGGGCACGACGTGGGATCACACACGCACGCGCCGCCCGAGCACCGCTGGCCCCCCACGCACGTCGCGCCGCTCCCGCAGACGCACGCGCCAGCGACCGAGCATCCGTCCGATCGTCCGTCGGCGGTGCAGTCGACGCAGCTCGCGCCGCTGCTCCCGCAGCTGCCGGTCGCGCGCGACGTGCACACGTTGCCCGCGCAGCAACCGCTCGCGCACGACGTCGCGTCGCACACGCACGCGCCCGAGGCGCAGCGCTGGCCGGACGCGCACGGCGATCCCGTGCCGCATGCGCACGCGCCGCTCGCGCAGCGATCCGAGCGCGCATCGCACGCCATGCAGGCAGTGCCGCCCGATCCGCACGTGCTCACCGACGACGCCGAGCACGTGTTGCCGCTGCAACATCCGCTGGCGCAACTGGTCGCGTTGCAGCTCGTGCACGCGCCGCCAACGCACGAGTCGCCCGCGTTGCACGTCGCACAAGCCGCGCCGCCCGCGCCGCACGCAGCGAGGCTGCTGCCCGGTGTGCAGGTGTCTCCGTTACAGCAGCCCGCGCACGAGCTCGCATCGCACACGCACGCGCCGGACGCGCAGTGCTGGCCCGTTCCACACGCTGCGCCCGATCCGCAGGTGCAGTTGCCGCTCGCGTCGCAGGTGTCGCTCGTGCGGGCATCGCACGCGTGGCACGCGCCTCCACCGGTCCCGCACGCGGTCGCGCTGATCGCAGTGCACGTCGTGCCGATGCAGCATCCGCTCGCGCACGAGGTCGCGTCGCACACGCACGCGCCCGACACACAGCGCTGGCCCACCGCGCACGCGTTTCCGGCACCGCACGCGCACGCGCCGTTTGCTGCGCAGTGATCGGAGCGCGTCGCGTCGCACGACGTGCACGCGGCTCCGTCCACACCGCAGGTCGTCATCGAGGGTGTGTGGCACGTGCTGCCCGCGCAGCAGCCGCCGGTGCACGAGATCGCGTCGCACACGCACGCGCCCGACACACAGCGCTGCCCTGCCCCGCACATCCCGCTGGCGCCGCAGGTGCACGCGCCTGCAGTGCAGCGATCGGCGCGGGTGGGATCGCAGCTCGTGCACGCGCCGCCGGCCATCCCGCAGCTGGTCGCGCTCGCGGGATGGCACGTCGATCCCGAGCAGCACCCGCTCGGACAGCTCGTCGCGCACTCCGCGCACGTGCCGCCGGTGCACGCGCCGCCGCACGCCTGACAGACGCCACCGCCGCTTCCGCACGCGCCCGACGCGGTGCCCGACTGACAGACGTTGCCGTTGCAGCAACCGCTGCACGACACGCCGTCGCACACGCACGCGCCGCCCACGCAGCGCTGGCCGATCGCGCATGCCGCGCCACCGCCGCAGCTGCAGCGTCCTGCCGAGCAGCCGTCGGCGAAGCTCGGATCGCACGAGCTGCACGCGCCACCGATCGCGCCGCACGAGGTCGCCGCGATGGGCGAGCACACGTCGCCCGCGCAGCATCCGCTCGTGCACGAGGTCGCATCGCACACGCAGCGGTCCGAGACACAGCGCTGACCCGGTCGACATGCGGGGCCAGGGCCGCATCCGCACGCGCCGCCGGCCGAGCACGCATCCGAGAGCGTCGCATCGCACGCGACGCAGCTCGCGCCCGCGATCCCGCAGGAGCCGATCGCGCGCAGGCGGCACGCGGCGCCGTCGCAGCATCCCGAAGGGCACGAGCTCTCGTCGCAGATGCAGAGGCCGCCCACGCAGCGCTGACCGGCGGTGCACTGCGCGGTCTCACCGCACGCGCACGTCCCGTCGCTCGCGCATCGATCGCTGTGCGCCGGATCGCAGAGACCACAGGCGCCGCCGGCAGCGCCGCACGCCATCACCGACTGCGGGAGGCATGTCGCGCCGGAGCAACAACCGCCGAGGCAGCTCTCGGGATCGCATCCCGAGCAGACGCCGGCCGAGCACGTCTGTCCGGTCGGACAGCGCGAGCACGCGAGGCCGGCCGCGCCGCACGCTTCGGGATCGTTGCCGCTCGCGCACACGTTGCCGTCGCAGCATCCCGAGCCGCACGAGCTCGCATCGCACACGCATGCTCCGAGGGCGCAGCGCTGACCGGTCGCGCACGCAGGACCGCTGCCGCAGCCGTGATCGCAGTGCGATGGCGCGCCGAGCTCGTTGCTGCATCCCCAGCCCGTCTCGATCGTGCAGTCGGCGGCACAGCCATCGCCCGCATCGAGGTTTCCGTCGTCGCACGCCTCGACGAGCGACACCACGACGCCGTCGCCGCACATCGCGGGCGCACCGAGATGGATCGCCAGGTGCGTGATCGTGCCGCCCACGATGCGCGTGGAGCCCGCACCCGACGACACCACGCTGCCCGAGAGCAGTCCGTCGACGCGCGCGATGAACGTGTCGCCCGCGACGCTCGGATCGAAGAGCACGATCACGCTCTCTCCGGTCGTCGCCAGTGCGCGCGGCGGATCGGGTCGACGCATCGGAGCGAAAGCGACGCTCGGATCGCTGCCGGCCTGGACGAAGCTCGCGGAGATCGAGAGCTGATCGAGCGGTACGTCGTACGTGACGTCGAGCTGGATGCCCGTATCGCCCGCGTCGTGCGCGGCACAGCCGAAGACGAGAAGCGACGAGAGAACAAGACGAGCGACGTGCTTCATGGCCTGATGTCGATCGTTCCGAGGCTGCCCATCGGGGTCTGATCCGCGTTGGCGGTGACCACACCGACCGTGATCCCGACCGCGGCGCCGACGACGACGATGCCGACGACGGTCCAGAGCCACGGCTCTTCGTAGAGCTCGTGGTGCGAGACGGACGGGCTGGCCGCGAGCGCGTCGGCGGCCTCGGGCCCTGTGCTGGAGGGCCCACGCGTGGCGTGCGGATCCGCCTCGATCGAGACGTCGTGCACCGGAGGCGGCGGAGGCAGGACCAGCGTCGCGCGTGCGTCGCCGGCTGCCACGGCATCCACTCTCTGTGTGGCGACGACGTCTCCCGCGCGGCGCGCCGAGACCGTGTGCGATCCGGGATCGACGGGCACGGCGACCCCGACGACCGACGCGTCCAGTGCCTCGTCGTCCAGCCAGAGCACCACGCCATCGAGCGACCCCTCGACCGTCAGCGTGAGCCGAGAGAGGCGCGGAGCGAGCGCCGCGACGCCGCGCTGAGCCGTCGCTCTCAGCTCCGCGGACGCCGAGGAATCGCGAAGAATTGCCCGGTATGCCTCGGAAGCTTCCACCACACGCCCCAAGTGATCGAGCGCGACCGCTTCGTTCGACAAGATGGCGGGCGAAGCGTGCAGGGCGCGCGCGCGACCGAAGCGATCGGCAGCGCAAGACCAGTCGTGCGCGTCGGCGCACACCACGCCTTGGTGGAACAGCGCGCGAGCCGAAGCGAGCGCGCGAGCGCTCTCCGGCTCCTGCGCGTGAGCGCTGGCGAGACACGTCAGAGCCCAAGCGAGGACGATCGAAGAAGCGCGCACGCGGATCGTCGTTTGCAAGACGGTGTCCACGGAGCCGAAGTCGATGAAGTCCCCAGTCGCATCCGCATCGACGTCCGACGAGGAATGCATGCCTGCTTCCGGCCCCGTGCTTCGGCGTGCGACGGTGCACGCGATTCGTCCCGAAGCCCTCGAGCGCGAGCCGATGGGCCGCCCCGGGATGATGCTCGGCGGCAAGTACCGTCTCGAGCGCCGCATCGCGACGGGCGGCATGGCGTCCATCTGGTCCGCGACGCACGTGATGCTCGATCGCCCGGTCGCGGTGAAGTTCGTCGATGCTCGCATGGACGTCGACGTCGAGCGTCGCAACGCGCGCTTCATGCACGAGGCGAAGGTCGCGGCGTCGGTGCGTCACAAGAACGTGGTCGACATCCTCGACTTCGGCGTGCTCGAAGAGGACGGCATCTCCGAGCCGTACATGATCATGGAGCTGCTCGAGGGCGAAGCGCTCGACGTCCGGATGAAGCGCGAGCCGCTCTCCGTGAGCGAGATCGCGAACGTGATGCGCCAGGTGCTGAGCGGTCTCGACGCCGTGCACCACGCCGGCATCGTCCACCGCGACATGAAGCCCGCGAACGTGTTCGTCAGCGAGGACGGCGATGGGCTCTTCGCGCGGGTGATCGACTTCGGCATCTCGCAGGATGCGGACGACGAAGACCGCACGGTCATCGGCACGCCCGAGTACATGTCACCCGAGCAAGCGCTCGGCGAGTCGCTCGACATCCGATCGGACCTCTACTCCGTCGGCGTGATGCTCTACGAGCTGCTCACGGGCGTGTTGCCGTTCGAGGACGCCGATCCGATGCGCACGCTGCAGCTCGTGGCGTTCAGCGAGCCGCTCGCGCTCGCCGTGATCCGCGACGACGTGCCCGAGCTCGCGGAGGTCGTCGACAAGGCGATGCACAAGAAGCGCGAGGAGCGCTTCCAGAACGCGCGCGCGATGCAGCTCGCTCTCACCCAGGCGAGCGTCGTGCGCGACGGCTCGGGACGCTTTCCGGTCTCGAACGCGGGCGAGGGTCGCTCCGAACAGCCGACGCTCGATGCCCCCGCCGCCAGGCTGCCGATCAACCGAACGGGCCGCGTGCTCGCCATGCTCGCGATGGCCGCTGGCGTGGGGATCGGGGGATTCTTCGCATGGAGCACGAGCCACGCGGTGCTCGCATCGCCTGCGCCGGCTCCGGTCGTGGCGAGCGATCGCGAGCCGGTCGTGCTGCCGCCAGCCAGCGCGATGCCCGCGCCACGTGCGGTGGAGATCGTTCCGCCGCCGATCGTCGCGTCCACGCCGCCACCCGAGGCCGCACCGCCGGGCGAGGCCGCACCGCCGGGCGAAGAAGTCCATGCGCCGCCGGTCCGCTCGACCCACGCCGTGCGCCGTCACGAGAGCTCGCGCTCGCCCGACGAGATCACGCGCGAGCTCGACTTCTGACGCTTCCATCGATGCGCTAGGCTGCCTCCATGCGACGCGCGGCGTGTTGGATCTTCGCCGTCGGTTGCACGTCCGCTGCCCCATCTCTCGACGCAGGCGTCGATGACGCCCACCTCGTTTTCCTAGGGGACTCCGGTACGACGTGCGCGGCCGACGCCGAAGGCCATTGGACGTGCTCCGGTGGATGCGGCGTCGTCTGCTGCAACGGCCGATGGCGCTCGTTCTGCGACGGGCCCTGCCAGTACTCGGCGGACGATGGCAGCAGTTTGTGCATCTTCGGGCCGTGAGACTTCTCCCCCCGCATCGAGCAGGTGACGCAACGTCATCCGCTCTTATCGTGCGTCTATGCCCATGACCCCCAACGTTCCCACCACGCTCCCGGTCCTGCCGCTGCGCCACGGCGTGGTGCTGCCGGGCAGGCAGACCACCATCCCGGTCGGTCGCCCGCGATCCCGCGTCCTGGCGGAGTCGCTCAGCTCGGGTGATCTCGTCGTGCTCGCCGTCCAGCGAGACCCGGCGATCGAGGACCCGGCTCTCGTCGATCTCCATCCGATCGCCACGCTCGCGCGCGTTCTGGAGCGCACCGATCGTGGACCGCGCGGCATCGTGCTCGTCGTCGAGACGCTGCAGCGCGTGAAGATCACGGCCCTCGCGCAGTCGGTTCCGTACTGGACCGCGCGCCTCGACGGCGTCGAAGAGACGACCGGCGAGAGCGAGGCCGCCGATCTCGCCGCTGCGCTCAAGAAGCACCTGCGCGAGCTCGCCCCCGGCGATCAGTCGCTGCACAACATGCTCTCCGAGACGCGCGAGCCCGGCCTGCTCGCCGACCGCGTCGCCGGCTGGCTCGATCTCGAGGACGTCCGCAAGGTCGAGGTCCTGCTCGAGACCGATCACACCGCGCGTGTTCGCCTCGTCTCCACGCTTCTGACCGAAGCGCGCGCGAAGGCGGAGATGCGCCAGAAGATCGACTCCGAGGTCAGAAAAGAAATTGGTAAGTCGCAGAAGGAAGCGATGCTCAGGCAGCAGCTGCGCGCCATCCAGAAAGAGCTCGGAGAAGAGGACGACGGCAAGGACAAGCTCCGCGACAAGCTGATGGCCGCCGATCTCCCCGAGGAGGTCCGCACGGTCGTCGATCGCGAGCTGCGTCGTCTCGAGCAGGTCGGTCCGAACCAGGCCGAGGGCAACGTGATCCGCACGTACCTCGAGTGGATCTCCGACATGCCGTGGAACGTGCGTGCCGACACCAAGAGCGAGCTCTCCGCCGTCGAAGAGAAGCTCGAGAGCGATCACTTCGGTCTCGAAGACGTCAAGCGCCGCATCCTCGAGCACATGGCCGTGCTCAAGCTGAACGGCACCGCGCGCGGAACCATTCTTTGCCTCGTCGGCCCGCCCGGCGTCGGCAAGACCTCGCTCGCGCAGTCGATCGCAGAAGCGACGGGCCGTCCGCTCGCGCGCGTCTCGCTCGGCGGCGTCCGCGACGAGGCCGAGATCCGCGGCCATCGCCGCACGTACATCGGAGCGCTCCCGGGCCGCGTCATCCACGCGATGCGCAAGGCCAAGGCCAAGAACCCCGTCGTCGTTCTCGACGAGATCGACAAGATGGGACGCGGCTGGCAGGGCGATCCGGAGGCCGCGCTCCTCGAGGTGCTCGACCCGGAGCAGAACAAGACGTTCACCGATCACTACATGGAGCTGCCCTTCGATCTCAGCGAAGCGCTCTTCATCGCGACGGCGAACGATCTGAGCACGCTCTCGGCGCCGCTTCGTGACCGCCTCGAGATCATCGAGATCAGCGGCTACACCACGGACGAGAAGGTCGCGATCGCCAAGCGGCACCTCGTGACGCAGAAGATGGAGCGCACCGGTCTGCCCGCGGGCTCGGTGATCTTCCCGGACGAGTCGCTCGCCATCGTCATCCGCGACTACACGCGGGAGGCGGGTGTTCGACAGGTCGGTCGTGAGCTCGAGCGCATCATGCGCAGCGTCGCTCTCGATGTCGTCAAGAAGACGGAGAAGGGCGAAGGCCCCGTGACCGTCGACGAAGCCACCGTTCGTCGCGTGCTCGGCAAGCCGAAGTTCCTCTCCGAGATCGCCGAGCGCAACAACGCGCCAGGCATCGCAGCGGGCCTCGCGTGGACGCCGGTCGGAGGAGACATCCTCTACATCGAGACCACGAAGATGAGCGGCAAGGGCCGCATCGAGATCACCGGACAGCTCGGTGACGTGATGAAGGAGTCGGCGCGCGCAGCGCTCGCCTATCTCCGCAGTCACTCGGTCGAGCTGGGCGTGGATCCCGAGTTCATGGAGAAGCACGACCTGCACATCCACGTGCCGGCTGGCGCGGTTCCCAAGGACGGTCCTTCGGCAGGCATCACGATGTTCACGGCGCTCGCCTCGCTCGTCACCGGACGGCGCGTACGCAGCGACGTCGCGATGACCGGTGAAGCGACGCTCCGCGGCCGCGTGCTCCCGATCGGCGGGCTCAAGAGCAAGGTGCTCGCGGCGCATCGCGCAGGGTTCAAGCGGATCGTGATCCCCAAGCAGAACGATCGCGACCTTCCGGAGATCCCGGAGGCGGTCCGGAACGAGCTCGAGTTCGTGCTCGCCGAGGACATGCGCGAGGTGCTCGCGGCCGCGCTCGAGCCGGATCCGGTCGCTCCGGAGACGGGCTCGGGTGGATCGCGAGCAGCGACGACCGGCGGCGCCGTAGTCGCCTGATCACGACACGACGAGAGTCGAGGCCGATCCATCTCACGATGGTCGGCCTCGTTCTCTTTCCGTCGTCGGCGCAGCACGCGCTATTGCGCCGAGAACAGACCGAGCGCGATCGCCGCGGCGGCCACGAGGGCCACGACGAAGAACCATCGCCGCAGGCGCGAGCAGACCGAGGAATGCCAGCGTGCACGACGTGGGAGCGGAACGGGCGAACCGACGAAAGGACGCGGACGATCGTGCGCACGAAGCCGAGACCACCGCGCTGCGGTCGAGTTCTCTTCCTTCTTCTCCCCGGGGGCGAACTCCCCGTGGCCCGCAGTCCCGAGATCAGTGCATGCGGCAGCGGGCCGACCAGATCCCGACGGCCGAGCTGGGCACCGATGGGTCGTCGACGTGCAGCGCGACCGCGACGACCTCGCCCGACACGGCGACTTGCAGCGTCTGCGTCGCCAGACCGTACTCGGGCGGCAGCGACGTCTCGATCCGCGTGACCGTGCCCGTCGCATCGTCGACGAGCGCGACGCCGAGCGATGACTCGGGTGCCTCACCGAGCGACCACGCGACGACGATGCCGTCGCTCATCGTCGCCGCGTCGATCAGCGGGTACGACAGCGTCTCCGACTCGAGCGTCACGGGGCCCATGACGACGTCGAGACCCGCATCGAGCGCCGACCACGCAATCGTCCCGTCACGCGTCACGTACACGAGGCTCAGACGATCTTCGCGCGCGACCAGGTCCAGCTCCGGAGCGATGTCGATCGACACGTCGAGCGCGAGCGCGCGGTCGTTCACGACGCGACCCGCGTCGACGTCCACGTCGAAGAGATGCGGCCCCTCGACCGCGCCGACGAGCACGATGGCGTGATCGCCCAGCGCGACCACCCGATCCCCCGCGTTGCCGTCGAAGGCCTCGTCGATCGCGATCCGCTGCGTCGGCTCGAGCGTCGCCCCGTCGAGCACCGCGAGGTGACGCAGCCCGCTCTCGTCGACGTCCGTCTCGAGCGCGACCCAGTGACCGTCGACGAACGCCACGTCGGCACAGCCCGCATGGAGCCGCGCGACGTGCAGGAGCGAGCCGACCGCGTCGAACACCGCGACGCCACCGTCGACCACCCGATAGTCCACCGTCTCGGACGGCACGGCGCACGTCGCGAGGCGACCGTCCGCGCCCGACGCGAGGGACGTACGCAGCGTCTCGCCGCCCTGATCGGTGACGATCCCAGCCTCGTGCGCAGCATCGAGCAGGTCCGAGAGGTCGCCACGCATGCGTGCGGCCGCAGTCGGATAGTCGACGCCGAAGAGGACGGCGGACGAGTCCTCTCGGTGGACGAACGTCGCGACGAAGCCGCTTCCGCTGGGCGCGAGCGCTGGAAAGCGGACATCGCTCCAACCGGCCGGCGCGAAGGGATGGAACGTCGCAGTCCCGCAGCTCGGCGTCGCGTGATCGGGCGCGTCGTGCGCGAGCGTCGTGTCGTACGCGGTGTCGACGGGCGCGCGCGCATCGCCGAGAGCACCGCCGTCGGGCTCGGGTGCCGAGCGCTCCACCACGCGCGCGCACGCACCGAGCAACACCAGAGAGATCGAGACGAGAGTGGTCTTGCGGATGGACATGCGCGGGCTCGGTGCAAGCGCACTGCCGCGACGAATGCGCGCGTTTCGCGCTCGAAGGTGTGCAGCGCGTGCAGCGGATTGCACACCTCGGCGCGCCTCGGATTCACGCACGGACGCGATGGGCGGCGCCATCGAACGAGCGCGAGCCTGATCGTGCGGGTCTCGTCGCGATCGTCAGCCTGTTCCTCGACCGTCCGCAGTGGACTCGTGGGCAATGACGCGGGTGGGCCCGTTCGTGACGCGGTCGCGGCCCCGCTCGACGCACGCGGCCGCCTCTCTTCACCGCGGGTGTGATCGCTCGCGCTCGTGCGCCTGGCTGCGCGCTCGCACGTACTCGACCGACTCGTCCGGCACCGCCGTCCACCGGCGCTGCTCCGCGAGACACTCGCCGAGGCGCGCGTCGGTCGCGAGCGCGGTCTCGAAGCGGTAGCTCCGCGTCGCGTACGTCTCCATCATCGTGATGCCGGGCAGCGGCGTGCCGATGCCGGCGTCCACGCCGTCGTAGCGCGTGAGGTCCCAGCTGCCTTCGCACGTCGCGAGCACGGTGCGGCCCTCGAACGACGATCCGCAGTCCGTCGTCAGCTCGATCACGCGGCCCTCCGGCACCGGCTCGATCGGCGGGAAGTCGCGCGGCGCCCACTCCGCCAGGGCGGGGATCTCCCAGCGGCGCGTGCGCTCGATGCAGCGATCGAGATCGTCGCCGAGGAACACGGCGTAGTACTGGCCCTGCGTCACGAGCGTCGGCTCGGGCGGGGGCGGCGGCTGCGGGATCGGCTGCTCGACCACGGTCGTCGGTGGCGGAGGCGGCGGGCCGGTGTCGGGCGCCTCGGGCGCGCCACCGCAGCCCGCGAGCGAGAAGAGAGGAAGCAGGAGCATCGACCGAGCGCGCATGCCCCGGTGCACTGCAACGCACGCGCCCGGAGAACCGTCGGCATTTGCGTGGTCGACTGACGCTCAGGCGCACGCGGTGTGGCGCTGCCGCTCGGTCACGCGTGTGGATGCTTCGGCCAGCCCATCGCATCCCCGATCATCGCCAGGTTCGTGACCGGTCGCATCTGCCGCTGTAGATCCGCGTACGCATCCCACACCTGCCGCGCGTGGCTCGCGAGATCGATGTGCGCGAGCGCTTGCGTGAACGTCTCCGGTCGGAAGAAGTGGATGTTCGGGTTGAGCCAGCTCAGTGCCGTCGCGACGCCGCGCTTGAGTGGGTTGTCGAGCACGGTCGTGACGACCGCGAGCTTCATCGGCCGCTTGCGCCACGCGCCCTCGATCAAGAGCTTGCGCTGCGCGGTGTCCGGCGCGCCGCCATCGGTCACGACGAGGTTTCGTAGCTTCGTCGGCGAGAAGTTCTGCGCTGCGATCTCGTCGGTCGCCGATGCGAAGAACGCCTTGCTCGGGTCCTCGTGGTTGTGCAGCCAGAGCGAGACGACGTAGTCGCCGATGGGGACGAGCCGGTGGGTCCCTTCCATGCTCGAAGAGATTGCCACGCAACGCTCTCGGACTGGCGCCGATAGCGCAGGTATGAGCACCCACGAGCCCCACGTCGCGAATCATTACACCCACTTCCTGCGTCGTCTCGACCGCGTGACCGAAGGTCATCTCGAGCTCGCGATGGCGCTCTACACCGACCACGAGCTGCTGAAGCTCGTGCTCCAGCGGGCGCACATCCCCGAGGGCGCAGAGCGCGTCGCCGTCTCGCTCGACTCGGTCCACGAGGGCCCGTTCGTCGTGCTCACGCGCAGCGGCGCGTTCGTGACGTGCCTCGCCAAGCACATGAAGCCGCACGGGCTTCCCGTCATCCGGCGCCACGAGCTCGAGGCAGCGGCTGCACAACTGGCGCGCATGCGCGAACAGCTCGAGCGCGTGTCCCGGCTCGAGCGCGAGGCGACCCAAGAGAGCACGCTCGCGCGATTCAGTCGCATCTCGCTGGTCTTGAGCGCGATGCCGCGTGAAGACTTCCTCGAGATGGCGCGCTTCGATGCGCTGCTCGGCGATTACTTCCACAACCTCCTGTTCGCGTCCGCGACCGTGGTTCAGCGGATCGTCCCCGAGCTGGCGTGGATCCGGTCCGCTCGCCCCACGAGCGCCCACGAGGAGCGCCTCGAGAACTGGTGGAATCTGTTCTGGCAGGTCTCGAACCTGCACGTGCTCGCCAACGTGGGCAACGTGAACGACCGCTGTGCGCGCATCGACGCACGCTCGCCCGTGGCGGACGAGCCAGCCCGCGTCGCATCCTCGACGCAGATCACCGCGGGCGTCCCGCTCGTGCAGACGACCTCGCGCGCGATCTGGAGCTCGATGCTGCACATCGACCCGATCCTCGAGATCGCAGCGCGCGTGGACGGCACCGATGGTTTCACACGCGTGGTCCGCGATACCACGCTCAACGCCATCGCGATCGGGTCTGCGCGCGGAAGGCGAGGCGCGCTGCAGCTGCTCGCGTGTCGTGCGCACGAGAGGGGTGAGATCGACGCGCCGATGGCGCCCTTCCTCGAGCACGCGCGTCGCGATCCCGAACAGGCGATCGACGACTTCACGCTCTACGCGCAGGAGATGATCGCGGCCGATCGCGGCGGCGACCCACGCGACGTGCCCGCCGACGTCGCACGCGCGATGAGCGTCGCTGGGCAAGGCGACTGGCTCGGCGATCCCGTCTCGCTCCACGTGCTCGCACGCGCGGTTCCGTGGCTCGCCGTGGCGGATGCCTCCGAGCTGTTCGTTCCCGCGGCGTGGGCGCAGTCGATCGCGTTCACGCCCGCGCGCGCCCTCTCTCTCGTGCGCTCGATCGCGAGCGCGCGAGGGCTCGGTCGTCCCAAACCCGCGAAGCGCGAGGCGACGCCCGAGCGCAACGAGCGCTGCGCGTGCGGCAGCGGACAGAAGTACAAGCGCTGCTGCATGCGCGCGCCGATGCGCGTGGCCGCCTGATATCGTCGGGACGTGCGCGCCGCGTCACTACTCGGGCTCTCGGAACGCGCCACGCGATGACGCGACCCTACTGCTCACTCATCGCCCGGGACGCGCGAGAGCCGCTCGCCGGAACCGCGAGCCACGCGCAGGGATGCCTTCTTCTCTCGTACCCCAAGCGCATGTGGGCGCGGGACACGATGGCGTCGGAAGGCATGCCGAGATCGCTGCTCGATGCGATCGAGCGCCTCGCGCAGGATCACGGCGTCGTGACGCGTCTGCTCGCGCACGAAGGAGAATGGCGTGGCCGCGTCGAGCTCACGCTCTTTCCACAGGCGCGCCGACATCAGGGCGTGCCGATCGACGAGGTCGCACGACTGCTCGACTCGGCATCGCAGGGCGACGGAGAGCTCGTGCGCACGCCGATCGTGGCGGTCTGCACGCACGGTGTCCGCGATCGCTGCTGCGCGCTCTTCGGCGGCGAGCTCGTGCGCGCGCTCGCCCTGGTCGGTGATCCGGACGTCGAGATCCGCGAGGCGAGCCATCTCGGCGGAGATCGCTTCGCGCCCACCGTTCTCGTGCTTCCGTCGGGCCACATGTACGGGCACCTCACGCCGGACGATGCCCCCGCGTTGATCGCCGCAGCGCTCGGACGCTCGGCGCTGCGCGAGCGGTTCCGTGGATCGCTCTGGCTCGATCCGCTCGAACAGATGGCGCAGATCGCGGCCGTCGAGCTCGCTGCTCGCGAAGGGCGCGACGAAGTGCCGGCTCTCGGCCCGATCGCGCGAACCGACCACGGTCGCGATCGATCGGTGCTGCGTTGCTCGATGGCGCTCGGTGAGGCGAGCGTGGATCTCGAGATCACGTGTGTGCGTGAGCACCGTCTCGTCGTCGGCGACTGCCGCAGCGCCGATCGCGGGCGCGAGGGCAGCGTGCACGTCTGGCGGATCGCTTCCAAGTCGTGACCCGCGGCTCGACCTCGGGATACGCTTTGGTCCCGGAGGGCGCCCCATGAAGGATCCGGATCGGTCGAAGAAGTCTCTGATCGACGACGAGATCGTCAGCGCACGCACCGACGCGCCGGAGGACGAATCACGGCGCTCGATGCTCGCCAAGCTCGCGGTCGCCGGCACCGCCGCCGCGCTCGTGCCCGGCTGTCATCACCGCTACTACGGCCCGGCCTACGGCGCACGTCACGCGACGGGCATCACGGACAACGACGGCGGCCCATACGCGGACCCGGCGGGCTACGGCCGCGGCGGCGGTCGCGGCATGTACACCGGCATCACCGACTCGGACTCCGGCCCGTACGCCGATCCGGCCGGACAGGGCCGCGGTCGCTACGGATATTCGTCGGGCATCACCGACTCGGACTCCGGTCCGTACGCGGACCCGGCCGGAAACGGCCGCGGCACCGCACGCCTCGGCCAGACCGGCATCACCGACAGCGACGGCGGCCCGTACGCCGATCCCCCCGGCTCCGGCCGCGGCCGCTGGCGCTGAGCCCTACTCGCATCCGATCGAGCGCGTGACGACTTGTCTGGCTCGAACGCCAGCGAGCGCTATTCGCAACCCACGGAGCGCGTCACGATGCCGCCGGCATTGCCCGACTCCGCAATTCGAATGTGCCCATGCGACACGGCGATTCCGATCTGATCGCGTTCCACGTACATTTCGTTTGGAACCGTGATCTCGCGAATCGCCGCTTCGGTGATTTCGAACACCTGCACGATGCTCAAGGGCGGCGACCCGCCGTTGCTTCCAACGACCGCGACGAGCCAGTGCGGCGGGTTGGTGCTCGAGTCGTGCGGCGCCGGAGCGATCGCGAGCGGTTGGAAGAACGACCCAGTCGGCAACCCCCGGGTTCCAGGGATCGAGCGCGGGGCCGACATCGCGAACGACGCCGCGCTGCTGGTGTCGGTGATCTCGGCAACGGAAACGGTGCCGCTCGATGTGGCCCAAACCGCGAGCACAGGATTGTTGGTGCTGATCGGAGCATTGGGGTCGCGCACGCCGAGACGGAAGCCTGTCACCAGGTCGATCGTCGACCCAAGAGTCCCCAACGACACGAGCCGACCGGTGCCCCCGCCGGGCACGCTCAAGAACTGCAGTGTGTTCTCGGTATCCTTGTACGCGAAGTAATCGGACGCCGGGTGCTCACGACGCCGAGCGATCCCGTCGAGACATCCGTCGAGATGGTTCCATCAGAGACCGTCGATTGTGCACCGACGTCGATGACTGCTCGTCGCACGATCGGTTCACTGGTGGTCGAGTACGCAGCTTCGTACAGCGTCGCGTAGTGTCCATCGAAGCCGCCTATCAACGGAAAGCGGACGTCATCGGTGCCGTTGCCAATCGCGAGAAACGCCCGCGGCATGGAATCAACGGCGAAATCGAACGTGAGCAGACCCAGACCACTGACGCCACCTGACGTTCCCGTGCCGGACGCAAGCACCTGGTCGCCAACAGAAAACGCGTCGATGAATGCCGACGGCGTGGCGCTCGGAACCCTCTGCGTCACGGTGCCGCTCAGGTCCAACGTCGACCATCCGCCCGAGGTCGCCATGTTGTTGCTGCTTCCGAAGACGACGAAACCGGTGGTTGTCGGCACGATCAGCGCGCCGAAATAGTTCGGCGGGGACCCGGTGGTGGGGTCTGCCGAGACGGCCGGGCCCACGCTCAGGACGCCCTCGTCGATCAAGCCGTCGCAGTCGTCATCGTGACCGTTGCAAGTCTCCGCGACGCAGTTCGTCCCCGAGTCGGTTCCGGCATCGGGTGGGAGGGGGTGGATCCAGCACAGACCATCGTCCCGACACACCCACACCGACGGACAGTCGGCCGCGCTGTGACACGGGTAGACGCCTTCCGGCGGCGAGCCGTGACAGGCGGATAGCAGCAGCAAGAAGGTCAGCTTCGTCAGGTCCGGCTTCATGTCGGTCTCCGCGCAGAGTATCGGCAATCGCGCGCCGACGTTGCCTGATCGTTGTGCTGGCAACTAGATTGTGCCTATTCTGCACGCTCCAGTTCCGAACTTCACTCTTGCGAGGAGAGCTAGCGATGTCGATCTCGACGAAGCCCCGCTCGAATGTGTCAGTCGTTTGCGCGATCGCGCTCGCGTCCGCCGGTCTGCTTCCCGCCTGCAGCGACAGCACCGTCGTCGACATGCCCGACACAGGGCCCGTCATCGACACCGGTCCACGTCCCGACGGATCGGCTCTGCCCGACAGCGGCGCGCACGACTCCGGCGTGCACGACGGCGGTGTCGTCGTCGTCGATGCGAACCTTCCGGACACGAACGTCGATGCGTTCGTCGCGCCCGATGCGTTCGTCGACGTCGACGGCGGCTCCGATGCCGGACCGCCGCCATGCGGCAACGGCGTGGTCGACACGGGTGAGACGTGCGACACGGCGATCGCGACCGGCGCGGGCGCATGCCCGACGTCGTGCAACGACTCCGTCGCCTGCACGACCGACGCGATGACCGGCTCTGCCTGCACGGCCGCGTGCACCCACACGCCGATCACCACTCCGAGCGGAACGACCGCCGACATGTGCTGCCCGACGGGCGCCACGCACGCGACGGACGTCGACTGTCCTGCGTCGTGCGGCAACGGCGTGCTCGACAGCGGCGAGACGTGCGACACGGCGATCACCACCGGCGCCGGCGTATGCCCGACGGCGGCGTCTTGCAACGACTCGATGGCGTGCACGACCGACGCGCTCGTCAGCGGCGGCACGTGCAACGCGATGTGCACGCACACCCCGATCACCGCGCCGAGCGGCATGACCGCCGACACGTGCTGCCCGGGCGGCGCGAACCACAACACCGACGTCGACTGCGCGCCTGTCTGCGGCAACAGCGTGATCGAAGGACCGGGCGAGACGTGCGATCCGCCGGCGGCGGGCACGTGCGACGCCAGCTGCCACACGATCGCGGGCTGCGGTGACGGTATCCTGCAGACGGGCGAGGACTGTGACGACGGCAATCACCGCAACCTCGATGGCTGCAACGCGACGTGTCACTACGAGGCGTTCGCGCGCCTGACGTCGCTGCAGATCTCTGGAAACGCGGCACCGGCATCGTGTGCACACACGCGCAATCAGCTGGGCGCGCACGCGCTGTCGATGCTCGCACTGAACCAGCTCAACCCGACGCTGAACACCGACGTGTCGAACGGCACGCTGAACGTGCTCCTGCAGGCGATCGGGTTGACCGACCTCACCGGCGTGACGGATCCGACGTTCACACTCGGCGTCATGAGCGGCGTCCCCGATCCAGCCGCTGGCCCGTGGCCAGGTGCGGGTAATCCCGCCGACTGGCGCTTCTTCATCGATCACAGCGGCCTCGACGCGACTGGCTTGCCAACCGCACAGCTGCCTGGCGCGATCGCGGCCCGCGCGCTCACCGCGGGTCCGGCGAGCATCACGATCCCGGTGGTTCTCGCCGGCACTACTGCGAACCTCGTGCTGTTCAACACGCACGCGATCGGCACGGTCGGTACACCGGCCACACACCCGACCTATCCTGCGAGCCTTCGCTCCACGCTCACCACGTTCCCATCGGTCGACGGCAGCACGGCAGGACACGGTCTTTGTGGCGACATCAGCGTCGGGTCGCTCGCACAGATTCCGTTGCCTCAGCAGCTCGCGATGGGCGGTTCGACCGCGTGTAGTCAGAACTACACCTACTGCGGCATGGGGAATCCCGTCTCGGGAACCTGTAACTCGCTTCTCGATGCCCTCGTTGGCGGCTGTACGGTGTTCATCTCCGTGATCAGCCCAACCCAGCCCGACGTACCCGCTCCGGGTGGCGGTGCGGTCGTGAACCTCACGGTCAGCGCGACCGGCCATCACGTCACGAACGTCGCGGCTAATGCGAACGAGGCGTATTCGGGCTTCTTCACGTTCACCGCGAACCGTGCGCACGCGTCGGGCGAGCTCTGCACGGCGGCCGCGCAGTGTCAGACCGGTCAGACTGCGTGCAGCACGACGGCGATGAGCGGCGCGTCGCTGATCTGCCACTGAGCTAAGCACGTCGGTTCCGTCGAAGGCCTCCGTGATGCATCACGGGGGCCTTCGCGTTTACCATCGCGCTCGTGACATCACGTGCGCTCGTCTTCACCTTCGCCCTTGTCTCCTTCGCCGCCGGCTGTGACTGCGCCGGGCCGAGCCAGGCCACGACCTGCCACAGCAACGCGGAGTGCAGCGGTGGGCGGCTCTGTATCGACTCGCACTGCGCGCTCCCGGCCGACGGTGGATCGGTCGACGCGCACGTGGCGAGCGATGCGGGATGCGGCGCGGCGAGCTGCGGGACCACCTGCTGCACGGCCGGACAGAGCTGCATCGCGTCGATGTGCTGCGCGAGCGCGAACGTCTGCGGCGCGATGTGCTGCGGCGCGCACGAGGTCTGCATGGCCAGCGCATGCCGGCTCGTGTGCGACCCCGGGACCATCGCGTGCGGTGACGGCGCCGCAGCCGTGTGCTGCAACGCGGGCGACGTCTGTCTGAGCGGCGCGTGTACGACGCCGGGCGCGGCGTGCGGCGGTGTACTGCGTTGCCCCGACGATCAGTACTGCGAGGCCACGCTCGGTCACTGTCTGCCGCGCGTCGCGACCGGCACGTGCACGTACACGCCGCCGCCGGGCACCTTCGATCCGTCGATCGAGTGGGCATGGACCGGCGATCCGGACGTCGTGCCGACGCACAATCAGGTGATGATGGCCCCCGCGATCGCGAACCTCACCGACGACAACGGCGACGGAGCGATCGACGAGCTCGACGTGCCCGACGTCGTGTTCAACTCGTTCAGCAGCACGGGCGTGTACTACGGCGACGGCGTGCTGCGTGCGATCACCGGCGATCACGGCACACGCGTGTTCCCGACGAGCGCGCCGACGTACCGCACGATGCCCGGCGCGAGCGTCGCGATCGCCGAGCTCGACGCGACGTCGCCCGGCCCCGAGATCCTCACGTGCTCGCAGCGCGTCTCGGGCAGCGGCTGCTGCGATGGCGTCGTCGACGGTCTCTTGATGCTCGGCGCCGACGGACATCTCATCCGCCGCTTCCCGACGGTCCACTGCGGTTACTCCGCGCCCGCGGTCGCCGACATGAACCACGACGGCGTGCCCGAGATCGCGGTCCGCTATCACGTCGTGCACGCCGACGGCACCGACGTGTTCTCGATCGCCGCGCGCGACTCCACGTCTCCCTCGGCGGGCGGCGACTTCGTCACCTTCGCCGACGTCGACGAAGACGGAGAGCTCGAGCTCGTCGGCGGCAACTCCGCGTGGAATGCGGATGGATCGCCGCTCTGGGAGCGCGCCGATCTTCCCGACGGCTATCCTGCGATCGCCGACATCGACATGGACGGAAAGCCCGAGGTCGTCGTCGTGTCCGGGAGCGATCACGCTCTGCGTGCGCTCAACGGCGAAGACGGCACGAGCGTGTGGGGCCCCTTCGACGTGAACCAAGGCCACGCGACGGGCTCCCCGAGCGGCGGCGGACCACCGACGATCGCGGACTTCGATGGCGATGGCCTGCCGGAGATCGCTGCGGCGGGCGGCTACGGCTACGTCGTGTTCGAGAACGACGGCTCGCCGCGATGGTTCCGCATGACGCAAGATCTCAGCTCGCGCGTCACCGGCTCGAGCGTGTTCGACTTCGACGGCGACGGTGCGGCCGAGGTCGTCTACAACGACGAGCTCTTCCTGCGCGTGTACGACGGAAGCACCGGCAACATCGTGCTCCAGCAGTGCGGCACGACGGGCACCCTCTGGGAGTACCCGCTCATCGTCGACGTCGACGGCGACGAGCATGCCGAGATCATCGTCGCCAACAACGACTACGGCGGGCAACACTGCATGGACGGCAGCGCCGGCATCCACGGCGTGCGTTCGATCGGCAGCGCGACGGCGAACTGGGTTCGCACGCGGCACATCTGGAACGAGCACACGTACCACGTGACGAACGCGAACGAGGACGCGACGATCCCCATGAGCGAAGCGCGCAACTGGGAGACGACCGGTCTGAACGACTTCCGTCAGAACGTGCAGCCCGATGGAGCGCTCGCCGCCCCGAACCTCGTCATCCGCGATCTCGCGCTCGACGTCACGATGTGTGCGACGGCGACGCGCATCTCGCTGCGTGTGACGAACATCGGCGAGGCGGGCGCACCGGCGGGCATCCCGGTCGAGATCTTCGATGTGGATCCGACGAGCGCGACGGTCACGCCGATCGCGACGACGATGACGACGCGCGCGCTCTTGCCGGGCGAGTCCGAAGTGCTCGAGGTGAATCTCCCGAGCATCGTGCCGATGCCGGGCACCACGTTCACCATCTGGGCGAGCGTGAACGCGTGCTCGGCGATGCTGACGACGTTGCACGAGTGCCACACGGACGACGACACCACGCACTCGGATCTGTTCTGCCCGGGGATCATGTGAGCGTCGTTCGAGAGCTGGTCGGCGCCGAGCCGACGTGAGACGAAGGCGTCCGTGGACGAGCTCGACCCCGAAGCACTTCTCCTCCGCCAGATCCGGCGCCGACGTATCCAGCTCGCGGTCGGCCTCACCATCATCGCGTGCGTCGCGATGTACCCCTGCTGCAACGTCGTGTGGAGCTGCGGCGGCGAGATGGTCGAGAGCGAGCAGCGCCGTGCCGAGCACGATCACGAGGCGACGCCGGAACAGCGAGCCGCGCTCGAGCAAGCGCTCGTCGCGTTCGAGGCGGAGCTACCGGCGCGCAACGCGGAATTCGTGGACAGCGTTCGACAGATCGCGGACCTCGAGCCGCGGCCCGATCTGGGCGCGTGCCCGATTCGCATGCCGGTGCGCGCGATCAGCTCGTCGTCGTCGGGCAGCTTCGATCAGTACGACCTCGGTGTGATCGCGATGCCCGGTCGGCAGCTCTTCCCGTGGGCGGTCGAGCCCGTCGGCGCCGATGCACCGCGCGTCGCCGCGGCACGCGAGCGAATCACCGATCTGCGCGATGCGATCGATCGACACGACTCGCTCGAGAACCTCGCCGCGGTGGTCGATGCAGCCACCGCGCTGAGCCGGACGTTCTGGACGTGGGACGTCGTCGTCGTCCCGGGAACCTGGGAGATGCCTACGGCGGACGCGATGGGCACGACGTTCGATGGCGGCTACGTGGAGGGCACCGCGTATCTGCACGACTACGCGAGCCATACGATTGCGTGCGCCGCGCGCTTCGAAGCGACGGTCACGCGCGATGCGATCGACTACCAGGGAAGCCTCGTGGCTCCGACCGCCTCGCTCGGGATGATCTTGCGCAGCGAGATGGACGCCGAGATCGAGCGCGCGATCGCACGAGCGATGACCTATCGTGCGGGCCCCATGCTGCCGCCTCCCACGTCGGAAGACGACGGCGCACCGATGTGAGCGCCGAGATGGCCGAAGACAAACCGTTCGAGCGCGTGTGGAAGATCCTGAGCAAGCTCCCGCGCGGGCGCGTGACGACGTACGGTCAGCTCTCGCAGCTGATCGAAGGTAGGCTCACGCCGATCGGCATCGGATGGGCGATCCGCGCTGCGCCCGAAGGGACGATTCCTTGGCAGCGCGTGGTCGGGGCGAAGGGCCGCATCGCGACCGACCGCGAGCACCCGGGCCTGCAACGCGAGATGCTCGAGAGCGAAGGCGTGCGCTTCACGGCGGACGGCCACGTCGACATGACGCGTCACGCCTGGTCCCCGTCGACGAAGACGAAACCGAAACCGAAACGCGTCAGCCCTGGCCGATGATCTTCGCCACCGCGTCGTCCGCGCGTCGCTCGATCAACTGCTCGAGCAGTGCTCGGACCTTCGGCGACTGACCCAGCACGCGCGAGACGCGATGCCGCGCGAACGTCGCGACGCTCACGTTCGTGATCGCCGTCACCGTCGCGGTCCGCGGCGCGCCCGTGATCACCGAGACCTCGCCGACGCACGCGCCCCGACCGAGCTCGGCAAGGTGCACCGTCCCGTTCGCGCCTCCGCTCGTCTCGACGCGCAGCGTGCCGTCCATGACGAGGAACATCGTGTCGCCGGGATCGCCTTCGCGCAGGATCGTGTCGCCCGCCTCGTACGTCATCACGAACGCGCTCGCGATGAGGTTCACGCGCGAGGCGAGATCGAGCGACTTGAAGAGGTGGCTCCCGAGGACGATCGCTTCCATGTCACGCTCGAGGGCGGCGAGCTCGTTATCGTCGAGCGCGCGTCCACCGTTCGGGATTACGGACGGGCGATACGTCACGGGCGCATCGTACCCGACTCCGGCGCTTCCGGCGCGGTCAGCACGCGCACGACGTGTGCGATCGCGCGATCGTCGCTCACGAGCCAACGGTGCATCGGGATCGGGATCCGTCGATCGCTCTTCGAACCAGGCAGCTGCGACGAGCTGGGCGGCACGATCATCCCGTCGAGCGGCGTCCAGAGCGTGTGAACCTCGCACCTGCCCCAAGGATCGGGATCGCGCGCGAGATCGGCGATCAGCGCGCTCGTCGGCGACATGTCGCGGATGCCGAGCGCGCCCGATCGCGCGAAGCGCGCCCACAACGTCCCGCGATGCGGCCCGGCGATCGACACGAAGCGCCGGACGCGATCGCGCCCGCCGTGCCGCTGCAGATACGTGCGCGACACGAGCGCGCCCATGCTGAAGCCCACGAGATCGATGCGCGGTCCGAGCCCGTCGGCGATCACCGCGATCTCGCGCGCGAGCTCCGTCATCGACGACGACCCGTCGTTCTTCGAGAGCGTCACGCACTCGGTTCGCGGCACGCCGGCGCGCTCGAGCGCCTCCGCGATCGGCGCGAGCTTGAGGCCCGTGTCCCAGATCCCGTGCACGAGAAGAACGGGCAAGCGCATCGGCATCGACCATAGCGCGTGGTACGAACGCGGCGATGGCGACGGGACCAGGCCAGCGAGAAGAAGCGATCGATGCGCTGCGCGGGCTCTGTCTCGTCGGGATCGCGATCGTGAACGTGCCGTGGATCGGCTTTTCGGAGAACCTGCTCCAGCAGCTAGGTCAGTGGTGGGGCGGTCATCCGATGTCGCCCGCCGATCTCGCCTGTGCGATCGGCATCGAGTGGCTCTTCGAAGGTAAGTTCTACCCGCAGTTCTCCGCACTCTTCGGCTTCGGCGCCGGCGTGCTCATGTCGCGCGGGATGGCGCTCTACGCGCGACGCATCGCCGTGCTCTTCGTCTTCGGGATCCTCCACAGCATCTTCGGCTGGTGGGGCGACATCCTCTTGAACTACGCGATGCTCGGTGTCGTGCTCGCGATCGTCTCGCGCGCATCCACACGCGTCGCGTTCGGCATCGCGATCGCTTGCTACGTCGCGGCCACGACGATCTCGATCGTCGTCGACTTCAGCGGATGGCTGAACCCCGCGAGCGCCGATCTGAGCGCCGAGCTCGCGCGCGCCGCCGAGACCACCGCGATCTACCGCGATGGAACGTTCGTCTCGATCACCGAGCACCGCATCGAAGAGCTGTGGGCCTTCTTCGCGCCGTGGGAGTGGAGCTATCGTGCGAACACCGTCGCGATGGGCTGCTTCGGTCTCGCCGTGCAGAAGAGCGGCTGGCTGGACGATCTGCCCTCACGACGCGCGCAGCTCGGCAAAATCGCGGGCTGGACGCTCGGCGTCGGCCTGCCGCTCGCGATCGTTCCGTTCGGCTACATCCCCGTCGGCGACGTCGTCGCGATCGGCTACGGCAGCCTCTTCCTGTGGCTCGCCACCCGAGGATCGATCGATGGCGCAGTGCGCTGGCTCGTCCCGCTCGGCCGCTGCGCGATCAGCGGCTATCTCGGACAGACGCTCGCCTTCACGCTCTTCTTCTACGCGTACGGCCTCGGCATGTACGGCCGCATCGGCGCATGGCAAGGCGTCGTGCTCTCCGTGAGCGTGTGGGCGCTGGAGGTCGTGCTCGCACGCGCGTGGCTCTCGCGCTTCGCGCTCGGGCCGGTCGAGTGGCTGTGGCGATCGATCACCTATCTTCGCGTGCTGCCGATCGCTCGCGATTGAGGTAGCGTTCGCTCGTGAGCTTCGGAAAGAACCCGTTCGTCGCCAAGGCGCAAGCCGCCGAGCAGAAAGCTGCCGACGCGACCGACAACATCGCCCGCGTCAGCGCCTACCGCGATGCCGCGCACCAGTGGGATCGTGCGGCAGCCAAGGAGAAGCCCGGCAAGTACCGCACGGAGTACGAAGCCAACGCGGAGCGCAACCGCGAGATGGCCGAGGCCGACGACGCTCCGACCGAGCGTTTGCCGCACAAGCCGCCTCCGGCGAAGCCGCCGACGTCGATGAACTGAGCTCCTGCTCGGTCGCGATGAGCTAGGGCTCTTCGCCCGCGAGCTCCGGGAGCTTGCGGTAGATCGTGCGCGCGGAGATCCCGAGCAGCTGCGCGGCGAGCTGCTTGTCGCCCTGCGTGTGATCGAGCGTGGCCTTGATCACGCGACGCTCGATCTCGTCGAGCGGCGTGCCGAGCGCGAAGCTCAGCTCTTGCGACCGACGCTCGGCCTGCGCGACGTGTGACGGCAGATCGCCCGGTGAGATCTGCGTGCCCTTGCCCAGCACGACCGCGCGCTCGATCACGTTCTCGAGCTCGCGCACGTTGCCCGGCCACGAGTAACCGACCAGCAGCTCCATCACCTCGCGGCTCGGCGTCATGCGCGGCTTGTTGTTCTTCTTGCTGTAGACGTCGACGAAGTGATCGACGAGCAGCGGCACGTCGCCCGCGCGGCTGCGTAGAGGCGGGCTCGTGATCGCGATGACGTTCAGTCGATAGTAGAGATCCTCGCGGAATCGCCCTTCGACGACGAGCTGTTTCAGATCCTTGTTCGTCGCGGCGATCAGCCGGAAGTCGGCCTTGCGCGTCTTGCCACCGAGCGGCTCGTACTCGCTCTCCTGGATCACGCGCAGCAGCTTCACCTGCACCGCGAGCGAGAGCTCACCGATCTCGTCGAGGAAGAGCGTGCCGCCTTCGGCCTGCGCGATGCGACCGTCGCGACGTGCGACCGCGCCGGTGAACGCGCCCTTCTCGTAGCCGAAGAGCTCGCCTTCCACGATCGTCTCGGGCAGCGCCGCGAGGTTGACCGCCACGAACGCCCCCTTGCGGTGGCTGCGATCGTGGATCGCGCGCGCGAGCAGCTCCTTGCCGGTGCCGCTCTCGCCGAGCACGAGCACGTTCGCCGTGGAAGGTGCCGCTTGGTTCACGACCTCGATCGCCGCGCGCAGCGCCTGCGAGCTGCCGACGATCGAGCGCGTGCCCATCGACGACGAGCGCAGCGCGCTCAGCTCTTCCTTGAGGTTCTTGTTCTCGGTCACGAGCGCGTGGCGCTCGAACGCCTTCTCCACGCACTTGACGATCTGCATGCGCTTGAGCGGCTTCTCGACGAAGTCGTACGCGCCGCTGCGCATCGCCTCGACCGCGGTCTCGATCGTGCCGTACGCCGTCATGAGCACGACCTCGACGTCGGGCGCGACGGTCGCGAGCGCCTTGAGCAGCTCGAGGCCCGTCATGCTCGGCATCATCAGATCGGTGACGACGACGTGGACGCGATGCGCACGGCACACGTCGAGGGCCTTGCGGCCCGAGTCGGCGAGCAGCACGCGATACCCCTCGCGCTGGAAGATCCGCTCGAGAGACTCGCGGTTGCCTGCCTCGTCGTCCACGACGAGGACCGTGCCTTTCGTCGGCGGCGCCGGAGATTCTGCCGCGGTTTCCGTCTCGTCCGTGTCCGTCATGCCGACTTGTCCATCCGCCATGACATTGTGACGGACGAGGACAGGATGTCTATTCCGACATCCAAGGACGCGCGATCAGGCCGCCTTTTCTTCGTCCTTCGTCTCGGGCGCGAGCGCTTCGGCGAGGCTCGAGAGCATCCGGGCGGTCGTGCCGAGAGACGTGGCGCTCGTCTCCAGCGCGAGCTTTCCGATCGTCAGTCCGTGGCGCGCCCAGAGGCGGCCGAGGCCGACAGCGCTCTCGATCACCTGCTCGACGGCCGCGTCCGTCTTCGACGGCTGGCTCTCGGTGCTGGTGGTGGTCTCGGTCTCGGTGCTCGTGATCTCGTTCGACATGATGGGCCTCGTTCTCGTTCGTTTGGATACAAGACGCAGGTCTCCGTTCGCGCCCGGATTGGCGCGTCGGAGGTCACTCCGTTTCGTGCGGTGCTACTCGGGGAGCAGGCCGCACTTGGGGCCGAGCAGGAGCTTCGGACCCGGCTCGTCGCGCACGCCGCGACACGCTTCGGTGCCGCGCGGAAGGGCGCGGCCGCACACGGTGCACTTGCTGTCGGTGATCAGCGTGAGCCGCTGGACGCCGACGATGCCTTCGAGATCCGGTGACGACGCAGGGCACTCGGGCTCGGGCGCAGCGGCGGGCGCCTCGCTCTTCGGCGTCGCGGCCGCACTGTGGGCACGCGCCGACGTCTGCACCGCGCCGCGCAGCGTCTCGCGCTGCTGATGGATGCGCGAGACGATTCCCTTGAGCTCGCCCTCCGCCCGCTCACCCACGACCTCGACGGCGTCGACCGCGTCTTCGAGGACCGCGCGCACGAGGTTCGACACCGGCATGCGGAGCGCCGTAGCCAAGCGCTTGAGCTCTTCCTCGAGCACGGCGGGAACACGCGTGTGGAGCACCCGCTCCTTCTTCGGCGCCGCCTCGTTGTCGTCCTTCTCGTCGCTCACGAAGATGGTTGTGTCACGCGGTGAGACGCGGTGCAAGTCATTTCGGAACACGGCGTGTTACAAACAGGCTATCTGCTTAGTTCGATTTGGGTTTTGTGATGCTCTTTCGTTCAGAAAGGGACTTTCGAGCCTCTGCACGCTACGATCACGACGCCGCATGAGCCGTTCGGCGATCGTCTCGCGCATCTCTCACGTCGACCCGTCGCGCGAGCCCGATCTGCACGGCGATCGCGCTTGGTGGGAGGAGCTGCCGGCCGACTTCGCGCGGACCGAAGAGCGCTTCGATCTCGCCTTCACCGATCGCGCCCGCGTCGGCGCAGTGGCGGGCGCCGACGTCGTGCTGCGCACGCTGGGCGCGAGCCTCGTCGGGATGCTCGCGCTGCCCGTGGGCTCCCACCC
>CAYSCF010000058.1:0-28172 GCA_964429305.1 uncultured Sandaracinaceae bacterium | reverse complement strand
GAAGACATCGAAGCGTTGCGACGGCGCGGCCGTGAGAACGTGCGCGCGATGATCACCGGACGCGTGCCCGTCGGCGAGGTGGTGCAGCGCGGCGCCGATCTGCTCGGGACGAGCCGCAGCGGCATCCGCGTCGACGACGTCGCGATCGGTCTGCTCGATGGCCGCTTCCGCGTGAGCACCGACGGCGGCGTCGCGGTGCTCGAGGGCGTCGATCGGACGCTCGACGTCGCGCGCGATCCCGAGACGCCGGCGTTGCTCGGCCGAGAGCGCGAGCTGGCGCAGCTCGACGCGCTCTACCGAGAGGCGAGCCTGGAGCCGATCGCGCGTGCCGCGATCCTCGGTGGCGCGCCGGGCTCCGGCAAGTCGCGTCTGCTCGAGGCCTTTCTCGCGCGCGTGGGCTCGGATGCGCGGGTCGTGTGGGTGCGCGCCGATCCGCTCGCAGAGCACGCGCCGTTCGCACTCGCGGCCGAGATCGTCCGGCAAGCCGCGGGCATCACGGATGGGGATCCGCTCGCCGAGCGGCGAAGAAAGCTCGTGGAGCGCGTGGGACCCGACGGACCCTCGCGTGTCGCGGTGATGCTCGGCGAGCTCTGCCGCGCGCCGTTCGATCTCGATGCGGACCCCGTGTTGGCGGGCGTGCGCCGCGATCCGGTGCTGCGAGGCGATCTCGAACGACGCGCGTTCGAAGACTGGATCACGCTCGAGTGCGCGCGCGGGCCGCTCGTGTTGGCCGTCGACGACGCACGCTACGTCGATCGCGCGACGCTCGGACTGCTCGATGACGTGCTGAGGCTCCACGAGACGCGCCCGGTCGTCGTGATCCTCGCCGGGCCGAGCGAGCCCGACGAGGCGAGCGTGTGGATCGAGCGCGAGCCGATGCGATGTCGTCTCGGCCGCTTGCTCCCGCGGGCTGCGCGGGCGCTCGTGCTCCGCGAGATCGGAACGGCGGAGGCGAGCACGGAGGTCGTCGATCGCGTGCTGGAGCGCGGCGACGGCAACCCACGCCATCTCGAGGAGCTCGCGCGCGCCGTGCGCGACGGCGAGACCGAGCTGCCGACGAGCGTGCTCGCGATGGTCGAGGCGCGGCTCGCGGTGCTCTCGGCGGATGCGCGGCGCGTGGCGCGCGCGGCGAGCGTCTTCGGGCCGCGCGTTCCCGAAGCGGGCGTGCGCGTTCTCGTCGGCGCGCGCCCGATCGACGACGCGCTCGCGGATCTCTCGGCGCGCGACGTGCTCGCGCGCGATCGCCGCGCGCAGGCGTGGCTCGCGTGGGGACAACCGCTGCTCTGCGACGCGGCCTACGCGATGCTGACGGACGAAGACCGCGTGCTCGGTCATCGCATGGCGGGCGAGTGGCTCGCGGCGAGCGGCGAGGTCGAGCCGAGCGTGCTCGCGCGTCACTTCGAGATCGGTGGCGCACGTTCCGTCGCTGCGCGCGCGTGGGCCGGTGCAGCCGAGCTCGCGCTGGCGGCCAACGATCTGGGCGGCGCACGAGCCCACGCCGAGCACGGGCTCTCGTGCGACCCGGACGACGGCACGATGGCGTCGCTGCTCGCGACGCTCGCCGAGTCTCATCGCTGGAAGGGGGAGTACACGGAGGCGTTCGCGCGAGCCGAGGAGGCACTTCGCTTCGCACGCGCACCGAGCCCCGCCTTCTTCGCAGCCGCATCGACGTTCGTGTCCGCCGCGCTGCGGCTGGCTCGCGCCGATCGGATCGCGGATCTCGCGACGCAGCTCGAACGGCTCGACGGCACCGGCGACGACGCGCCGTCCTCGATCGCGCTCTTGTGCCGGATCGCTTCGCACGATCTCGCGATGCACGACGACGCCGCGTTCGAGCGACGCATGGCCCGCGCCAGCGCGCTGGAGCTCGCGCTCGCGCGGCCGGACCCGATCGCGCGCGCTTGGGTGCGCACGCTGCGTGCTTCGCGCGCCTACGAGACCGGCGCGCTCGACGCGTTCGTGGAGGGCACCGCGGCCGCGGCCGACGATTACGCGCTCGGGGGCGATGCACGCGACGCGTGCAACCAACGCGTACGGCTCGCGCATGGATGGCTCGCGCTCGGAGAGCCCGCACGCGCCCAGGCCGAGCTCACGCTGGCGCTCGACGACGCGCGACGCATGGGCCTTCGGCTCGTCGAGGGGTATGCCCTGCAGAACCTCGGGCACGCGCGCGCACGATCGGGACAACATGCCGAGGCCGCGCGCACGCTCGCACGCGCCATCGACGTCGCGCATGCGCTGAGCGATGCGACACTCGAAGCCGGCGCGCGCGTGTATCTGTCCGAGCTCGCGCTCGAGACGGGGCAGTTCGCCGACGCCGCGCGCGAGGCGACGCTCGCCGTCGCGCTCGCGAGCGGGCACTTCCTGGCCATCGCACGCGCCGCTCTCGCTCGCGCGCTCGTGCGCACGGGAGACGCTCACGAAGCCGCGACGCTCGCGAGGGCCGCACGCGACGCGGTGCCCGAGGACGATGCGGAGGCCGACGCGCACGTCGCGCTCGCACTGGCCGAGAGCGCCGCGGCGAGCGGGCGAAGCGCCGATGCGAGGTCGATCGCCACCGAGGCGCTCGCGCGTGTCCGGCGACGCGCGGAGCGGATCACGTCGGCCGCATGGCGCGCGGCGTATCTAGAGCGCGTGCCGCAGCACGTGGCGCTCGCGCGGCTCGCTCAAGGGCAGTAGGTCGGTGCCCGACAGACGCCACTGTTGCACTGCCGACCGAGACAATCGTCGTTGGTGGTGCATGCGCCACCGTTCGCCTGAATGGTCACGCACATCCCGCGCTCGCATGTCGCGCCTTGCGCGCACGTGATCGGGCCCAGGAACACGGCCGCACACGGCATGCCGGCGGTCGGAAGCGCCGCGCAGCTGCCATCGATGTCGCCCATGCCCGTCCCGCTGCAGTAGTAGCCCGACTGACACGCGTCGGGGAACGCCGCGTGGCATGCCGCCCCGGGCGCGATCCCGTCAGGGGCGCACACCGTGGCGCTGCCCATGGTCGTACACGCGAGGCCGTTCATGCAGAGCTGAGCCCTCGTGATGTCGCACTCTGCGCCCGACGCAGCCGCGAGCACGGACGCGGTCGTCCGACAGGTGCCGGGTCCGGGGTCGAAAGAGCCAATGCAGATCAGACCGCCTCCGCACGTCACGACGCCATCGGTTTGGCACGGCGCACCCGCGCCGCCGGGCGCCGCGCACGCACCGCTCGCGCACACGAGACCCGACTGACAGGCCGCGTTCGCGGTGCACGACGCGCCCGAGCCGCCGCGCGCCTGGCACGTGCCCGGACATGCGCTGTTGGTGTTGCAGTACGAGTCACCGCTGCACTCTTCGTCGATGGCGCATGCGCCGCCGGCCGCGACGTGGCCGATGAACAGGTTGTCGCACGCGGCCGTCGTACGGGAGCTGACCGCCGCGCACCCCTCGCCCGCGATCGAGTCGATGCACGCGCGCGCCTGCGAGGCGTCGTACGTCATGCGGCCCATGTCGATCGCCGCCTGGTATCGAGGCAAGAGCCCATTGTCGAAACGACCGGCGACGCGGTCGTCACATCCGGCCACCGGCTCGCCCGTGAAGAGCTCGAGGACCGTGTCGTCGTAGCAGCTGTGGAGCGCAGCACAGGTCGCGCGGCCGTACTCGGCGCCGAGCACCTCGAGCGGGATGCTCGGCGGGCTCGAGCAACCGACGAGCGCTGCGATGACAGCCGACGCGATCGGCGCGCGCGAGGTCCGCATGAAAGGAGACTCTCACGTCGCTCGCGCTCGCGCTCGCGCACGCCGCGTCGCGACGCGCGCCGCTCAGGGGCAGTAGGGCGGCGCCTGGCACACGCCGCTGTTGCATTGACCGCCGAGGCAGTCGTTGCCCGACGTGCATGCGCCGCCGTTCGCCTGAACGGTCACGCACATCGTGCCCTCGCAGGTGGCTCCGTCCGCGCACGTCGGGCCCACGACCACGGTCGCGCACGGCATGCCGGCCGTCGGCAGTGCGGCGCAGTTCCCGTCGAAGTCGCCCATCGTGGGCGCGGTTCCACCGCAGTAGTAGCCGGCCTGGCACGCATCTGGGAACGACGGATGACACGCGGCACCGGGCGCGATCCCGTCGGGCCCGCACGTCTGCGTCGTGAGGCTCGCGACCGTGCACGACAGACCGGACATGCAGAGCTGTGTGCTCTGTGCGTTGCACGTCGCGCCCGACGCCCCGGCGAGCACGGTCGAGGTCGCGGTGCACGTGCCCGGCGTCGTGCTGGTGTCGCCCGTGCAGATGAGCCCGCCACCGCATTGCACACCCGTCGTGCCGCCGCACGCTGCGCCCGCGCCGCCCGGCGCTGCACACGCACCACTCGCGCACACGAAGCCCGACTGGCATGCGGCGTTGGCGGTGCACGACGTGCCGGCGCCACCGCGTGCCTGGCACGTGCCCGGACATGCGCTGTTGGTGTTGCAGTACGAGTCGCCCGTGCACTCTTCGTCGATGGCGCAGGCGCCTCCCGCGGCGACGTGGCCGACGAACAAGCCGTCGCATGCCGGCGTGGTCCGCGCGCTCACCGCTGCACAGCCCTCGGCCGCGATCGAGTCGATGCATGCGTGCGCTTGGGATGCGTCGTACGTCATGCGACCCATGTCGATCGCCGCTTGGTATCGAGGCAAGAGCCCGTTGTCGAACTGACCCGCGACGTGGTCGTCGCAGCCCGCGGCCGACGACGTGTTCGTCAGGAGCTGCACGAGCGTGTCGCCGTAGCAGCTCCGCAGGACGCCGCACGTCGCGCGGCCGTACTCGGCGCCGAGCATGTCCAGCGGGATGCCGGCTGGGCTCGAGCAACCGAGCAGCGTGAGCATGACGAGGCCCGAAGAGATTCGAAGTGCAGACAAAGTCGCCCCCATGGAAGAAGAGTCACGAACGAGGAATGATCTCACGATCCTCGAGCATCCGCACGATCGCGGCAGCGTTGTCTGCCTTCTCGCCGCCCTCGCGCGACACGACGAGCTCGGGCGCCTCGGGCGCTTCGTAAGGCGAGTCGAGACCGGTGAAGTCTTTGATCTCTCCGCGCCGCGCCTTGGCCCACAGGCCCTTGCTGTCGCGCTCCTCGCAGATCGCGAGCGGCGTCGCGACGTGGACCTCGAGGAAGCGTCCCGGCGGCAAGAGCGCACGCACGCGCTCGCGATCGGCGCGGAACGGCGAGATGAACGCCGTCAGCACCACGAGGCCCGCGTCCGTCATGATGCGGGCGACCTCGCCGGCGCGACGCACGTTCTCTTCGCGCGCCCTCGCATCGAATCCGAGATCGCCGTTGAGCCCGTGGCGGAGGTTGTCTCCGTCGAGCACGTACGCGGCGACACGGCGATCCACCAGCGCGCGCTCGACGATGCGGCAGAGCGTGCTCTTGCCCGATCCCGAGAGGCCCGTGAGCCATACGGTCGCCGCGCGATGCCCGAAGAGCTTCTCGCGCTCTTCGGGGGAGACCGAGCCGGAATGCCAGCGGACGTTGGTGCTGCTCACGGAGCGCACCTTATCACTGCTGCTGTGCTTGCTCGCGATCGCGCAGTGCGTCCACGCCGACCAGATGCGTGCGGTACTCCACGCTGAACGTGTGCCGGCGCCCGCCGCGCGCGACGAAGTAGAGATAGTCGTGCACCGCCGGATGCAGCACCGCGCGGATCGACTCCATGCCCGGGCTCGAGACCGCGCCGGGCGGCAGGCCCTCGCGGCGATACGAGTTGTAGCGATTGGCCGAGTCCGCGAGCATCGCGGCGGTGATGTGACGGCCATCGAAGCTGGCGCACGAGGGCGCGACCTCCGGCTCGGTGCGACAGCCGTAGGACACCGTCGGATCGGCCTGCAGACGATGGCGCGGAAGGAACGTGTCGCTGCGCAGGCGGTTCAGGAACACGCCCGCGATGATCGGGCGCTCCTCGGACACGGCGGCCTCTTCTTCCACGATCGACGCGAGCGTCATCACTTCGGCAACGCCCCACGGGCGACCGTCGGTGGTGCGCAGATCGGCGAGCGCGCCGAGCGAGCGCTCGATCTCGGGTCGAGCCGTGCGCGTCCAGCGATTGACCATGCGCGCGACGACGTCCTCTGGAGCTTCTCCGACGTTGAGCTCGTACGTGTCGGGAAACAGGTATCCCTCGGCGCTGCTCGCGGGGACGTCGAGAACGCGCATCGCTTCGGCCGACGTCGTCGCCTCGAGGAACGCCTCGTGATCGCAGATGCCCCAGTGCTCGAGGCGCGCGGCGACCTCGAAGCGCGTCAGGCCCTCGGGGATCATCACGTCGACGAGCGGCGCGCCCATGCCTTCGGCGACGCGCATGAGGATCGTGCGCGGTGTCATGTCGTCGGCGAGCACGATCTCGCCCGTGCGCAGGCGGCCGGTCGCGCCGAGCAAGCGCGCATAGATCGCGAACGCCGATGGATGCGCGATCACGTGCGCGTCCGCGAGCTGCGCGGCGAGCGCGTCGAGGCTCACACCCTGCCCTAACGTGACGTCCACCTCGTGGCCTCGTCCAGGTCCGCGCTGCGTCGGGTACACGATGAGCAACCAACCGACCGCGACCATCGCCGTGAGGACGAGCAACAAGAGCGGCCGCATGCCGCGATCGAGCCTTCGCTTCACAGCCCGCCTCGCGCGCGCGGGCTCGCGTCGAGCCACGACTGCAAGAGAAGACACGCCGCCGTCGAGTCGACGAGCGCACGCGCCTCGCGAGAATTCTTGCCCATGCGCTGGAGGTCTCGGTTGGCGGCGACGGTGCTCGCGCGCTCGTCCCAGAGCACGACGCGCAAGCCCAGCGTGCGCAGCGATGCGGCGAGCGCGCGGCTCTTCTTCGCCGCGAGGCCTTCGCGACCGCTCATGTAGATCGGCAAGCCCATGACGACGTGCTCGGCGCCGAGCTCCTTCGCGAGCGCGCTCACACTCGCGCCGATCGCGGCGGGCGACTTCAGGATCAGAGCGGGCCGCGGCATCGCGATCACGCCGTCTTCGTCGCACACGGCGACGCCGACACGCTTCTGTCCGGGATCGATGCCGAGGGCGAGCACGCGCCCGCACCTCTACCAACGAGGAGGGAATCCGTCGACGAACAGGTGGGTCCCTCTCGACTTTTCCGGCGACAAGCCCGACAACCGGTCTTCGGCGTGAAGACGACGGGGAAGATAGCCTTCGCATGAGCGGCAAGACGAACGAGGAGCGGCCGGTCCGGGGGCAGCGCTTCCTCGACAACAGGGGGCGACCGACGCTCGAAGCGGTCGGCTTGCCGCAGGCGCCGCTGCGCGATCTCTATCACCGGCTCGTGATCGCGCGCTGGCGCACGTTCATCGTCGGCTGGCTCGTGATCTACAGCGTGCTGCATCTCGCGTTCGCCGCGCTCTACATGCTCGAGCCCGGGTGCGTCTCGAGCGTCACGACGTTCTGGGACGGCTACTTCTTCAGCGTCCAGACGATGATGACCATCGGCTACGGGACGATGAGCCCGCTGACGACGTACGCGCACGTGCTCGTCACGATCGAGGCGTACCTCGGCATGTTCCTCACCGCGGTGCTGACAGGGCTCATCTTCGCGAAGTTCGCGATGCCCACTGCCAACGTCATGTTCGCGAACTGGTGCGTCGTGGGAAAGCACGAGGGCAAGACCACGCTCTCGATGCGCATGGCCAACGCGCGCGGCAATCGCCTCATCTCGGCAGCGCTCGAGGTGTCCGTCGCCAAGACGGTGAGGACCGCGGAGGGCGAGACGTTCCGCAAGGTCATCGATCTCAAGCTGGTGCGCCGGACCAACCCTCTCTTCTGGGTCGGCTGGACGGCGATGCACATCATCGACGAGACGAGCCCGTTCTTCGGAGAGACGCAAGAGACGCTCGCCCAGCAGGGCATGGAGATGATCGTGATCCTGACGGGCGTCGACGAGAACACGTCGCAATCCGTGCATGCGCGCCGCAGCTATGGCGCCGAAGAGATCAAGTGGGGCGCACGCTTCGTCGACATCATCGCGGCAGCGCAGAACGAGGGCGGCCTTCGTCGCGTCGACTACCGCCGCTTCCACGACACGCAGGCTCACGAGCTCTGAGCGATCGCGTCTGACGCAGCGCGGCGAGCATTCCCGGCGCCATGGGGATATCGTCGCGGCGATCATGGAGACCTCTCTGCGCGGAGCGGCGGTGCTGGCCGATCCTTTTCTGAATCGCGATCTCGCGTTCTCGCTCGCCGAGCGACGCGCGCTGGGGATCGAGTCGCTGCTTCCGTCTCGCGTGATGACGCTCGCCGAGCAGGTCGCGCACACGCTCTCGCAGATCCGCGCGCACGAGAGCGACATCGGCAAGTACGTCGCGCTGCGCGATCTCGAGGCGCGCAACGTCGTGCTGTTCTATCGCTTGCTCGCCGATCACATCGGGGAGATGGCGCCGATCGTCTACACGCCGACGGTCGGGCATGCGTGCCGTGATCTCTCGTTCGTGCACCGTCGCCCGCGCGGCCTGTGGATCGGCCCCGATCAACGCGGCCACATCGAGAGCGTGCTCCGCGCGTGGACTGCGTCCGCGTCGTCGCGCGGCGAAGTGCAGCTGATCGTGCTGACCGACAACGAGCGGATCCTCGGCCTCGGCGATCTCGGTGCGGGCGGCATGGGCATTCCGGTCGGCAAGCTCGCGCTCTACACGGTCGCCGCCGGCATTCATCCGTCGCGCACGTTGCCGATCTCGCTCGACGTCGGCACGGACAACGCCGCGCTGATCGCCGATCCCGACTATCTCGGTCTGCGCGCACCGCGTCTACGCGGGCCGGACTACGACTCGCTCGTCGAAGAGCTCGTGGTCGCGGTCACGAAGGTGTTCCCGCGCGCGCTCCTGCAGTGGGAGGACTTCAAGAAGGGCAACGCGATCGCGCTGCTCGAGCGCTATCGCGAGCGCCTGCTCTCGTTCAACGACGACATCGAGGGCACCGCCGCCGTCTCGCTGGCCGGCGTTCTCGCCGCGAGCCGCGCGCGCAACATGCGGATCGAGGACGAGCGCATCCTGATCCTCGGCGCGGGCGCCGCAGGCATGGGCATCGCGCGTCTCTTGCGCCACGAGCTGACGAGCCGCGGCGTCGATGCGACGCGCGTGACCGAGTCGGTCGGCGTGCTCGACAGCCGCGGCCTGCTCGTCGACGGTCGCGCGTTCGACGAGGCCTACAAGGCGACGCTCGCCTGGCCTCGCGCGCGCGTGCAGGCGCTCGGCATCGATCCCGACCGCGCAGACCTCTTGTCCGTCGTGCGCGGCTTCAAGCCGACGGTCCTCATCGGCACGTCGGGCACGCGCGGCGCGTTCGACGAAGCGAGCATCCGCGCGATGGCGGCGGGCACCGATCGACCGGCGATCTTTCCGCTCAGCAATCCGAACAGCGCGTCGGAAGCCGATCCCGCCGACGTGATCCGCTGGACCGAGGGACGCGCGTACGTCGCGACCGGAAGCCCCTTCCCGGTCGTCCACTTTGCGGGGCGCAAGCACACGATCGCGCAAGGGAACAACGTCTGGATCTTTCCGGGCGTCGGCCTCGGCGCTCTCGCCGCGCAGGCCACGCGCGTCACGGAAGCGATGTTCGTCGCGGCCGCGCACGCGGTCGCGGAAGCGGCGACGAGCGCGGATCTCGGGATGGGCGCGCTCTACCCGAGCCTCGATCGCCTTCGTGACGTGACGCCGCGCGTGGCCTACGCCGTCGCGCGCGCCGCGATCGCGAGCGGAGCGGCGCCCGCAGCGACCGATGCCGAGATCGATGCGCGCACGAGCGCGATCCGCTGGGAGCCGCGCTACGAATAGGCTGCTGCTCACGCTCGCCTTGGTGGCCGGAGCGTGTGATCGCGAGCCAGCCCGCGAGCCGCCACCGGCTGCGGTGTCGTCGTGCGTTCCGTCGGCATCGCAGATCGGGAGCGCGCGCGAGCTCTATGTGGCCGACGTGTTCGAGATCGCCGGCGACGATGCGCGCGAAGACGCGCTCTTCTCGTTCGCGGCTGCGAATCGGATCACGCGGCTCACGATCTACGGTCATCGCGTGCTCTTGCTCGACACGCCGGACGGCGCCGCGCGGATGCAGCGATTCGTCACGCACGCGCGCGCGCGCGGCATCCGCACGCTGAGCGCGACCATCGGCTGGGATGCCGAGCTCGACTCGCTCGTCGACTACATGCGCGCCACGCCCACGGCGTCGTTCGACGAGCTCGTCACGGAGATCGAGTACTGGCACGACTGCGGTCTCGTCCCGCGCGCGGACGACGGCGTGATCCGCCCGTGCTTCGCGCCGATGCGCGCGATGCTCGATCGATTGACGCAGACGCGCGACGCGCTCGTCGCGAACGGACATCCGCCGATCACGCTCGCGAGCTACCTCGGTTGGCCGACACGCGACGAAGCGCGCGCGATCGCGTCGTCGGTGCAGCGCGTGCTCCTGCACGCCGAGCAGCCCACGCCGGAGCGCGCGTATGCGTATGCCGAGCTGGCGGGCGGAACGGCCCCCGCACGTCTGTGCGACTTCGCCGGTCGCGCGGAGATGTGGCCCATCTTCTACGCGCGCGGCGAGGCCGACATGAGCGCGTGGATGGCGACGCACGATCTGGCGAGCATCGAGCACGATTGGACTGCCGCGCTGCTCCGCGAGCGCGACGCGTGGGCGTGCGAGGTGCGCGTCGGCGGCTTCACGTACTTCGACTATCGAAGCCTCGCGGCCGCTCGACCGGCACGCTGACGTCTCAGCGCGTGTTGGCGACGACTGCGGCGAACGAGGTGCCGAACGAGATCGCATCGCACGAGGTGGGATTGGCCTCGGGCTGCATGTCGGCCGCCGCGCCGGCGAAAGAACCGGGGCCCGGCTCGCCGCCGGGACCCAGCTCGGCGAGGACCAACACGCCTCCGATCTGGCCCTGCGTGATCCCGCTCGGTGCGACCACGCCTCCGAGACGGGCATCGTGGAGCACGAGCGGGATCATGTGGCCCATGCTCTGGAGCAGCAGCGGAAGCATCGGGACCTGCGCCTGGAACCGCCCGCCGTGGATCGCGCCGACGACCGTTCCGAGATCCATCGCCTCGCCGAACGTCTGCCCGGCAGCGATGCCCGAGCATGCGGAGGTCGAGGCGCTCCACGCGCAAGCGCTCGCCGCATCCGCCAGACAGCTCGCGCGATCCGCGTGGGCCCTGCACGTCGCGCTCGGCATCGGCACCTGCGCGTTCGCGAGCGCGACGTGCACCATCACCGACGCGTCTTCAGCGAAGTCGTCGATGTCCGCGATGCGAATCAGGACGAGCAGCGCGCCCGACGCGATCTCGGCCTGGATCGCCCCATCGACGCCGTCCCCCATCACGAGCCCATCGAGCGTGGGCACCAGCGTCGCGAACGAATTGTCGACGCCATGCGCACCGGTGATCGGCGAGACGACGTCGGGTCGGTCCTGACAGCCACCCGCGGGCGCGCTCGCGGGCCGACCATCGGCTCCGTCGAGGTCGAACCCGAACGCTTCGCCTGCGGGATCGGCGCTCAGCACGAACGTCCCGATCACGACAGTGACCGACATCGGCGGCGGTCGAGGGCCGGCGTCGGCGGCGATACCGACGTCGCTCGTGTCGTGGTCGACCGCACATCCGAGCACGAGCACGAGCACGAGCCAGCGCGACATGAGATCCAGTGTCGCGCGTGCGTCTGCGCCGATCAACGCGTGTGTCAAACGGCGACGCCGACGCGTCTCGCGATGCGGATCAGCTCGCCGACGCTCCACGCCTGGAATGGGCAGCCCTTCGGGGCGAACGGCGCCTGCGCGTCGGCGATCTCGGCGAGATGGCCGACGCCCAGCTCGGCGGTTCGCGCGAGCAAGGGATCGAAGAAGCGCTTTCGCGCCTCGGCGCGCGCTTCGCTCGTGTCGCCGTTCACGCGCAGCCATGCATCGACGAACGCACCGAGCAGCCAGGGCCACACGGTCCCCTGGTGATAGACGGCGTCGCGCTCGCGCGGCCCGCCCTCGTAGCGCGGCGCGTAGCCCGGGGATCCCGGCGCGAGCGTGCGCAGCCCCATCGGTGTGAGCAGCGCGCGCTCGACCGCGTCGACGATCGGCTTGGCAGCCGGCCCCTCGATCGCCACGAACGGCAGGCCGCCCACCGCGAAGATCTGGTTGGGTCGCATCGCGCGATCGACGCGGCCCTTCTCGTGGTCGACGTCGATCACGTCCGCGAGCGTTCCGTCCTCGAGCGCGAAGCGGACGCGGAACGCGCTCACCGCGCGCGTGAAGAGCTCGTCGAGCGAGGGGTCGAGCGCGCGCGTCGCATCGAGCACGTTCAGCCAGAGCGCGTTGATCTCCACGGGCTTGCCGATGCGCGGCGTGATCTCGCGCCCGTCGACGCGCGCGTCCATCCACGTGAGCTGCTGTCCGCGCTCACCGGCCCCGAGCAATCCGTCGTCCGGATCGACGTGGATGCGATGTCGCGTGCCCGCGAGATGGCCGCGCACGATCTCGAGCATCGCGCGCTGGATCGCGTCTCGCTCCGGCGCGTCCTTGCGCAGCGCGAGATACTCACGTGCCGCCACGACGTACCAGAGCGCGGCGTCCACCGAGTTGAGCTCGGGCGCTTCGCCGTGATCCGGGAAGCGGTTGGGGAGCATTCCGCCGTCGACGTGGCTGGCCCACGCGCCGAGGATCAGGCCCGCGTCCTCGATGCGATTCGTCGCGAGACAGAGCCCGCGCACCGAGATGAACGTGTCGCGTCCCCAGTCGCCGAACCACGGATAGCCCGCGATGATCGTCTTGCCGCCCTCGCGCCGCACGACGTAGGCATCGGCCGCCCGCGCGAGCGGGGACGAAAAGGAGAGCCGTCGCTTGCGCTCGAGCTCGGCGTGGATCGCGAAGAGCTGCTTCGCCTCACGTCGATCATCGGCGAGCTCCCGATCGCGCTCGCGCGTCGTGAAGCCGAGCACGAACGGCGAGGCCTCGTCGACGTGCTCCGAGAGCGTGCCGGGCGACCAGAGGTCTTCCTGGAAGTCGAGCCCACGCTCGCGCTCGGCCGCGTACACGAAGCCGCGATACCAGCTCGGATCGTGATCGTATCGCGCGTCCGTGATCGCCACGATCTCCGGCGAGCCCGCGTACGGGCGCCATCCGACGCGGCCGCCCTCCACGCTCGGTCGCGCGTCGATGGCAGCGGTCTCGTGCGTCGTGCCGTGGAAGTCGCGATCCGCGATCAGCGGACGCACGAAGAGACGCCCGCCACCCGGACCGCGCACCGACCAGCGCATCATCACCGCGGCGCGCTCGTGCGGCACGAAGAGCTCGTGCTCGATGCGCGTTCCATCGGGCAGCACGAAGGTCCACGTCGGCCACGGCATGCTCGTGCGCAGCGTGATGTGCGAGATGCCGTCCGGGTGCGTCACGTCACCCGCCGGTGATCCGTAGCGCTGCGAGCTGAGCGGGAACGTTCCGATCGACGTCTCGATCCACGCCTCGACGCCCGACACGAGCACGCGGCGATCGGACGGTGGCGCGAGCGCCGAGACGAGCAGGCCGTGATAGCGACGCGTGCGAACGCCCTCGAGCGTGCCCATCGCGAATCCGCCGAGCCCGTCGGGCTCGAGCCACTCGAGCGCTACGTTCATCCGCCCGGTGTACGCGGTTTTTCCGGCGGCCGATACGACGCCGATCTACGCCGCCCGGATCGTGTGTAGAGTCGCCGTCGCGCCGGGGGGACGAACGTTCGTCTCTCTGCGTACGAGAGCACGATGAACGACGCGGAACGACGACGACTCGAAGAGGCCGGCACGCGCTGGCGGAAGTTCGGCCCCTACCTCAGCGAGCGTCAGTGGGGCACCGTCCGCGAGGACTACTCGGTCGGTGGCAACGCCTGGGACTACTTCCCGCACGATCACGCGCGCTCTCGTGCGTACCGCTGGGGCGAGGACGGCATCGCGGGGATCAGCGACGAAGCGCAGCGCATGTGCTTCGCGATCGCGCTCTGGAACGGCAAGGATCCGATCCTGAAGGAGCGCCTCTTCGGTCTCACGAACTCCGAGGGCAACCACGGCGAGGACGCGAAAGAGCTCTACTACTATCTCGACGCGACGCCGACGCACTCGTACATGCGGTGCCTCTACAAGTACCCGCACTGCGAGTATCCGTATCAGAAGTTGCTCGACGGCAATCGCGCGCGCGGCAGCAACGACCCCGAGCTCGAGCTGCAGGACCTCGGCGTGTTCGACGAGGATCGCTACTTCGACGTCTTCGTCGAGTGGGCCAAGGAGTCGCCCGAGGACATCGTCCTGCGCGTCACGATCCACAACCGTGGGCCCGAGGCGGCGCGCATCCACGTGCTGCCTCACGCGTGGTTCCGCAACACGTGGACGTGGAAGCACGACGGCGCGCGACCGTCGGCGCACCAAGAGGGCAAGGACATCGAGCTCGAGCACTGGGACCTCGGCCGCTATCGGTTCACCAGCGCCGAGGCCGATGCGGTGCCGCTCTTCACCGAGAACGAGACCAACGGCAATCGTCTCTGGGGCAACCCACACGAAGGTAACGTGAAGGACGCGTTCCACGAGCGGGTCGTCCACGGGCGCGTCGACGCGGTCAATTCGTTCCACCGTGGAACGAAGGCTTGTTTCTGGGTGCAGCGCGACGTTCCGGCGCGCGGCGAGATCGCGATGCACTTCCGCATCCATCACGAGGACGCCAAGCTCGATCGCGCGCTCGAGGACGTCATCGAGCTTCGCCGCTCGGAGGCCGACGCGTTCTACGGCGCGCTCGCGCCCGACGGAACGGATCCCGAGGCCGCGCGCGTGATGCGACAAGCGCTGAGCGGTCTCATCTGGACCAAGCAGACGTATCGGCTCGACGTGCGCAAGTGGCTGAACGGCGATCCGGGCCAGCCGCCGCCGCCGGAGGAGCGCAAGAACGGGCGCAACCACGAGTGGGAGCACCTCAACAACAGCGAAGTCCTCTCGATGCCCGACAAGTGGGAGTACCCCTGGTACGCCGCATGGGATCTCGCGTTCCACACGATCCCGCTCAGCCTCGTCGACGTCGAGTTCGCCAAGGGCCAGCTGCTGCTGCTCACGCGCGAGTGGTACATGCACCCGAACGGGCAGCTGCCCGCGTACGAGTGGGCCTTCGGTGACGTGAACCCGCCCGTCCACGCGTGGGCCACGTGGAAGGTCTACAAGCAGGAAGAGCGCGTGAAGGGCAAAGGCGATCGCTCGTTCCTCGAGCGCGTCTTCCACAAGCTGCTGCTCAACTTCACGTGGTGGGTGAACCGCAAGGACGCGGCGGGCCGCAACATCTTCCAGGGCGGCTTCCTCGGCCTCGACAACATCGGCGTGTTCGATCGCAGCGCGCCGCTGCCGACAGGCGGATTCCTCGATCAGTCCGACGGCACCGCGTGGGTCGCCGCGTACGCGCTGCAGCTGATGCGCATCGCGCTCGAGCTGAGCCGCGAGAACCCCGTCTATCAGGACATCGCGACGAAGTTCTTCGAGCACTTCTTGAACATCGCGCAGGCGATGACGAACGTGAGCGGTCGCGGTCACGGCCTCTGGGACGAGGACGACGGCTTCTACTACGACGCGCTCAACCTGCCGGACGGCAGCGTGCATCCGCTGCGCGTGCGCTCGATGGTCGGCCTGCTTCCGCTCTTCGCCGTCGAGGTCATCGAGCCCGAGGAGCTCGAGCACGTGCCGGAGTTCAAGGCGCGTCTCGAATGGTTCCTCGCGCACCGGCCGGATCTCGCGTCGCTCGTCTCGCGCTGGAACGCGCCGGGACAAGGACAGCGACGATTGCTCTCTCTGCTGCGCGGCAGCCGCATGAAGCGCCTGTTCCGCCGCATGCTCGACGAGACCGAGTTCCTCTCTCCGTACGGGCTACGCGCGCTGAGCCGCTATCACCACGATCATCCGTACGTGTTCTCGTTCGGGCAGACGCGTCTCGAGGTCAACTACCAGCCAGGCGAGTCCACGAGCGGGCTCTTCGGCGGCAACTCCAACTGGCGCGGCCCGATCTGGATGCCGGTGAACTTCCTGCTCATCGACGCGATGCGCGAGTTCCACCGCTACTACGGCGACGACTTCAAGATCGAGTGTCCCACCGGCTCGGGGAACTTCGTGTCGATCGCGGAAGCGGCCGACGAGATCGCGCGGCGTCTCGTCCGCTTGTTCACGCCGGGCGCCGACGGAATTCGCCCCTTCGCGAGCCAGTATCCACAGCTCGCGCGCGATCCCCACTTCAAAGATCACCTCTTGTTCCACGAGTACTTCCACGGCGACACCGGCCGTGGCGTCGGAGCGATGCACCAAACGGGTTGGACGGGCCTGGTCGCGAGCTTGATCGCGGGCGTGGGCGCAGACGGAAAGTAGGAGACAGGCAAATGGCACAGTCGATCTCTCTCGAGAAGCAGACCGCGGTCGTCACGGGCGCGAACTCCGGCATCGGACAGGCGGTCGCGATGTCGCTCGCGAAGGCGGGCGCGAACGTCGTCGTGAACTACGTCGTGAACCCGGAGGCGGCGCAGGCGGTCGTCGACGACATCGCGAAGATCGGCGGCAAGGCCATCGCGGTGCAGGCCGACGTGTCGAGCGAGCCGCAGGTCGAGGCGATGTTCGCCAAGGCCGTCGAGACGTTCGGCACCGTCGACATCTGCGTCCCGAACGCGGGCCTTCAGCGCGATGCGCCGATCCAGGACATGACGCTCGCGCAGTGGCAGAAGGTGATGGACGTCAACCTCACCGGGCAGTTCCTCTGCTCGCGCGCGGCCGTGCGCGAGTACCTGCGTCGCGGTCCGCGCGAAGGGGTCTCGGTCGCGCTCGGCAAGATCGTCTGCATCAGCTCGGTGCACGAGGTGATTCCGTGGGGCGGGCACGTGAACTACGCGGCCAGCAAGGGCGGCGTGATGCTGATGATGAAGAGCCTCGCGCAGGAGCTCGCGCCCAAGAAGATCCGCGTGAACAGCGTGTCGCCTGGAGCCATCCGCACGCCGATCAACACGGCGGCGTGGAGCACGCCCGAGGCATACAAGTCGCTGCTGAACCTGATGCCGTACGGCCGGATCGGTGAGCCCGTCGACATCGGCAATGCGGTCGTGTGGCTCTCGAGCGATCAGAGCGACTACGTCACCGGCACGAGCCTCTACGTCGACGGCGGCATGACGCTCTATCCCGGTTTCGCGACCGGCGGGTGAGCCCTCGGCAAGCGCTCGGGATCGCGCTCACGTACTTCTGCTCGCTGCTGCAAGGCCTCACGCTCGTGGCGTTTCCGGCGAGCGCGACGGTGCTGCGGAGCGAGTACGGCATCGACGATGCCGGGTACGGCTCGCTCTTCCTGCCGCAGATGGCGTTCACGATCGCGGGCTCGCTCGCCTCCGCTTCTCTCGCGTCGCGGCTCGGGCTGAAGACCTTGCTCGCGATCTCGACGCTGCTCGCAGCCTCGGCGGCGGCCGCGCTCGCGTCGGTGTCGATCGTGGGCGCGGATGCGCGGCTGCCGATCCTGCTCGTCGGCACCGGGCTGATGGGCGCGGGCTTCGGGCTCGCTGCGGCGCCGCTCAACGCCCTTCCCGCGCGCTTCTTTCCGTCGCGGGCCGACGCGGCGCTCGTCGCGCTGCACACGTCGATGGGCGCCGGCCTCGCGCTCGGCCCTTTGATCGTCTCGGCCATCGTGGCGAGCGGCGCGTGGCGCGCGATGCCGATCGGTCTCGCGTGCGTCGCGACGATCGCCGCGTCGCTCGTGCTCGCGGCCGCGTTTCCGAGCGCGGAGATCGCTGGCGCAGCGAGCACACCCGTACGCGTCACGCCGCGCGCGACGTTCTCGCTCTTGCTCGTGGTCGCCGTGCTCTACGCCTTCTGCGAAGGCACGTTCGCGAGCTGGGCGTCGGTCTTCCTCGCCGAAGATCGCCACGTCGATCCGCGCCTCGCCGCGCTCGCGCTCTCGGCGTTCTGGGCGTCGATCGCGATCGGCCGCTTGCTGGTCGCCGCGATCGTCGTGCGCGTGCCCGCCGAGCGCGTGTGGGTCGCGCTGCTCGTGCTCATCGCGCTGGCGTTCGGCGTGGTTCCGCTCGCGCACGATGCGTCGAGCGGTATCGCGGTGTTCGCGCTCGCGGGGCTCGCATGCTCGGCGTTCTTCCCGCTCACGGTCGGTATCGGCGCGCGGCTGCACGCACGCCCGGAGACGGCGGCCTCGATGCTCGTCGCAGCGCTCATGATCGGCGTGGGCTGCTCGTCGTTCGCGCTCGGCGCGCTGCGCGCGCGTCTCTCGCTCGAGGAGATCTACCGGCTCTCGATCGCGTACCCGCTCGTCGCGCTCGTGCTGGCGTTCGTCGTCGTCCGCAGAGCGCGTGTCACCACGTGAGCACGATCTTGCCGAACGTCTCGTTCGATTCGAGCACCGTGTGCGCCTTCGCGACGTCGCCCATCGGCATCACGTTCTCGATGACCGGTGCGAGCGTCTTGTCGTCGAAGAGCGGCACGAGCTCGCGCGTGAAGGCCTCGGCAAGCGCCCGCTTCTCCGAGCTCCCGCGCGAGCGCAGCGTGCTGCCGATGATCCTCGCGCGCTTGCCGAGCAGCACGCCGAGCGGGAGCGTGCCCTGGATGCCGCCGACGAGGCCGATGGTGACCATCGTCCCGCGATGCGCGAGCGCGCGGACGTTGTCCTCGAGATAGGCGGCCCCGACGGTGTCGAGGATCACGTCGGCGTTCGCGCCGCTCGTCAGCTCGGACACCTTCGCCGCGAAGGAGTGGTCTTTCTCGACCACGATTCCGTCCATCAAGCCCATCTCACGGCAGCGCTCGAGCTTGCCCGCGCTGCGCGACGTGCCGAGGATGCGAGCGCCGAACGCGCGCGCGAGCTGGATTGCAGCCGTGCCGATGCCGCTTCCGATCGCGTGGACGAGCAGCGTCTGTCCGCGGCGCAGGCCAGCCTGGATCCACACCGCGTCCCAGACGGTCGCGAACACTTCCGGCACTGCGGCCGCCTCGACGAGTGAGAGCGGCTCGGGCACCGGCATCGTCTCGGCATCGGCGACGACGAGCTCGGTCGACATCGCGCCGCCCGGGACGAGCCCCATCACGCGATCGCCGATGCGCGTGCGCGCGACGCCTTCGCCGACCTCGATGATCGTACCCGCGTACTCGAGCCCTCCGACGTCGGGAACGGTGCCCGGCGGTGCCGGATAGAAGCCTCGCCGCTGCATCAGATCGGCGCGATTGAGGCCCGTCGCTGCGACCTCGATGCGCACCTCGCCTTCGCCGATCGGCGGCGCAGGACGCTCCTCGATCGCGAGCACGTCCGGCCCGCCCGCTCCTCGCATCGCGACGACCTTCATGCGGGCGAGCATACGGCACGACCGCCGGGAATCGGAGGGGGCTTGCGCCGCCTCAGGGCGTCAGGAGATGGTTGCCGCACGTGTCGGTCTGCGGATCGGCATCACACACGGGCGCGATGCAGTGCCGCACGGGATCGCAGCCGGCGCCGGTGCAGGACTGACAACAGAGCTGACGGTCCGGGCAGCGGACCTGATCGCTGCACTCTCCGCCGAACGACGCGACGTGGCACGCGGCGTCGTCGACGCAGCCGCGCTCGGCGTCGAACACCTGGAGCGGGCCGCACACGCAGGCGGGCGCCGTGCACGCGAGCGCACAAGGCTCACCGCAGTGCGAGGGGCAGCAGATGCCGTCCGTCCAAGCGCCGCCGGTCGCGCCACAGAGCTGCTCGGGCGGAAGGGGATCGACGACGGGGCACGTCGTGTCGTCGAAGCAACCGCCGCGCGCGGGATCGAAGCTGCGACCATCGCCGCAATTGCAGACCGGCATGCCGACGAGGCACTCGGCCGGCTGCGGTCGGCCGCACTGGTAGGGCAAGCATTCCTGGGCGTAGAAGAGCCACTCGCCGCCCGTCGCGCGACACATCTCGGGAATGCAGCTCGCGTGATTCGATTCGCAGATCGTCTGCGAGCGCGGCAGCGACGCGCAGTCGGTGCCCATGCACGCGCCGCAGTCGATGGGCACGCATCGCTCACCGTCCCACGCGTAGGAGTCGAGACCGTCGCAGACCGCGCCCGGGCAAACGGCCTCGTGCGCGTCCTGCGCGCTGCAGTCGTTCGCCGGACCGGCGTCCACCCAGACGGGCGCGTCCGGCGCCCAATACGGAGCATCCGAGCGCGGCGCGTCCTCGGTCCAGAACGGTGAATCGGGCGCGGAGCCGCCATCGTTCTGATCGGACACACCATGAGACTCGCTGCAGCCGACGACGGCGAGCGCACAGAGAAGAAGGAAGAAGACCGAGCGAAGATGTGCCATGACGAGCCTCGCCGTCCGGTCAGCAACCGCCGTGCCCGCGCGTCCGCGATGAGGTACGCCACGGGGACATGGCGCGCGAAGTCCACGTCTTCCGGCTCGGAACGGTCCCCTACGCGGAGGCGCATGCGCTGCAGGAGCAGCTCGTGCTCGCGCGCCAGCGGGGCCTCGTTCCGGACACGTTGCTGGTGCTCGAGCATCCGCCGGTGGTGACGCTCGGACGCGGCGCCAAGAACGAAGAGCATCTGCGCGTGCCGCGCGAAGGTCTGCGCGCGCGTGGCATCGACGTGCACGAGGTCGGTCGCGGCGGCGACGTCACGTACCACGGGCCCGGACAGATGGTCTGTTATCCGATCCTCGATCTCGCGCCGGATCGACAAGACGTGCGGCGCTACGTGCGCGATCTCGAGCAGACGATGATCGACGTCGCGAGCGACTACGGCCTGAGCGCGGAGCGCATCGACGGCAAAGAGACGATCGGCGTGTGGCTTCGCTCGAGCGAGCTCGGCGATCGCAAGATCGGCGCGCTCGGCGTGCGCATCAGCCGCTGGATCACGATGCACGGCATCGCGCTCAACGTGCGCACGAACCTCGCCCACTTCGGGCTGATCGTGCCGTGCGGGATCCAGGACAAGGGAGTGACCTCGCTGGCCGTCGAGCTCGATGCGCCTCCGACGGTGGACGAAGTGATCGATCGCTGGCTCCTCCGCTTCGCCGCGCAATTCGACGCGACGCTCGTGATGCGTGAAGGCGATCCGCTCGCAGGCGTGGATCGCGCGGCCTTGCAAGACGCGACCGTCTGACGTCCTTGCGCTTCTCGGACACACGCGCGTCGGGCGTGCTCGGCGTGCTGCTCGCGGCGGCGTCCTGGGGATCGTGGAGCTTGTTCCTACGACCGACGGGACTGCCGGGCGTCGTCACCGCGCCGGCGCTGCTCTTCGGCGTGTTCGTGGCTTGCTTGCCGCTGATTCCACGCGACTCGGTGGTGCCGCGCTGGGATCGGACGACGGTGCTCTGGCTGTTCGCGTATGCGTTCTTCAACGCGACCAACGTGATGACGTTCTTCTCGGCGATGAGCACCACGAGCGTCGCCGTCGCAGTGCTCACGCACTCGGTCGCGCCGGTGCTCGTCGCCGCGGCCGCGCCCTTCGTCGACGGAACGCGAGCGCCACGATCGCTGCCGGCGGCGTTGCTCGCGCTCTTCGGTCTCACGCTCGTGCTGGCGCCATGGCGGCCCGAAGCTCGCACCGGCGATGTCGCGCTCGGCGCGGCGCTGGGCCTCACGAGCGCGGTCGCGTACGCGATCGCCGTCTTCTTGCTCGCGCGTGTCGCTCCGCGGATCGGCGCCGTGCGAACGATGGGCTATCACTCCGGCATCGCCGCGCTGATGGTGTTGCCCTTCGCGGGCTCGCGCATCTTCGAGATCGATGCGAGCGATGCGCTGCCGCTCGCGGGCGCGATCGTGCTTCCGGGTGTGATCGCGGGGCTCGGTTTCGTGCACGGCCTCCGCTTGCTCGGCTCGGCGCGCGCGTCCGTGATCGCGCTGCTCGAGCCCGTCGTCGCCTGCACGATCGGATGGGCCGTGTTCGGCGAGTCGCTCGGCGGGCTCGCGATCGTCGGAGGCGCGCTCGTCGTGACGGCGGGCGCGCTGGTCGCGGGCGAGCGCGTCAGTCCTTGAGCGCGCGGAGCTCGGCGTACTCGCCGGGGGCGGCGCGCTCGAATCCTTCGGACTCCATCGCCAGACAGAGCGCGGCGATCTTGCCGCGACCTGCGGCGGGGAACACGCGCGCGACGAGCGCGGCCGCACGATTCGGATCGAGCGCCCTCGTCAGCAGGAGCGCGTCGTTCGGCGCCGCATCGGTCACGGCGATCGCAGCGAGCTTGGTGGCGCCGGCGCGGCCCGCATGCAGCGAGAGCGCTTGTGCGACGTGCTCGGCATCGGGGCCGGGCACGGACACCGCAGCGACGTCGGCGCGATCGTCGAGCACCGCCTCGAGCGCGGCCGGATGCGTCCCGTAGAAGTGCTGGCTGGCGAACGTCGCGTCCGGATCGAGCCCGCGCTCGCGCAGATGGTGACGCACGAGGAGATAGCCACCGATCGAGAGCGCATCGACCCACGCCGCGCGCTTGCCGGCGAGCCGCTCGAGCGCGAAGCGCGCATCGACGCGGGCGACGAGTGCCGAGCGATACTCCGAGCGACCTTCGCGCACGGTCTTCCAGATCGCACGCGCCTCGCTCTCGATCTCGGCGCACACCGCCGAGGGCGCCCACACGAGCTCGACCGTGGCTTCGCGAACACCACGCGTGATCGCCGCGTAGTCCTCGGCGACGACCACTCGAACCTCTTCGCCCATCTCGATCGCGAGCGATGCCTCGAGCAGCTCACCGCGCGCCTTCGCGCGTGCGACGCCGACCGAGGGGGGAAGCATGAGCCGGAGCACGCCTTCGTCCTACACGACCTCGGCGTCCGGGTCACCTCGGACGCCGAGACGTCACCATTTCGCGACAGGTGCTAGGGTCTGCGCGTGGGATTCCGCGACGAGCGCGAAGCGCAGATACAGCGCGTCGCCGAGCTGGAGCGCGAGCTCGCTCTGCTCCGCGCCACCGAGATCGACGATCTGCGCAAGCGGGTCGCGGAGCTGACGCGCGACCGCGATGCGCTGAAGCGGGGCGTCGACGCACGATGGACCGCGCGCCACCGGCGCCTGCGCGCTCTGTTCGTCGCGGTCGTGCTCGTCGCGGTGGGTGGAGGCGCGCTCGCCTACCACGACACACGACGCGCCGAACGGATCCGGCTGGCGGAGCTCGCGCGGGCGCAGGACGACGTGACGGAGCTGGAGGCGGACGCATCGTCCGTGCACGCGCAGCTGGCAGACGCGCGGCGAGAGCTCGCCCAGATCGATGCCGTCCACGCCGACGACGTCCGACGCGTGCAGCAGGAGCTCGCGCGCGTTCGCCCGCCGGGCGACGCGCTCCAGTTGACGGCGCACGTCCTGAGCCGCGGCGGGGTGGTGCCCATGGGTGTCGCCGACGAGTGCGTCATGACGATCCACGCGCTCGCCGAGGGGAACGGCGGTCGCTGCGTCGCGACGGTGTGGTGCGGCTCGCAGCGCGTCTACCCTGCGCGCGAGCCTTCGACGGATCTTCGTTGCTCCATCACGGCGTCGGCGGAGCTCGCGTCCGCGCACGCGCAGCGCGACGGCGCGCTCCCCGCGCTCCACTACGACGCCGCATCGGGGACGCTCGACGTGCGCGACACGGACAGCCCCACGTTCGTGCTGCAGATGCACGTCGATCGCATGCTGCCCTACCCGCTCCGATGAGCGAGACCGCGCCGACCCTCGAGCGCCGGCTCGGTACGTTCTCCGCGACGACACTCATCATCGGCTCGATGATCGGGTCGGGCGTGTTCATCGCGCCGTCGATCATGGCGGGCCAGATCGCCTCGCCCGTCGTGCTCATGGGCCTGTGGATCGTCGGCGGAGTGCTCACGCTCGTCGGCGCCCTCTCGTACGCCGAGCTCGCCGCGATGCTGCCGCGCGCGGGCGGACAGTACGTGTACTTGCGCGAGGCATTCGGACGTCCCGCCGCGTTTCTCTATGGCTGGACGTTGTTCCTCGTGATCCAGACGGGCTTCAACGCGGCCGTCTCGATCGCGTTCGCGAAGTACCTGGGCGTGCTCGGCCTGCCCGTGGGCGAGAGCGACGTGCTCTTCGCGATGGGCCCCGTTTCGATCACGTCGGCCGGCGTCGTCGGCTGCGCGGTGCTCGTCGTGTTGACCCTCGTGAACGTGCGCGGCGTCCGCGAGGGTGCCGCCGTGCAGGACGTCCTCACGGTCATCAAGGTGCTCTCGGTCTTCGTGCTCGTGATCGTCGCGCTCGCGCTCGGCCACGGCTCCGTCGATCACTTCTCGTCGGCCTCCACCACGGAGCTCGGTCCCGTCGCGCGTGCCGCGGGCCTCGGCTTCCTCGCGGCGCTCGGCGTCGCGATGAGCAAGGCTCTGTTCGCATACGACGCGTGGAACACGGTGACGTTCGCCGCCGAGGAGGTCCGCGAGCCCGAGAAGACGCTGCCGCGCGCGCTGATCTTCGGGACGCTCGTCACCACCGCGCTCTACACCGCGGCGACCGCCGCGTACGTCTACGTCTTGCCGATGGATCGGCTCGCCGCCGTCGAGGAGCATCGCGTCGCCGCCGAGGTCGCCACGATCGCGCTCGGGACACCGGGCCGCATCGCCGTAGCCGTCGCCATCCTGATCTCGACGTTCGGCTGCGCGAACGGGCTCATCCTCGGCGGCGCGCGCGTGCTCTACGCGATGGCGCGCGACGGCCTCTTCTTCCGATCGGTCGGCGACATCCATCCGACGCTCAAGACGCCCACGCGCGCGCTCTGGCTCCAGTGCGCGTGGAGCTGCGTGCTCGCGCTCAGCGGCAGCTATGACGCGCTGCTCACCTACGTGACGTTCGCGTCGCTGCTCTTCAACGGGCTGACCGTCGTCGGTGTGCTCGTGCTGCGTCGCACGCGGCCCGATGCGCCGCGGCCGTATCGCGTGCCTCTCTATCCGCTCACGCCGCTGCTCTTCCTCGCGGGTGCGGGGTTCTTCACGCTCTACATCTTCCTCGGCGCGCCGACCGAGTCGCTCGTCGGCGCGGGGCTCGTGCTCAGCGGCGTGCCGGCCTACTTCGTCTTCCGCCGGAGCGACGTTCGACGTTCGAAGGACTGACGCTCGTTGCGCCGATCGTTCGCGCGTGGTCGCATGCTCCACATGTCGATGAAGACGCTCCACGATGCGTGGCTCGGACGGTTGCCGAAGGGGACGCGCGTGCGTGCGACGTTCGATCTCACGAGCGGCGATGGGCGCGAGAGCTTCGAGCTGACGCTCGCGACGACGTGCCTCGTCTCCATCGGAGAAGGCGAGGCGCGAAAGGGCACGATGCATGCGGGCCTCGTTCCCGCGCTGGAGGCGATCGGCACGTCGCACGCGGGCTGGGCGCTCGAGGAGCAGAGCCTCGTCGTGCATCAGGCGCCGGCGAGCGCGAAGCGGAACGAGGTCAAGGCGCTGCTGGCGCCGATGATCCGAGAGGCGCTGACATACACGGCCACCTGACCCGTCTGCGCATCCCGATCAGCGATCGTGCGGGCGCATCTCGCCGCCGCATCGCGTGCCCGTCGCGACGAAGCGCGTAGGCGCGGCGCCGAGGAACGCGCGGAACTCGGCCGCGAGATGCGACGCGTCGGCGAAGCCGAGATCGGCGGCGATGCGAGACCAAGGCGCGCTGCCGGCGCGCGCGATCGCACCGCGCAGCCGCACGATGCGCACGTAGAGCGAGGGCGACACTCCGATCTCGTCGTGGAAGAGCCGTCGCAACGAGCGCTCGCTGGTGCCGACGCGGCGCGCCCACGTCGGCACGGGCTCGACGTGAGCGCCGAGCCGCGTCACGCGATCGGAGATGGCGACGCGCTCGCGCAGGCGCGTCTCGCCGACGCGGCGCACCCTCTCGAGCAGCAGCGACTCGATCGAAGCGACGGCGCGATCGGGATCGTTCGTCTCGTCGTCCAACGCGGGCGCGGATCGCAGCGCGCGCGCGCTCCAGAGCTCGGCGAGATCGGTCGCGCGATCGCCGAGCGCCGCGATCGGAGCGCCGAGGAGCGCGTGCGCCGCGCCCGGCCGGAGCTCGGCCCGCACGTGGAACGGGATGCCCTCGACCGACCGCGATCGCGCGCGCGTGCCCGGGCCGACCGCGAGGAGATGCGCGGCGCCGTTCTCACGGCAGAGCACGACCGCCGTGCCGACCTCGGGAAGCCGCGTCCACGTGCGGCGCACTCCGTCCGGCGAGGGCGACACGATGCGGAAGCGCGAGACGAACGGCGCGAGCGCGGGGCTCGGCGTGAGCAAGCGATGGGGCACGCCATCCATGCGTGGATCGTAGGGCCGGCCCGGCGCGTGTCGACCGTGACTCGGAGATTGGCCGGATTCTCCATGCCCGCGATCGGCGAGACGCGTACGTCTCGCGGATGATGTTGATCACGGGCGCGACGGGAACGATCGGGCGGGAAGTGGTGGAGCAGCTGGTGGCGCGAGGTGCTCGGCCGCGCGTGCTGACGCGAGACGCCAAGCGCGTCGCTCGCAACGACGTCGACGTCGCGATCGGGGACTTCGGCGACGCAGGCTCGCTCGGCGCGGCGCTCGCAGGCGTCGATCGGGTGTTTCTCCTCGACGTGCCGAGCCCCGTGATGGTCGCGCATGCGACGACGTTCCTCGAGGCAGCGCGAACGGCCGGCGTGCGCAAGGTCGTGAAGCTCTCTTCGATCGGCGTGGACGTCGAGCCGCCAGTGCTCGTCGCGGGCTGGCATGCCGCGGTCGAGGAGGCCGTGCGCGCGTCGGGGCTCGCGTGGACGATGCTGCGTCCGGCCGGCTTCGCATCGAACACGCTCTCGTGGGCGCAGGCGATCCGCGCCGGCAAGCCCATCCCGCTGCTCGGTGGCCATGGCGGCCAGGGCATCGTCGATCCGCGCGACATCGCCGCGCTCGCCGTGCTCGCGCTCGAGACCGATCGCTTCGAAAGTCGCGCGCTCACGCTGACGGGCCCCGAGGTCCTGAGCGCGCGCGCTCAGATCGCGACGCTCGAGCGCGTGCTGGGCCGAGCCATCACGGTGAGCGACATGACGCTCGCGGATCTGCGCGCGCAGCTCGAGCGCGCAGGCGTACCGGCCGATCTGATCCCGGCCTATCTCGAGGGCAGTTCCTATCTCGATGCGGGAAAGGCGGCCTTCGTCAGCGACGAGCTCTCCGTCGCGCTCGGCCGCCCTGCCCGCTCGTTCGAGACGTGGGCGCGCGATCGACGCGCCGCGTTCGAGTGATCAGCGCGTGCGGCCGCCGCGCGGACGAGCCGGAGCGCTGCTGCCGCGCGTCGCGCCCGCACCGGTGAGCCGCCAGAAGATCTGATCGGTGTGCACGCTGCCGCGCTCTTCGACGAGCTGCTGGTAGCCGCCGCTCATGCGCACGTCGGTCGCGTGCTGCGCCCACTGCTGCCAGACGTAGTGCGTGAGCTCGCCGACCGTCGTGGTCGTGTCGTGCGGATCGTCGTCCGCGTTGCCCTGCATGCCGAGGCGCAGGAAGTGGCTGAGGTAGCCGCCCGCCTGGAACTGCAGCGCGACGGCGCTCGTGACGTCTTCTTCGCTCGAGAACATGCCGACGATGCCGGGGCGATGCACGACGTCCTTCGCGAAGCCGCCGGAGAAACACGAGTCGAGCGAGAAGAGCGAGAGCGCGTGTACCTGATCCATCCACTGCGCCATCTGGTCGTCGATGATCTCGCCGTCGTACACGAAGATGAACTCGTCGTGGCCGTCGAGCTCGTTCGGATCGGTCGTCGTCGCCGTCGCCTGACCGCCGTGGCCCGACCAGAAGAAGACGAACGTGTCGTTCGGTCCGATGCGTTGTGCGACCTGCTGGATCGCGTGGTGGATGCCCTCGACCGTCGCCTGGTTGTCGACGAGCAGGAACTCCGTGTCGGTCGTGCTGAGACCCTGGTTGTGCAGCGCTTCGACGATCTTGCGTGCGTCGTTCGCACACTCGGGCAGGTGGTTCGCCGCATCCGGATAGTTCGTGATGCCGGCCGAGACGACCCACACGCGCGTCGCGTCGCCGGGCGCGGCGACCGGGCCCGTCGGGGCGGCGGTCGGATCGCCCGGAGGCGCTGCCGGGCCGCTCGACGGCGGCGCGCTCGGCGCACCGCTCGCGTTGCCGTTGACGGTGAGATCGTACGCGCCGGTCATGCCGGGCGCGTAGCTCGTGACGAGCACGCGGTACTGGCCCGACTGGCTCGCAGTGAAGTCGAGCGCGGCGTTCAAGACGCCCGGCGCCTGATCGTCGTTGTCCTGCTGCTGACCGTCGGGCGAGCGG
>CAYSCF010000057.1:0-28380 GCA_964429305.1 uncultured Sandaracinaceae bacterium | reverse complement strand
GTGCAGGCTGCGCACCGGACGCGTGCGGAGATCGAAGCGGCACTGCGTTACGTCCCCAGCGCTACGCCGGAGTGGCAGGTGCCGGTGCTCCTCGCGAGCGCGATCGAGCGCACGGGCATCGCCGAGGCGCTCGACGCGATCCGCGCGCACCACGCGCATCTGGTCTCGCACCATCTGCTCGAGAAGCGACGGCGTGCACAGAATGTGGAGGCGTTCCGAGGCGAGCTCGATCGCGCGCTCTTCGCTCGGATCTCCGCGCGGGCCGAGCTCCGAGAGATCGAAACGGCGGTCGCCGAAGGATCGCTCACGCCGCGCGTGGCCGTCGCGCGCGCGCTCGCGCTCGCGTGATCCTCAGGTCTCCTTGCCCGCGGAGATGATCCGCACGAACGAGTCGCCGACCGTCTGCGTGAGCACCTCGACGCGATGCGCGCCGAGCGGGCCGGGTCGGAGATCGTCGACGCAGAGCATGCCCACGACTTTCCCTGCGACGACCACCGGCTGCACCATGAAGTCGCCGCCGCGCGAGCCGACTGCGGCGCGGAAGAGACCATCGGCGACGCTGGTGCCGTAGGGCCCGAGGCTCCCGGTCTTCGTGTCGAGCACCTTCTTGAACGTCGACGGGCTCGACGTCGGGATCCAGAGGTTGCGGACCGAGTCGCGTCGCACGCCGGGCCCGGCGCCATCCCAGCCCTTGAGCACGCCCTTGCGGAGCGCGAAGAAGACGGCGGCGCGGGCAACGCTCGTGCCGCCTTCGCACGCGAGACGCACGACCTCGTCGCGATCGGTCGCGCCGCGCATCGCCTGCAGGATCGCGCCGATGTCGGCGGGAGCCGCCTTGATCGTCGGAAGCTCGGCGCTCGCGCGCGACGAGAGCTTGTTCGCGGCATCGCGCGTGCGCGTCGGCTTCGGAGCCGCCGGAGGAGAGCTCGGGAGATCCCAACGATCGCCGGGCGACGTCGCCTCGGCGGGCGGGATCGAGGGCGTCGGCGTGGGCGGCGGAATCGACGCAGCAGCGGCCGCGGGTGGGATCGACGGGACCGTGGCCGCGGGCTCGCTCGTGCGCTCGGCGAGATCGGTGAGCGCGCCCACCAGCGAGGTCGCCGGTGGATGGCTCGGAGCGGCGAGCGGCGCCGGCGGGATCGAAACGGTGCTCGCCGGCAGCGGCGCGATGGCCGGGATCAGCGGCTGCGTGTTCGAGCGCCGCGGCTCCCCGCGTCGCCATGCTCCAGAGCTCGCTTCGGTCGGCTCGGGACGCGCGAAGGTCTTGGCCACGACGGGGGGCGTGCTCGTGGGAGGGACGCGCTCGAACGATCCGGGCGTGAGCGACGGCTTGTGACGCACGAGCGGCATCGCCGGCTCGTCGTCGGGCAGAGCGAGACGGGGACCGAGCTTGGCCTCCTTCGTCCCGTCCGGCGCGCGGAAGCCGGCGTCGAAGCCTCGCTCGGTAGTGGACCGTCGACGTGTCAGCTCGAGAACCGGCGGAGCCTCGGGCTCGGGTGCGCGTGGCGCTTCGAGGGTGGCGTTCGGGTGCAGGACGCGCACGCGGCTCTCGATGTGGCTCGGACGCGCGATGGTCGCGAGCACCCGCTCACCGAGCACGCGCGTGAGCTCGCGGACGATGTGCGCGTCGGAAGGCGCCGCCATCGCGACGACGATGCCGTTGGTCGCCGCGCGCAGCGGCAACGCGAGGAAGTCGAGCGCCATCGCGCTCGGCAAGCGGTTGGCCCACACGAGCTCGGCGCGATCGAGATCCTGCCGCTCGAGCAGTGGCCCGAATCCCTCGGAGAGAAAGAACCCTGCGAGCGCGTCCTCGGGAACCCCGCGACGTACGAGCGCACGCACGAGCGCCGCATCGTGCGCGGGTGCCGCCGCCACGAGCTCGGCGAGATCCGCACGCGTCACGAGCCCAGCTCGAGTCAGGCGCCCACCGAGATCGTCCGCCATCCGAGGGTGAGGGTGCATCGACCGGGGGTGCCTCGGTCAAGCGGCGAATGAAGCGACGAGGGCCGCCGCCGACGGCGCGATCAAAACAGCCGTTCAGGGACGCGAATGATGTCACCCGCGCGGAGCGGAATGTCGGCCTGCTGACCGTCGGTGATTCGATCGACGGGTGCCGCATAGCGGTGGAGCTCGCCGCGCGTGCTCCGCGTGATCGTCGTTCCGTCGCGGTTCGCGAGCGTCGTGAACCCGCCCGCGAGACCGATCGCCTCGACGACGCCCATGCCGCTGCGCATCGGATACGTTCCGGGCGACGTGACGGCACCGAGCACCGACACGCGCTTGCTGTTGTACTCGCGCACGACGACGCTGACGTGGGGCGCGACGAAGAATTGCCCGTCGCGGAGCCGCGTGGTGATCAGCGTGGCGATGGCGCCGGGCTCGAGGCCCGCCACTTCGATACGCCCGATCAGAGGGAAGTCGATCGTTCCGTCCGTCGCGACGCGGTAGTCGGACGAGAGCGCCTCTTCCCCGTACACGCGGACGTCGAACATGTCGCCCGTGCCGAGCGTCGTGTCCTCGTCGTCACCCTGCGAGCCGGTACGGATCGTCTGTCCCGGCGGTGTGCAGCCCGCGAAGCCCATGCAGGTCGCCAGCGAGAGGAGGCTCGATGCGACGACGGCGAGCGCGAGGGACTTGGAATGGACGGAGCGAGCCATGAAGAAGCGAGTTGGTACCAGGGGGTTCCCGCCACGGCAAATCGCGCGGTGGTCATGCGTTGCCTGGGCCGAGGCTCGCATTCGGGCTACGAGGGCCTCGTGCCGAGCGCCGCGTGGCCGATCGAAGAGCTCTGGGGTCGTCCGATCGCGACGCTGATCTTCGCCGCGCTGCTCCCTTTCGCCACTGCCCGAGCGCTGGCGGCGCTCACGCTCCCACCGCGTGTCCCCGACGATCCCACGCAGGCCGCGAGCGCGGTCGCCGCGTTCCGAACCGGCGCGCTGATCGTCGGCGTCGTGCAGGTGCAGCTCTCGTGGACGCTCGGCGCGACCGCTCTCGGGCCGGCCCTCGTCGGAGCGCACGAGATGCTCGCGAGCGCGATCTTCGCGGGCCTGTGCGCCGCGATCACGTTCCTCGCAGGAGCACCCGCACGCGCCATCGAGTCGCGTCCCGCGCGACCGAAGCCCTGGCCGGGGATCGCGCTGCGTCTGCGTGCGATCCCGTGGCTCGCAGGCCCGGTCCTCGTCGCGACCGCGTGCACGGCGCTTCCGTTGATCGATCGCGAAGGGAACGTGCGGCCGCTCGTCGTCGCGCTCGCTCTGGCGCTCACGTTCGTCGGCGTGGCCTACGCGGGCCCTGCGCTCTCGGTGCTCACGCGGGCATTGGTGCCTGCGACGGAGCCGGTCGCGTCGCTCGCGCGGCGCGCAGCGAGTCGCGAAGGAATCTCGCTCGCGATGGTGCTGCGCCTTCCGACCCACGGCGCGCGCTTCGCGAATGCCGCCGCATTGCCCTGGGCGCGCACGATGGTCGTCACGGACCACATCGTGGAACTCCTCGACGAGGAGGAGCTCGACGCGGTCCTGGCTCACGAAGCCGGGCACTTGAGCGAGCCGATCTGGGTGTCGCTCTGCCGTCTCGGGACCGTGACGCTGCTGCTCTTCGTGAGCTCGACCGGCACGCTTCTCGGCGAGACGCTCGCGCCCGGCAGCTCGTGGCTCGTGTTGATCGTGACCATCGCCATCGCCCTTCCGATGCTGACGGCGCTGCTCTCGCTGGCCCGCAAGATGGAGGAGCGCGCCGACGCACGAGCCCGCGCGACGGTCTCGCCCGATGCGCTCGCCGATGCGCTCACGAAGCTGGCGCGTGATGCACGCGCACCGCTCGTCAGCGGACGCAAGCGTGCGCGGATGCATCCCGATCTCTTCGATCGCATCTGCGCCTGCGGGCGTGATCTCGGGCCGCCGCCGCCGCCGCCGAACCGTCGTCCAGGGATCGTCGCGGCCCTGCTGATCGGCGTCGGGCTCGTGGCGGTGCCGTTCGTGCTCGAGGGCGCCACGCGGATCGCACCGGGCACCGAGGCGGACGCGGGATCGACGGCGGCGACCTGGCGCCTCCGCGTGGATCCGAGCGACGGGAGCGCGATGCTCGCCCTCGCGTGGAGCTCCGCGCGTCGAGGTGATCCGGAGCGTGCGGCCGTGCAAGAGACGGAAGCGCGTCGTCTCGGTGTGGCAGAGAGCGACGCGATGGAGCTGGACGCCGAGCTGCTCGCTCGTACTGGCCGGTGCGACGAGGCGCGGCAGCGGTTCGAGGCCTCGATCTCGACGCGCGCGGCCGAGCGATTCGACGCGAGCCCTTGGGGACCGCTCGAGCTCGGCGGCTACCACATCCCGCCGGCACTCGTCTCCGAGTGTGGTTACGGCGAAGGAACGCGAGGCACGTGGTAGCTTCGCGCCCTCGTGCCCCATCGTCGTAACTCCCACTGCTCGTATTGTGGTGCTGCGTTCGAAGAGAAAGAGCGTTGGCCGCGTCGCTGCATCGCGTGCGGAAACGTGACGTACTCGAACCCCGTTCCGGTCGCGGTGTTGCTCCTGCCCGTCGACGACGGCGTGCTCTGCGTGCGTCGCGGCGGGCGTACGCCGAGCGGCACGCCCGAGGCCGGCTTCGGGCACCTCGCACTTCCGGGCGGTTTCATCGACGTCGGCGAGACCTGGCAAGAGGCCGCCGCACGCGAGCTGCGTGAAGAGGCGAACGTGTACGTCGAGGCGAGCGCGATCGCGGATCTCTGCGTGCGCTCGACCGAGAACGGGCTCGTGCTCGTGTTCGGCCGTGGCCCCGCGCTCACCAGCGCGGACCTCCCGCCGTTCTCGCCGAGCGACGAGGTCACCGATCGCGCCATCGTCCGCGCGCCCGTCGCCCTCGCGTTCGCGCTCCACACCGAGGTGGTCGCGCAGTACTTCGCGAGCCGCCAACTCCCGCGTCGCGACAGTCACTGATGGACCGGTCCGAGCCGGCGCTCTTGATCCGCGGCGCCCGCGTGGCGCGTTGCGAGGGCGCCTCGGAAGGCTCGGCTGCCCTCGGGCTGATCGACGACGGAGCGGTCGCGGTCGACGGCGCCGGCATGGTGACCTTCGTCGGTCGCGCGGCAGATGCGCCAGCGGCGGGCGGCAGCACGCACATCGTGTATGCGCGTGGTGCGCTGCTCACGCCGGGGCTCGTCGATCCGCACACGCATCTCGTGTTCGCAGGCCGCCGCACGAGCGAGTTCGAGCAGAAGATGCGGGGCGTGGACTACCGCGCGATCGCGGCGAGCGGCGGCGGGATCCAATCGACCGTCGCCGCGACGCGCGCCGCGGACGACGAGACGCTGCTCGCTGCGACGAAGCGTCGCCTCCAGATCGAGCTCTCGCACGGCGTGACGACCGTCGAGGTGAAGAGCGGCTACGATCTCACGCTCGCGGGTGAGCTACGCCTCTTGCGCATCGCGCACGCCGCTTCGAACGACGCCTCGCCGATGCCGCGCGTCGTCACCACGTTGCTCGGCGCGCACACCGTTCCGCGAGAGCACCAGAAGCTGCGCGCCACGTACGTCGCGATCGTGAAAGACGAGATGATCCCCGCCGTCGCGCGGGAAGGTCTCGCCACGATGGTCGACGTGTACCTCGACGAGGGTGCGTTCACGCTCGACGAGGCGCGCGCGATCCTCTCGGCGGCCAAGAAGCATCGACTCGGCGTGCGCGCGCACGTCGGACAGTTCCGCGACGTCGGCGGGGCCGAGATGGTCGCCGAGCTCGGCGGTCTCTCGTGTGATCACCTCGAGGAGGTGGGCGATGCGGGCCTCGTGGCGATGGACCAGGCCGGCACGAGCGCGGTCCTGTTGCCTGCTGCGTGGCGGACGCTGCGGCAGAACGCGCCCGACGCTGCGCGCATCACCGCATCGGGCGTCGCGATCGCCATCGGCACCGACGCCAATCCGGGCACGAGCCCGTGCCTCGATCTTCCGATGTGCGCGGCGCTCGCGGTTCGCGATGCGGATCTCGATCCCCAGCGAGCCCTGCTCGCGATCACGCGAAACGCAGCGCGCGCGATCGGTCGGGACGATGCGGGCCGCATCGCGCCAGGCGTCCCCGCCGATCTCGCGCTCTGGGATCACGACGACCCCACGATGTTCGCGTACGTTCTCGGCGGACATCGCCCGACGCACGTGTGGGTGGGAGGTCGGCTCGCGGTCGATGCGCCCGCGCTCGCACCGGCCTTCTAGCTTGCCTGCGCGCGATCGAGCCGGTAGGCCCACCGACCGCGATGGACGCGACTGAGACCGATCCGGCTGCCAAGCCCGAGCGCCCGCGCTTGGCCGAGCGGCCGTGTCCGGTGTGCGGCATCGCCGTCGAGCCGCTTCGGGCGGCCGAGGTCGTCCTGCTGGACGAGGGGTTCCGTTATCTGTGCAGTGCTGCGTGCCGCACGCGGTACGTCGAGGGCCTCCGTAGCTCGAGCCCGGGGATCGTTCCGTCGGAGCGCCCGCGCGCATCCGCGAGCGACTCGGGGATCTCCGGGAGCTCGAGCTCGCGCAAGAAGCGCCTGCGCAGCCCGAGCGGCGAGTGGACCGGCGCAGTGAGCGCTGCACCGCCCGCGCCGATTCCGGCGCCGGTGATCCCACTCGGTCTCGCGGTCGCGGCGCTCCTCGCTGCGGCCTTCGCGACCTCGTGGACGCTGGCGGCCATCGCGACGCTCTTCGCAGCGATCTCCGCGATCCTCGCGCTCGTGTTCGGCGGTCACGTCCGCGCCAGCGCGGGGCTGCCGGCGTATCTCGCGGCGCCGCTCGGCTCGCTCGCCGCCGGTGCCGCGGGCCTCGTTCGTCTCGCCGACGAGGGCGACCCGCGCCCCTTCCTCGTCGGTGCTGCGCTCGCCGCGGGCCTCGCGCACGTGCGCTGGTGGATCGACGCGAGCTCCGCGCAGACGACCGAGCACCTGCTGCGCTCGCTGGCCGCACGTATGCCGGAGCGCACGCACGTTCCGCTGCCGGCCGAGGGCAAACCGCGCTCGCTCGCGAGCGCCGAGGTCGACGCTGCGCGTGTACGCGTCGGCGAAGAGATCCTCGTGCGTGAAGGCCAGGTGGTCGCGGTCGACGGCGCAGTACGCGGAGGCGAAGCGCAGGTCCTGCTGCACCCCGCCGCGACGTCGCCGGTGCGACGTGCCTCCGGGGACGCCGTGATGGCGGGCGCGCGCGTCGTCGACGGCGTCATCCGCGTGCTCGCGAGCCACGTCGGTCACGATCGCGCGTTGCTGCGACCCGCGCGCTTCGGTGACGGTGGCGCCGACGATGCCGCGCCTCTGACGCGTCTCGCGCTGCGGGCCGAGCTCGCGCTGACGGGCGTGCTCGCGCTCGGCATGGTGATCGCGATCGCGGTCAACGGAAGCGGCGAGAATCTCGCAGCGCGCCTCGCCGCGGTGGCCGCGGTGCTCCTCGCGGCGCCTCTGCTCGCGATCCGCCGAGCCGCGGATGCGCCGTACGTGGTCGCGGGTGCCGCCGCGATCGAGCGCGGGATCTCGTTCGCGAGCGCGCGCTCGCTCGACCGCGCGGGGCGCACGACGGTCGTCGCGATCTCGGCGCGCGGAACACTGACCGAAGGACACCCCGAGATCGCGGAGGCGCACGCGTTCGACGGCGAGCTGCGGCCGGTCCTCGCACTGGCCGCTGCGGCGGAGCGCGAGGTCGAGAACAACGTCATCGCGCGTGCCATCGTGCAACACGCGGAGGAGCTGCGGCTCGAGCTGCCGAGCGTGCGACGCGTGGCCGTGGTTCCCGGCCGCGGCGTCCGCGCGACAGGCCCAGCGGGCGAGCTCGTCGTGATCGGGACGCGGCAGCTCTTGCTCGAAGACGGCGTCTCGGTCGCGATCGCCGAGACGGAGGCGGCGCGCGCGGAGGCGCGTGGGCTCGTCGCCGTGTTCGTCGCGATCGAGCGAAAGGCGAGGGCGGTTCTCGCGCTCCGCGACGAAGAGCGTCCCGGCGCACGCGCCGCCGTGCAGCGCCTCATCGATCTCGGCGTCGAGGTCGTGTTGCTCTCGGGCGACTCGCGCGCATCCATCGATGCGCTCGCCAAGCGGCTCGACGTGGATCACGTGCGTGCGGAGCTCACGCCCGAAGAGCGCGCGGCCGAGGTCCGTCGGCTGCGCGACGCGGGCGGTGTGGTCGCAGCCATCGTGCACCCGATGCACGATCCGGATCTGCTCGGCGCGGCCGACGTCCCGATCGTTCTCGCAGCGGCTGGCGCGCCGGAGGGAGACCGCGCGATCGCGCTCAGCGGTGACGACGCGCGCGACGCGGCGGGCGCGCTCTTCATCGCTCACGCCGCGCGACGCGAGGCGATTCGCGCGACGGCCGTCGCCGCGATCGGCGGCATCGCGCTCGTCGCGCTGGGCGCGGCGGGGATCGCGTCCCCGCCCGTGGTCGCGCTGCTGGCGGGCGCGATCGATGCGTTCGTCCTTCCGACGGGAGAGCGCGTCTTGCGCCGCATCGAGCTTCGCCTGCCCGCGCGCGGCTAGGCCAGCTCTCGCAGCTCGCGCTTCAAGATCTTGCCGGTCGGGTTCTTCGGCAGCTCCGCCAGGATGCGGACCTCCTTCGGGACCTTCGCGCCGCTGAGCCGATCGCGGCAGAAGCGCACGATGTCGGCCGGCTCCGCGCGCTCGCCGGCGCGCAGCGAGACGAACGCGCGCACGCGCTCGCCGAGATCCGGATCGGCGACACCCACGACTGCGGCCTCCGCGACGGCCGGGTGCATATGCAGCGTCTCCTCGACCTCCGCCGGGTACACGTTGATGCCGCCCGAGATGATCATGTCCCGCTTGCGCCCGTCGATGTGGAACAGGCCGTTCTCGTCCTGGTGCGCGAGGTCGCCGACGCTGAAGTAGCCGTCCTTCATCGAGCGTCGCGTGGCGTCGTCGTCGCCGTGGTAGCTCACGAGCAGCGAGTTCTTCACGAAGAGCTCGCCGGTCGCGCCGCGCGGAACCACTCGACCGTCGTCGTCGAGGAGCCGGATCGCGTTGCCGCCCACTGCGTGACCGATCGTTCCAGGCGATCGGATCAGCTCGTCGGGCGTCGCGAGCGTGTTGAGCCCGGTCTCGGTGGATCCGTAGATGTTGTAGAGCACGTGGCCCAGCTCGGTCATCGTCTCGCGTGCGAGCGCGCCCGAGAGCGGCGCACCTGCCGTGAAGATCGCCTTCAGCGTCCGCAGATCGTAGCGGCGTCGGGTGTCTTCGGGCAGCGCGAGAATGCGGCTCAGCATCGTCGGAACCATCGCCGTCGTCGTGATGCTCTCTTCGGCGATGCGCCGCAGCGCCGTCTCCGCATCGAACTTTCGCTCGACGAAGACGGTGCCGCCGAGCATGTACGTGATCGTCGCGAAGGCGAACGCGGTCGAGTGATAGAGCGGGCAGACCGCGAGATGTCGATCGCCGACGCGCACCGGCAGCTCGTCGAGCAGCTGGATGTACGCGAGGTAGCCCTCGCGCCCGAACTTGCGCACGGCGCCCTTCGGCTTGCCCGTCGTCCCCGACGTGTAGATGACGACGGCCGCGTCCCCGGAGTCCGCATCCATGCGCTCGAGCGGCCCGTGCGTGACGACCTCGTCGTACGCGGTGAGCCCGGGGTACGTGCCGCCGACGGCGAGCACGTTCTCGATCGGCAGCGAGGGGAACTCGCTGCGATGCTCGGCGTACACGCCGGCGAGCTCGCTCTCGATGAAGAGCACGCGCGCCTCGGAGTGCTTGACGAGATACGCGAGCTCCGTCGGCGTCGAGCGCCAGCTCGCCGACACGGCGCGAGCGCCGATCCGCGCGAGCGCAGCCTGCGTCTCGACGAACTCCGGACGGTTGTGGAGCACGGCGATCGCCGACTGTCCGCGCCGCATCCCGTAGCGGCGGACCAAGCGCGTAGCCAAGCGATCGATCCGGCGATCGAGCTCGCCGTAGGTCAGTCGCATCCGATCGTCGACGAGCGCGAGCGTGTCGGGCCGCGCCGAGGCGTGATAGCGAAACAGCGCCGCGGGCCCCATCGCGCCGCTGAGCGCTTGTCGCGCGAGCGTCTGGACGCCGGCCCGCGAGAAGTCGAACGCGACGCCGCTGCGAACACCGAAGCGGGCCGTGACGCGTGCCATCTCGATCGCCTCGCGCCCGAGCCCAGTTACACGCCGAGCGAAACCCGTCGCAGTCACGTCGTCCTTGTTGACCATCAGCGTTCGTGTTCCGTACGATGCCTCAACGGTCAAGAGGAGGCTCCAAATGGGATTCTGGGAAGATGCGACGCCGGCGACGAAGGGCATCATCGTGATTGGTGTGCTCGTGATCGTCTATTTCGCGATCGCATACATGGCGGGTCTGCCGCCGTACGGTTCGGCGAACGGTCCGATCGAGCAGCAGCGCGGGATCCCCTCGGCCTCCGCGGCCCACTGACGACGGCGAACGTGCGGAGCCGAAGCTCCGTTTGAATCTCCGCGCGTCCGCGCACAACGGTTCTCGCGCGCCTGGCACTTCGTTGTCAGGCGCGTAAGAGTGCGCGCCCGTGAGGTTTTTCCATGCCTGAGAAGAGCAAGGCCGAGCGAATCGTCGTCGTCGGCCTCGGTTACGTCGGTCTGCCAGTCGCGATGGCGTTCGCGCGCCATTTCGAGGACGTCGTCGGCCTCGACATCGACTCGCGCCGGATCGACGAGCTACGCAGTGGCCACGATCGCACGAACGAGATCGAGGCGGGCGAGCTACGCGAGACGACGCTTCGCTTCACGGCGAGCCCGACGGAGTGCGGCAAGCCCACGTTCGTCGTGGTTACGGTCCCGACGCCGATCGACATCGATCGCCAGCCCGACCTGACCCCGCTCGAGAAGGCCAGCGACACCGTCGGGCGTCACTTGCTCTCGAAAGGCACCGTCGTCGTCTACGAGTCGACGGTCTATCCGGGCGTCACGAACGAGCTCTGCGCGCCGATCCTCGCCGATCGATCGGGCCTGAAGGCGGGCGTGGACTTCACGCTCGGCTACTCGCCGGAGCGCATCAACCCCGGTGATCGCGAGCACACGCTCGAGCGCACGGTGAAGGTCGTGTCGGGTGGCGACGCCGCGACACTCGATCGCGTGGCCGCCGCGTACGGCGCGATCGTCCCGGCTGGCGTCCATCGCGCGCCGAGCATCGAGGTCGCGGAAGCCGCGAAGGTCATCGAGAACACGCAGCGCGATCTCAACATCGCGCTGATGAACGAGCTCGCGATCATCTTCGATCGTCTCGGGATCCCGACGCGCGACGTGCTCGCCGCAGCGGGCACCAAGTGGAACTTCCTCCGCTTCACGCCCGGCCTCGTCGGCGGCCACTGCATCGGCGTCGATCCGTATTACCTCACCGCGCGTGCCGAGCGCTTCGGCTACCACCCGCAGGTGATCCTCGCGGGGCGCCGGATCAACGACGGGATGGGTGTGTACATCGCCCAGCGCGCGATCAAGATGCTGATCGCGCAGGACCGCCCGGTGAAGAACGCGAAGGTCGGCATCCTCGGGCTCACGTTCAAGGAGAACGTTCCCGATCTGCGCAACAGCCGCGTGCCCGACATCGCGGGCGAGCTGAAGCAGTTCGGCATCACGCCGATCATCCACGACCCGCGGGCGGACGCGGCGGAAGCGCGCCACGAGTACGGCGTCGATCTCGCGCCCATCGAGGCGTTCCACGATCTCGACGGTCTCGTGCTCGCGGTCTCGCATCGCGAGTTCGCCGGCTACGCCAGCGAGCTGCACCGCTTCGTCCGCAAGGGTGGCGTCGTCGTCGACGTGAAGGCCGCCTTCGATCGCAAGGCGATCCCGGCGGACCTCGCATACTGGTCCCTCTGATGAACGCGGCCCTCTGATGGCGAAGATCCTTGTCACCGGCGCGGCCGGCTTCATCGGCTCGCACGTCGCGCGCGTCCTGATCGATCGCGGCGACACCGTCGTCGGCTACGACAACGTCAACGACTACTACGATCCGACGCTGAAAGAGGCTCGGCTCGCGCGACTGGCACCGGAGAAGGCGTTTCGTCTCGTTCGCGGCGACGTCGCAGATCGACCCGAGATCGACAAGCTCTTCGCCGAGGAGCGCTTCGACAAGGTGATCCACCTGGCGGCGCAGGCAGGCGTTCGCTACTCGCTCACCAACCCGCACGCGTACGTCGAGTCGAACCTCGTCGGCTTCGTGAACATCCTCGAGGGATGTCGTCACGGCGGCGTGAAGCACCTGACGTACGCGTCGTCGAGCTCGGTGTACGGCGCGAACACGGCGATGCCGTTCTCCGTGCACGACAACGTCGATCATCCGCTGAGCCTCTACGCGGCGACGAAGAAGGCCAACGAGCTGATGGCGCACACGTACAGCCATCTGTACGGGCTGCCGACGACGGGGCTTCGTTTCTTCACCGTGTACGGGCCGTGGGGGCGTCCGGACATGGCGCTCTTCCTGTTCACGAAGGCGATCCTCGAAGGCCGTCCGATCGACGTGTTCAACGAGGGCCGGATGCAGCGCGACTTCACGTTCGTCGACGACATCGTCGAGGGCGTCGTGCGGGTCTCCGACCGCACGGCGGCGGGCGATCCGGCGTGGAACGGCAGCAAGCCGGACCCGGCGGGCAGCCGCGCGCCGTACAAGGTCTACAACATCGGCAACCACGACCCCGTCGAGCTGATGCACCTCATCGGAACGCTCGAGAAGTCGCTCGGCAAGGTCGCCGAGAAGCGGATGCTCCCGATGCAGATGGGCGACGTGCCCGCGACGTACGCGGACGTCCAAGATCTCGAGCGCGACGTCGGCTTCAAGCCCGCGACGCCCATCGAGGTCGGCGTCCAGCGCTTCGTCGACTGGTACCGCTCGTACTACCGCGTCTGAGAGGCAGGCCGCGGGCTGGGATATCGGGGATTCGCGGGATATCCGGGATGGAGCCCATCCCTGACATCCCTTGCATCCTCGACATCCACCGCTCGTTCCGGCCGTTCGGATCAGTTCGGCGCGGCTGCAGGATCCGTGGCGAGCTCCGGAAACACGTGGAGGATCTCGTCGGTGAGAGCCCGGACGAGCTCGCCTTCCGCCTCGTCGGCGCTCGCGCCCACGACACGCTCCACGTTGCGCTGATAGATGAAGGCCCGCCCGGCGCGCGGCGGCTCGCCGTCGGGCGACACGTCGTCGAGCAGGAGCGGGATGCGCGGGTCGACGCCCTCGGCCACGACCTCCGCTCCGGGCACGTCGCACACGATCACGAGCGCGCCCTCGAGCGTGTGCGCCAGCGGCTCGGGCAGCGAGCGGATCGCCGACTGCACGCGCGCTTCGAAGTCGCTCGTCGCAATCTCGGCGCGACCGGTCCCTCGCCCGTTGCGCAGCTCGGCGTCGCGCGCACGGAGAAATGCGATGGCCATCGCACGCGCATCGCCGCGCTGCTCGGCCACGAGCCCCGCGTAGTACTGCGCATCGGCGTTCGCCGGATCGAGCTCGGCGGCCTTCAGGATCATCGGCTCGGCGGTGTCGATGTCTCCGACCTCGAAGTGCGCGCGGCCCACGGCGAACGCGAGCCCCGCGTTCTCGAACGGGCCCTTCGGGAGCCGCGCCACGATGCGCGCCGCGGCGTCACGATCCCCTTTGCCGAGGTACGCGTCGAACTCGAGCAAGAGCGCGTCGGCCATCTCTTCGTCTTCCACGATCCACTCCAGCGCGTCTTCCACGCACGCGATGGCCTCGTCCCACGCGTGCAGCGGGTGCAGATAGACCTCGGCCGCGTTCAGCATCGCCTCGACGAAGCTCTCGTCGAGCTCGATCGCGCGCTTGTAGTGCTCGATGGCCTCTTCGGCTGCGCCCTCGAGCGCGCTGACGTAGCCGAGGAGATTGTGCACCTCGGGCGCGTCGGCCTCGAGCTCCAGGCTCTTCTCGGCCGAGCGACGCGCGCCGGCCAGATCGCCCTTGCCGACGAGATCCCAGGCGCGATCGAGATGCGCGCTGAGCTGATCCATCGGGCCCTTGTCGTCCTTGCTCATGTTTCGTGGGGTCTTCGCGGGGAAGGGGGACCTTCATGGGCGCAGCGCCGGGGCCCGTCAAGACGCGGATGGCTTAGGATGCGCGGGCGATGTGGGCGCGCTCGATCACGCTCGTCTGTGTTTCCTTTTTCGGGGCAGCGCTCTGCGCGGGCTGTTGGGCACTCGGGCCGCTGCCGGATCGGCCGGCGTCGCTCGGATCAACGTCGTGCGGCGTCGTGTGCGAGGGACGTGAGCTGCCCGATCGGGGCGACGCGTTCCTGCGCGGACGCCCGGGTGAAGAGACGAGAGTCGGCGTGCCGCGACTGATCGACGCGCTCGACCACGCCGCGAGCGGCGTGCGCGCTGCCTATCCTGGAACGGAAGACCTGCGGATCGGCGACGTCGGTGCGCCGCACGGTGGCCATCACGAGCGTCATGCCAGCCATCGCGCGGGCCGCGACGTGGACGTCCTCTTCTACGTGGAGGACGCGAGCGGTCGTCCGCTGCGCTCGGCGGGGTTCGTCGCCTTCTCGCGCTTCGGATACGCAGTCGCGCCCGAGGGCGGGCTCTACTTCTTCGACGACGCGCGGAACTGGGAGCTCGTGCGGACGCTCCTCACCGACGCGTCGATCGAGGTGCAGTGGATCTTCTGCAGCCGCGGTGTGGAGTCCCGCTTGCTCGCCTATGCGCTCGAGCACGAGACGGATCCGGAGGTGCTCTTCCGTGCGCCGTACGTCCTGCAGCAGCCCGAGAACGCGCGACCGCACGACGATCACTTCCACGTGCGCGTGTTCTGCTCCCCCGAAGAGCGCGCCGACGGCTGTCGCGACATCGGTCCGCGCTGGCCTTGGCTGCGACCGGACGTCGAGTCGCTCGCCGGGGACGCACCGCCCCTCGACGACGCGACCCTCCTCGAGATCCTCCGAAGGCCGTAGTCAGTCGAAGAGCGCGAGGCAGCGTCGTGCGATCTCGTCGAGGCCCGACGTCGACGAGACCTGCGCGATCGTGATCGTCGCGCCCGCGAACCCGCGCGCGGCACGGTGGTTCTCCGGGCTCGCATCGAGCAGGGCCAACCACGAGCCAGGAGGGAGCTCGCTCGCGAACGTCGCGACCGACTCCAGATGGAAAGGCGGCCGCGCACAGTCGAACAACACCACCGGAACATCCCCGCGGTGATCCTCGATCGCCTCGGCCATCTCCATGAGGTCCACGACGGGACGAACCAGCGCTCGCCCAGCCATTCGGATCGCGAGCTCGCGCGTTCGGTCCGGGTCGCTCATCACCGCGATCACGACCGAGAGAGAGTCGCCCGAGCGAACCGTCTTGCCGTGTCCGACGACTACCATCACGCCCGACGCATCATCGCCGTCCTCGGGCGGCATCGGGCTGGGCGGACGGGCGGTGGCGCGCTGCCGTGGAGCGTTCGTCACGGGAATCGGCCGAGCCGAATGCGTCTTCGGGCGCCGGGCGATCATGACGAGCATCGGCCAGAGGCCGGCCAGGACCTCGTCGGCCGCGTCGTCCCCGAGCCGATCGGCGATCGCATGCCGGAAGGCCCCGTTGACGAAGAGATCGAGCGTCTCGCCGTCATCCGGAGGCGCGATCAGGCCCGCACGAGAGAGGGCCGAGCCCAAGATCGCGTCGCGAACCGCAGGCGCCGCCACGGCGCCCAGGGCCTCTTCCAGGGCTCGGGCGGCGTGACCTCGCGGACGTCTCGACGCAACACTCAACGGCGGCCCTCGTACACCTGAAAGTGTAGGGGGAACATACGCACGCGGTCAAAGAGACCCGGCCCGAGTACAGTGAGGTTGCTTGCACGTCCTGGGAATCGACGAGAATGGGCTGGGCCCGCGGCTGGGGCCGCTTGTCGCGACGGCGGTCGCGATCGAGGTCGACGTGTACGAGGCGCGGGCTCTCGCACGACGGGCTGCGCGGGCGGGAATCGGCGACAGCAAGGCGACGGCAGGCTTCGGCAAGATGGAGATGGCGGAGAGCCTCGCGCTGGCGCTCGCCGAAGGTGTGCTGGGTCGGGTGCCAGCCCACATCGACGAGCTCGTCGACGCGATCGCGGTCGATGGCGCTCTCGCGCTCCAGGCGCGCTGTCCGAGCCAGACGGCGCCGCAGTGTTGGTCGGAGGCGGTCGCGCTTCCGGTCTTCGGCGGTGACGTGATCCACGGGCGCAAGGCGCTCGCCAAGCTCGAGCGCGCCGGTGTCCGCGTCCGCCGCGCGCGCTCGGCCATCGCGTGCGCGCGCGCCTTCAACGAGGGCGTCGATCGCTGGGGAAGCAAGCTCCGCGTGGATCTCTCGCTCTTCGAGCACCTGATGCGCGACGCGCGCGGCGCGCTCGGCCCGGATCTCGAGGTCATCTGCGGGATGGTCGGCGGAATGCGGAAGTACACGGACTTCTTCACCGCGATCACGCCCGATCGCCTGGAGATGCTGGAAGAGACGCGCGGCAAGAGCCGCTATCGCGTGGCCGATCTCGGGCATGTGGCGTTCGAGGTCGACTCGGATGCATCGCACCTGCCCGTCGCGCTCGCCTCGATGCTGGGCAAGTACGTGCGCGAGCTGGGCATGTACCGCCAGAACGCGTTCTATCGTCGGCACGCGCCCCATCTGCCCGAGGTGAGCGGCTATCATGATCCGATCACGACCGGCTTCGTCGACGCGACCCGCATGCTGAGGCGCAAGCTCGCGATCGATCCCCGATGCTTCGAGCGTGAGTCGTAGAGCTTTGGCGTAGAGCTCGCGAAGAGAACGCCTTTGCGTAAAGCCCCGGAAGAGATGGGTTGCGGTTGGGGGCGAGAATCATTATCACTCTGCGGTGACGACCACGCTCGCGCTCGCGGACCTCGGCCTTCGTCGCCGCGCGCGCATTCTGAGCGTGACCGGCGCCGTACCGCTGAGGCGGCGGCTGCTCGAGCTGGGGATGCTTCCCGGCACGCCGATCGAGGTCATGCGCGTCGCGCCGATGGGCGATCCGATCGAGGTGCGTCTGCGGGGATATGCGCTCTCGCTGCGCCGTGAAGACGCGCGTGCGGTGACCGTGGAGCCTGCGCCGTGACGCGATCCGTCCTGCTCGCCGGAAACCCCAACTGCGGGAAGACGACGCTCTTCAACGCGATGACGGGATCGCGCGCGCGCACGGCCAACTATCCAGGCGTCACCATCGAGCGGCGTGCCGCGACGCTCGCGCTCCCGAGCGGGTCCAAGGTCGAGCTCGTCGATCTGCCGGGCACGTACTCGATGACCGCGCGCTCGGCGGAGGAGCAGGTCGCCGTCGATGCGATTCTTCCGCCGCACGGCGCGCCAGCCGCAGTGGTCGTCGTCGTGGACGCGACGACGCTCGCGCGGCAGCTCTATCTCGCGCTCTCGATCGTCGAGACGGGCCTGCCCGTCGTGCTCGCGCTCAACCTCATGGACGAGGCCCGCTCGCTCGGCATCGCGATCGACACGAACGTGCTCTCGAAGGTGCTCGGCGTGCCGGTCGTGCCGGTCGTGGCCCGAACGCTGGAAGGCCGTCCCGATCTGCTCGCTGCGATCGATCGCGTCCTGGAAGAGAAGCCGATCGTGCACGAGACGGCGATGCTGCCCGAGCCGGCCGAGGCCGCGATCGCCGGGGTCGTCGCGGTGTTGCGTGCGAGCGACACGCAGAGCCGATCCGATGCGTGGCTGCGTGCGCGTGCGATCTGGGCGCTGCTCTCGGTCGGCGACGACGAGCTGACCGGGATCGATCCTGCGCTGCGCGCCGCAGTCGTGAAGGCGCACCAGGCCGTCCCCGATCTCGACACGACGATCATCGCGGCGCGCTACGCGCTCATCGACCGATGGGTGGCCGAAGCGGTGACCGGCGACGCAAACGCGTTCCGCTCGACGACCGAGCGACTGGATGCGTGGCTGACGCATCCCGTCTTCGGCGCGCTCGCGTTCGCCGTCGTGATGGCGGTGCTCTTCCAGGCGCTCTTCACGTGGTCGGAGCCCCTGGTCGGCGGCATCGAGGTGTTGGTCGGCTTCGCGCAGCAGCTCGTCCATCGCGTGCTTCCCGACGGTCCGCTCGCGGATCTCCTCGCCGACGGCATCGTCGCGGGCGCGGGCAACGTGATCGTGTTCGTCCCGCAGATCGCGATGCTCTCGCTCTTCCTGGTCCTGCTCGAGGACTCGGGCTACCTCGCGCGCGTCGCGTTCGTGATCGATCGCCTGATGCGCGGCGTGGGATTGCACGGGCGCGCGTTCGTCCCGCTCCTCAGCGGGTTCGCATGCGCGGTTCCCGCGGTCATGGCGACCAGGACGATCGAGAGCCGGCGTGATCGCCTCGTGACGATGCTCGCGCTGCCGCTGATGTCGTGCAGCGCGCGGCTGCCCGTGTACGCCCTCGTGACCGCGGTCGCGTTCCCGCAGGGCCAGCGCCTGTTCGGCTTCCTCTCGGTCGGCGCGGTCGCGCTCTTCGGGATGTACGCGCTCTCGGTGGTCGCGACGCTCGGCGCGGCCGCCGTGCTCCGTCGCACGGTGCTGAAGGGCGAGACGCCGGCGCTGATCCTCGAGCTTCCGCCGTATCGCTGGCCCGTCGCGCGCAACGTGGCGCTCGCCGTCTGGCAGCGCACGTACGCGTTCGTGAAGAACGCCGGGACGATCATCGTCGCGATCAGCATCGTCTTGTGGGCGCTGCTCTCGTTCCCGCGCAGCGGCGACATCGACGCGCGCTACGACGCCGACATCGCGTCCGTGGATTCCGGATCTGCCGATCACGATGCTCGGGTGGGCGAGCTGCAGCACGAGCGCGCCGAAGACCAGCTGGGCGTGAGCCTCGCGGGCCGCATCGGCCGCGGCATCGAGCCGGTCATCGCGCCGCTCGGCTTCGATTGGAAGATCGGCGTGGGCCTCATCGCGTCGTTCGCGGCGCGCGAGGTGCTCGTCAGCACGCTCGGCCAGGTCTACGGCGCGGGCAGCGAGGCGGACGAGACGAACGCGACGCTCCACGATCGACTGCGCGCGGCGCGCCGCCCCGACGGAACGCTCGTGTTCACGCCGCTCACGGGCCTGGCGCTCATGATCTTCTTCGTGCTGGCCGCGCAGTGCATGAGCACGCTCGCCGTCGTGCGTCGCGAGGCGGGCGGCTGGGGCTGGGCGCTCTTCATGCTCGTGTACATGAACACGCTCGCCTACGTCGTGACGCTCCTCGTCTATCAAGGGGGTCGCGCGCTCGGCTTCGTTTGAGCGACGGTCGACTATCCTCTGGCGCATGAAGAAGGCGCTGGTCACGGGCGGCTGCGGATTTCTCGGGCGCTGGATCGCCCAACAGTTGATCGACGAGGGCGTGGCGGTGCGCGTGCTCGCGGCCCCGGGAGAAGCACGTGACAACGTCGCCGGGCTCGACGTCGAGATCCACGAAGGCGACGTGCGCGACAAGGGCGCGGTCGTGCGTGCCGTTGCGGGCGTCGACACGGTGTTCCACGCGGCGGCCATCTATCTCGATTGGGCGCCCGATCCTTCGCGCATGTACGACGTGAACCTGCGCGGCACCTTCCACGTGATGGAGGCCTCGCGGCGCGCCGGCGTCGAGCGCGTCGTGTACACGGCCAGCATCGTGTCCGTCGGTCGCCCGCGCGCCGGGGGCCTCGCGAACGAGACGACGCCGTACGAGTGCTGGGATCTCGATTTCCCGTACAGCCGCAGCAAGCTCCACAGTCGCGAGCTCGCGGAGTACTTCGCCGCGTGGGATCTCGACGTGCGCGTGGTGTGTCCGGGCATCGTGCTCGGCCCGAACGACATCCGCCCGACCCCGAGCGGCTCGTTGATCCTCGCCTCGATGAAGACGCCGGGGCCGTCGGTCGTGTACGACGGAGGCGCGAGCTACGTCGATGTTCGCGACGCGGCGCGCGTGCATCTGCTCGCAGCAAGAGCCGGCAAGAAGGGCGAGCGCTATCTCGCGACGGCGCACAACCTGAACAACGCCGAGCTCGTCGCCGCGATCGATCGCGTGACGGGGCGCAAGCGGCGCACGGTGAAGGTTCCGGTCGGCGTCGCGCGCACGCTCGCGCGCGCGATGGAGGCGCAGGCCGCACGCACCGGCAAGCCGCCGCTGCTCTCGCGCGACTTCTTCGAGTTCAGCCTCGTGGCGTCGTTCTACGACAACACGAAGTCGAAGACGGAGCTCGGGGCGATGTATCGGCCGCTCGACGAGTCGATCCGCGACGCGGTCGCGTGGTTCCGTGAACGAAAAATGGTCTAAGCCGGCCCGAGCACGCGATCGAGGAACGCGTTGCGCATCGTGCCGTCGGGATCGAGCTCGCGCGCGAGCGCGACGAACGCGCGCGCCTCCGGGAACACGCGCGCGACGTAGCTCGCGTCCACGTCCATCTCCTTGCCCCAGTGCGGTCGCGCCTCGTGCGCGTGCGCAATCTGCTCGAACGCGTGGAAGAACCGCGCGCGCCCGTTTCCCTCGCTCATGTACGCGCCGATCTGCACCGTCGGCCGACCGAACGCGGGGCTCATCCACGCGGCGTCCTCGCGCACGAAGCGGACCTCGACCGGGAAGTTCACGGGCAGCCGCTCCTTCTCGACGAGATCGGCGAGCGCGACCATCGCGCCTGGCGCATCGTCGAGGCCGAACGCGTACTCGGTCTCTCGATGCAGCGGCGGCATCGCGACGTTGAACGCGTAGTGGCTCTTCATCGGCACGCCCGGCCGCTCGAGGTAGCTGCGCGCGACGAACGCGTTGAGGCGTGGTGTCAGGCTCGGCCAGCGCAGGCCCGCGCTGAGCGCACGCGGGAACACCCAACGGTTCACCACGTGCTCGTCGAACGTGCGCGAGAGAAGCTGATCGATCGGCGTCGCCGGCGTGCGCAGATAGCGGAACACGTGCGCGCCTCGTGCGCCGGGTAGCCACCAGATCTTCACGAACTCCGCCGACGTCGCGATCGCCTCCAGCGAGCTCGCCGCCTCGCGGAACGGCATCACCTCGACCTCGCCGATTAGCGCGAACGCCGGCGCCACGCGCACGACCATCTCGACGACCACGCCGAGCGCACCGAGCCCGACGCGCGCGCCGGCCATCCGCGGATCGCCTCGCCCGATGCGCAGCTGGTCACCCCGCGGGGTGACCAGGACGATCTCGTCGACGAGGCTCGAGAGGTTTCCGTGGACGAGGCTCGAGCCGTGGGTCCCGGTGCTCGTGGCGCCCGCGATGGTCTGCGCGCTCACCGAGCCGAGGATCGGCATCGCGAGCCCGACGCGATCGAGCGCGTCGGTGAGCTCGTGCAGATGGATGCCCGCCTGGACGCGCACCGTGCGCGCGCCCGCATCGATCGCGAGCACTTCGCGCATGTTCTCGAGATCGAGCGCCACGTGATCGGGCTGTGCGATCGCCGACCACGAGTGACGCCCGCCCATCGGCCGCACGCGTTGGCGGGCGCGTCGAGCCCGCCGGAGCAGGTCGGCCACCTCGGCGGCCGATCGTGGTGATTCCCATGCGGTGGGCCGGGCCGCGTGCACCTTCGACCAGTTCGTCCATTCACGTGCGGACATGTGTCTCTACCGAGTCTCCCGTCGTCGCGGGCGCGCGACCAGCGCTTGCTCGGCCGGATCTCTTCGCGCGGTGTCGAGGCGCCCGTCGAACGCGAGCACGAAACGCAGGTTCACCGCATTGATCAGGACGTGCGCGAGGATCGCGCCCTCGATGCGCCCCGTGATCTGGCAGATCTCACCGAGGAGCGCCCCGAGCACGCTCGCCCACAGCGTCCAGCCGAGAAAGCGCCGCGCGGGGCCCACGTGGAGCACACCGAACGCGAGAGAGCTGCCCGCCAGTCCCCACCACGGAAGGAGCGCACCGCGGAAGAGCAGCTCTTCGCCGACACCGCTCAGCAGCGCGAGCCAGACCGCGTCGCTCGGCGTCGCGTCGGCGAGCAGGGCGCGGAAATCTTCGCGAAGCGTCTTGCCCCACCGCGTGCGCAGGACGATCCGGCGGGTGGCGGCGATGGTGAGCATCGCGAGAGCGGCTCCGAGCGCGAGCGAGGCGAGCGGCGAGCCCAGCTCCGGCAGGTTGGCTGGACCGCGGATCAGGCTGACGCCGCGTGCCCACGCGATCACCACGGCGCAAAGGGTCATGGCTCCGTAGACGAGCACGGCCATTCCCCGATGGCTGGGGCGTCCGCGGGGCTCGTGCTTGGCCATCATCCGTTGTCTCGATCCCGGAGCGTCCGTGGTAGAACCGGCTGCTCCGCCGACCGTACGATGGACAGCTCGAGTCAGGAAGACGCGCCGCGCATCCTCGTCGTCGACGACGAGCAAGTCATTCGAGAGATCCTCGCCGATTTTCTCTCGATGGAGGGCTTCAACGTCCGCACGGCCGAGGACGGCTCCGCGGCGCTCGTCGAGCTCTCGCGTTCTTCCTACGATCTGGTCCTCTCGGACCTCAAGATGCCGAACATGGGCGGCCTCGAGCTGCTCCAGGCGATCCAGAAGCACACGCCCAACGTCGTGACGGTGATCATGACGGGCTTCGGCACGGTCGAGACCGCGATCGACGCCATGAAGAAGGGCGCCTACGACTACATCCTCAAGCCGTTCAAGGTCGAAGAGGTGGTGCACACCATTCGACGCGCGCTCGAGAAACAGAAGCTCACGGCCGAGAACCTGCGCCTGAAAGAAGCGCTCTCGCTCTACAAGGTCAGCGAGGCGATCGCGGCGAGCCTCTCGCTCGAAGAGGTCCTGCGTACCGTGACGGACGCGGCCATCCACGAGGTCGACGCTGATCAGGTCTCGATCGCGCTGAAGGACGGCGAGGGCGGCTTCTTCGAGCGCGCACGCGAGCTGCACCCGCAGTTTCGTCCGCTCTTGCCGCTCGCCGGGCTGGATGCACACAAGCTCTCGGCGCACTTCCAGGAAGGCCAGCCGCTCATCGTCCACGGACAGTCGGCGCACGACTGGCTGATCATGGACGAGGGCACGATGAAGCCCGCGTCGCTCGTCGTGACACCGCTGATGATCCGCAAGGAGGTCGTCGGCGTCCTCGGCGTCGTCTCGTACACGCGCGGCAAGAAGTTCGACGAGGGCCAGCGAAAGCTGCTGCGCATCGTGGCCGACCGCGCCGCCGCCGCGATCGAGAACGCGAAGCTCTACGAGGATCTGAAGGCGACGTTCCAGCAGACGATCAAGGGCCTCGCGAGCGCCATCGACAAGATGGACCGCTACACGTCGGGCCACAGCGAGCGCGTCGCGGCGTACGCGCAGATCCTCGCGATCAAGCTCGGGCTGCCGGAAGAGCAGGTGGAGATCACGCGCCAGGCCGCGCTGATGCACGACATCGGCAAGATCGGCTGCGTCATGAACCTGAACAAGCCGGGCAAGCTCTCGCAAGAAGAGTACGACGTCTTCAAGAAGCACCCGGACATCGGCCGCGACATCCTCGAGCCGATCACGTTCCTGCACCCGCTCATGCCCGGCGTGCACCTGCACCACGAGCGCTGGGACGGCCGCGGGTATCCGCTCGGGCTCAAGGCGCAGGACATCCCGCTGCTCGCGCGCATCATCGCCGTCGCCGACACGTACGACGCGATGACGAGCGATCGCGCGTACCGCAAAGCGATGCCGCACGAGGTCGCGGTGGGCGAGATCATCCGCTGCGTCGGGCAGCAGTTCGATCCGGACTGCGCGCATCCGTTCGCCGAAGCGATCGAGCACGACCGCGACGAGAAGTCCGCGGCCGGCATCGTCATCCCGGAGTAGCGCTCGCCGAATTGCGTCGGGCCCGCTTCGCGGAGCACTCCGGCGAATCAGCGCACGCGGACGTCGAGCGCGTACGGCATGCAGCTGCCGTTGAACGTGGGCGCGGTCACGCGGATGAAGAGATTCCCGCTCGCGTCGTTGGGCACGAACACGGTGCTGCCGCAGTCGCTCGGCAGATCGACGTTCTCTTCCGTGATGCCCGTGTGCGAGCTGATGCAGCCGTGGCCGATCATGTTGTTGGACGTCCCCGTCGTGCACGACGAGTTGTCGTCGTGGTTGTCGCAGGCGTACCAGACGCCCAGATCGTAGTCGCTCCCGCTGGGGATGTTGTACAGGCGCACCGTGACGTGCGGGTCGCCCCCGTCGAAGCCATCGACGACGTGGTACTGGATCCAGTCGACGTCACCCATGTGATCGATCGTGAAGTCGCTCAGCGTGATGCTGGGATCGTTGTTGTCGGCGACCTCCGGCTCGTGCGTCGCGACGGCGTTGCTGTCGTTGGGCTCGTGCGTGTCGGGCAGGCAGCCGCACACGCCGCCGTTGCACATCGCACCGCTCGCGCACGTGCCGCAGTTCAGAGGCGTTCCGCAGCCGTTGTCGGGCGCGCCGCACATGTAGCCCATGTCCGTGCACGACCGAGGCATGCACGTGCACGTATCGCCGGTCCGGTGGAACGGTGAGGGGCACGTGAAGTCGCAGGTGCCGTCGGTCGAGCACGCGGGGATGCCGGACGAAGGTGTCGGGCAGCCTTCGCCGCAGCCGAGGCGACAGCCGTGCGCGGGATCGTTCGGCTGATCGGTGATGCAGCCCGCGCCGCACGCGTGCTGACCGGTCGGGCACGTGACCGACGCGTCGTGCGCGACCGGACCGGTGTCGGGGCGCGGGCCCGTGTCGGCCGCGGGACCGGCTCCGCCGTCGACGCGCGGACCGGTGTCGCCGCCGGGTGGGTTGGTCTCCGTGCTCGGACAGCCGGAGATTCCCAGAGCGAGCAGCACCCCGAGTGCTGCGACGGAGCGCGAAGTCATGCGATCAACCTCTCACGCGCTCCGAACGAGGACAAGACGGTCAGTGAATCGGCGGCGGATACGAGGGAATCGCGCTCGCGCTCCACGAGATCGCGCCCGCCGCGCCATGACCGTTGCCGGAGAGGTGCGAGAGGTCGCTCGGCGTGATCGTCGCGGTCAGCTCGGTCGCGTGGTTGTCGAACCAGAGGACGATCGTCCCGCCCTCTTGCGACCAGCCATCGTCGTCGACCGTGGTGTCCGAAGGATTGTTGCTCACGAGCGAGCCGTTCTCGCCGAGCGAGATCTCGTACTCGGCATTGCCCGCGTGGACGGTCCAGCGCGAGCCGGCCGCGTCGTAGCAGCCGGGCTCGTCGCCCACGCCGACGGTGAGCTCGTTGCTCGGGCACGTGTCGCCCTGGTGTACACGCGTCGCGCGGAAGCCCCAGGTATCGCCGCGGACGTTCACGGCTTCGCCCACGAGGAGCGTGCCGTTGTGGAGTGTCGCGCGGTACTCGACGTAGCGGTTCTGCAGGAAGATGCGCAGCTCGTCGTTCTCCGCGAACCACTCGTCGGTCGCAGGAGTCGCGTTCGGGACGTCGGCCGCGCGCACGCGCCCACCGGCGAGCAGCTCGACCTCGAACGTGTACGTGCCGCCGGGCGCCTGTGCCTCGAACTGCCAGTGGCTGCCGGTCGGGTTCCAGCAGACGGTCGGCGCCATCCGCACCTGCGAGGCGTCGTCACAGGCGGCGTACGCGGGTCGCTCGCGCGAGTGCGGCGTGGTGCCGGCGCTACCGGTGGCGGTTTCGCCGCCACAGGCGACGAGACCGAGAGACGCGAGGACCAACGAGGCGCGAGCGAACATGCGGCCGGATGCTAGCCGAGGGCGCTTGCCGGGGCGAGGCCGAGCCGTGTAGACGATGGGGATGCCGGCACGAAAGAAGAAGGAAGGCGACGCACCCGCGGCTCCCAAGAAGAAGGCCGCGCCGCGCAAGCCCAAGAAGCCGGCGATCGAGCCGGTGGGGATCGAGGCGGCCGGTCTGCCGATCGGTACGGACGATCCCGCGCTCGCGGCGCTGATCAAAGCGGTCGCGGACGCGGGCGGTGCGCCCATCGGTGCGTGGAAGGATCCGCTCGGCGGTCATCCGCTGCTGCTCGCGGCGCTGCCGATCGACAAGGTCGCGCCGACGCCGTTCCAGCGCGACGTCTCGCCCGCGCACGTGAAGAAGCTCTCGTTCGCGATCGGCAAGACGCGACGCTTCCTCGATCCGATCATCGCGATGCTGAGCGAACAAGGGCAGGAAATCGGCTCGGCTTCGCCGAGCACTCCTGCCGTTCCGTTCCTCACGCCGAACGGCAACCATCGCCTCACCGTGATGCGCGAGCTGGGCGCGAAGTCGATCGTCGCGCTGCTCGTGCCCGAGCGGCAGGTCGCGTACCAGATCCTCGCGCTGAACATCGAGAAGGCCCACAACCTGCGCGAGCGCGCGATCGAGGTGCGGCGCCTCGTCGTCGATCTCGCGACGTGGGCGCCAGGCGGCGAGAAGGACTTCGAGGTCGAGCTCGAGGAGCCCGCGCTCGTGACGATCGGCTTCGCGTACGAGGGCAAGGGTCGCCTGTCCGGTGGCGCGTACATGCCGGTGCTCAAGAAGGTCGACTCGTGGATCGATGGGTCCCTCACGGATGCGATCGAAGAGCGAAAGCGCCGTGCCGCGCTCGTGCTGACGCTCGACGAGGCCGTCGACGGAGCGATCGCGCGTTTGAAGGAGTCGGGCCTCACGAGCCCCTACCTGCGCGCGTTCGTCGTGGGCCGCATCAACCCGCTGCGCTTCATCAAGGGCGATCCGCCGAGCCTCGACGAGCTGATGGCGACGATGACCAAGCGCGCGAGCGGCATGGACGCCGGCAAGATCAAGGCAGGCGACATCGCCGCCAGCGGCGGCGTGCCCGACGAGGATTGAGATTCTCCGCCTACGCCGACGAAATCATCGAGGACATCGCGAGCGCGGAGGCTGCCCGAGGCGTCTCTACGGCAGACTCGAGCAGGGCAGCGAGTGCCGAAGCCGTGTCTGCCGCGGAGCCGGCGCGGCGCGCGAGCGCCCGAGGCGTGTCCATCGCCGCATGGGGCTCGCGTACCGAGTGCCCGAGGCCACTCTGCGGCAGAGACGGCTCGGTGAGCGAGCCCCCGAGGTCACGCCGCGGCAGAGAAGACCTCGGCACTGGCTGCGTGCGCGTCCTCCGCCGCAGAGACGGCCCGGTCGCTCGCAGCGCGTCGATCCGCGGGATCAGAGCGTCGCGAGGGGCAGGCTCTTCTTGCCGTTGCCGGGCGCGAACGTGACCGGGTAGTTGCCCGTGAAGCACGCGTCGCAGTGACCGTTGACCGCGTTGGCGCCGGTCACGGCGCGATGCAGGCCCTCGACGCTGAGGTAGCCGACGCTGTCGCTCGTGACGTACTTGCTGATCTCGCTCGGGCTGTGGCTCGCAGCGATGAGCTCGGCGCGCGACGGAGTGTCGATGCCGTAGAAGCAGGGCCAGCGCGTGGGAGGCGAGCTGATGCGCAGGTGGACTTCCTTCGCGCCCGCGTCGCGGAGCATCTTCACGATCTTGCGCGACGTCGTTCCGCGCACGATCGAGTCGTCGATCACCGCGACACGCTTGCCCTCGAGCACGCGACGCACCGGCGAGAGCTTGAGCTTCACACCGAAGTGGCGGATCGACTGCGCTGGCTCGATGAACGTGCGCCCGACGTAGTGGCTGCGGATGAGACCGAGCTCGAACGGCAGCCCGAGCTTGTTCGCGTAGCCCATCGCGGATGCGACACCGCTGTCGGGGACGGCGATCACCACGTCGGCGGGCGCCGGCTGTTCTTCGGCGAGGATCACGCCGAGGCGCTTGCGCGTCTCGTACACGCTGACGCCCTCGAGCGAGCTGTCGGGCCGCGCGAAGTAGACGTACTCGAAGATGCACATCTTCTTCGGCCGCGCCTCGAACGGCCGCAGCGAGCGGACGCCGTCCTTGTCGACGATCACCATCTCGCCCGGCTCGAGGTCGCGCTCGTACTCGGCGTCGATGAGCTCGAACGCGACGGGCTCCGACGCGAACACCGTCGCGACGCCGCCTTCCTGCTTGAGCTTGCCCATGCAGAGCGGGCGGAACCCGTGCGGATCACGCGCGACGATGACCTCGTCGGTCGTCATGACGACGATCGAGTACGCGCCTTCCATCTCGCGTAGTGCATCGGCCACGCGATCGATCGTCTTCTCCGAGCGAGAGCGCGCGATGAGATGCACGAGCACCTCGGTGTCGCTCGTGCTCTGGAAGATCGAGCCGGCCTCTTCGAGGCGGCGACGCACCTCCTCGAAGTTCGTGAAGTTGCCGTTGTGGCCGACCGCGATCGAGCCCGCCGCATAGTCGACGGCGATCGGCTGCGCGTTCTTGATCCCGCCGCCGCCTGCGGTGGAGTAGCGCACGTGCCCGATGGCGCGCGTGCCAGGCAGGTTCTCGAGCGTCGTCTGCGAGAAGCAGTCCTGCACGAGGCCGATCGCGCGATGCGCGAACAGGCGTCCGCCGTCGCTCGAGACGATGCCGGCGCTCTCTTGCCCGCGGTGCTGCAGCGCGTGGAGACCGAGGTAGGCGAGGTTCGAGGCCTCGCGCGCGCCCCAGATCGCGAAGATGCCGCACTGGTCGTGGAAGTGATCGTCCTCGAAGATCGGAAG
>CAYSCF010000056.1:0-28570 GCA_964429305.1 uncultured Sandaracinaceae bacterium | reverse complement strand
TTCGTCATGGATCACCTGAGCGGGATCATGACGGTCATGGTCACGGGCATCGCGTCCCTGATCCACGTGTACTCGACGAGCTACATGGGCGAGGACCCGGGCTACCCGCGGTTCATGACGTACCTGAACCTCTTCACCGCCTCGATGCTCATCCTGGTGCTCGGCTCGAACGTTCCGCTGATGTTCGTGGGCTGGGAAGGCGTGGGCCTCTGCTCGTACTTGCTCATCGGCTTCTGGTGGGAGAACCCGGCGTACGCCGCGGCCGGTCGCAAGGCGTTCGTCGTCAACCGCATCGGCGACTTCGGCGTGCTCATCGGCACGTTCCTCCTCGTCTCGATCGCGCACAGCTTCGAGTTCGATCAGATCAACGCGGCCGCGAGCGAAGCGGCCGCGACGCCGTTCGTGATGGGCGGCTCGCCGTGGGGCGTGTACGTCGGCACGCTCGCCGCGCTGCTCCTCTTCCTCGGATGCACCGGCAAGAGCGCGCAGCTGCCCCTCTACGTGTGGCTGCCGGACGCGATGGCCGGCCCGACGCCGGTCTCGGCGCTCATCCACGCGGCCACGATGGTCACGGCGGGCGTCTACCTCTGCTGTCGCCTCTCGAGCGTCTTCATCCACAGCGAGAGCGCGATGATCGTCATCGCGCTCACGGGCACGGCCACCGCGTTCGTGGCGGCCTCGATCGGTCTCGTGCAGACCCAGATGAAGAAGATCCTGGCCTACTCCACGGTCAGCCAGCTCGGCTTCATGTTCGCGGCCGTCGGCACGGGCGCGTTCGGCGCCGGCATCTTCCACGTCTTCACACACGCGTTCTTCAAGGCCTGCCTCTTCCTCGGCGCGGGCTCGGTGATGCACGCGATCCACGCGCACGGCGATGCGGACATCCGCTATCTCGGCGGGCTCAAGAAGTACATGCCGCGTACGCGGATGACGTTCCTGCTCGCGTGCTGCGCGATCGCGGGCGTGCCGCTCTTCTCGGGCTTCTTCTCCAAGGACGACATCCTGCTCGGCGCGCTCGAGTCGGCCGATCATCTGCCCGCGTGGGTCAGCTACACGGTGTTCACGGTCCTCGTGATCACGGCGGCGATGACCGCGTTCTACATGTTCCGGCTCTACTTCCGGACGTTCGAGGGCGAGTTCAAGGGCGGACATGCGCCGGCCGAAGGCCACGACGATCACCACGAGGAAGAGCACGCGACGCCGCACGAGTCGGATGAGGCGATCACGATCCCGCTGATCATCCTCGCGGTCGGCGCGTGCGCTGCGGGCTTGCTCGGTCTCCCGCACTGGATCCCCGGCGTCGGCCAGTTCTCCTGGTGGGGCCACTGGATGAGCGGCACCGAGGAGCACTGGGGCCCCGTCGCCACGTGGGCACGCTACGCGGGTGATGTCGCGGCCGAGGGTCACGAGGGCGCTGCGATCACGCGTGGCGCCATCGCGATGACGCTCGGCACGCTCGCCGGTCTCGGCGGCATCGGCCTCGCGTACCAGTGGTACTACGTCGAGGCGGATCGCCTGCCGAACGAGCGCTCTTTCTCGCGCGCCGTCGTGCTCTTCGCGGTCATCGGCTCGTACACGCTCATCGCCGCGTACTGGGTGTTCTCGCTCGGCATCCTCTACCAGGTGGCCGCGCTCACGGGTCCTGCTGCGGCGCTCGGGCTGCACCTGCACTCGCCGAGTGTCTACGCCGCGCTCGGCGTCTGTCACTTCGCGTTCGTCGCGCTGCTCGGTCTCGTGCTGAGCCAGTCGCGTGGCGAGGGCGGCGCCTACCAGTTCCTCATGGACAAGTGGCGCGTCGACGAATTCTACGAGGCGACGATCCTCGGGCCCTTCAAGTGGCTCGCGGTGGTCGCGGCGAACATCGATCGCATCCTCGTCGACGGTCTGCTCACGGTGGTGCCGGGCTGGATCGCCAAGGGCCTCGGCATGATCGCGACGCGCCTGCAGACGGGCGCGATCTACATGTACACGACGATCTTCGTGATCGGCATGGCCGCCACGGTGTGGTGGTTCACCTTCCCGCACACGACCGTGGTCGGTGAAGTGGACCAGGCGACCGTCGCTTGGACCGCCGAGCGCGGCACCGGCTACACGTATCGCTGGGACTTCGACTCCGACGGCGTGGTCGACACCGAGTGGTCCGAGTCGCCTGCCGGTACGCACGAGTACGGCGCCGAAGACGCGTACGTCGGTCTCGTCGCGCAGATCGAGGACTCCGACGGGACGACCGCCGTCGAGCTGCCGATCACGCCTGCAGCGCAGCCCATCCCGCTCGAGGCGGCGGGCTACTCCATCGAACAGCTGGCGCCTGCGGACACAGGGCCGACGCCCGCCGTTCCGCCCACCGTCCGCATGGAGCAGTCGCGCGTCGTGCTCGACACCGGCACGGCGACCGCGAACGTCGGCAGCGAGACCGCGACGCGCGAAGACCACGAGTTCGACATGGACGCGGGCGACGTCGCGCGCATCAGCGGCACCACCGTCCGCATCGGGGCGCGCGTGTGCGCGACCGTCGAGACCCGCAGTGCGTTCGGCAACCTCTCGCACACGCGAGAGTGCATGACCGTCCGCGTTCCCCACACCGAGATGGCCCCGATGGCCTCGGCCGGAGTCCTTCGATGAGTGCCACCACCACGCAGGAGCCGGTGCAGCTCGCGGCCAGCCCGGAGCCGAGCACGCTCGAGCGCTATCGCGCGTATCTGCTCGCCGGTCTCGTCGGCGCCGCGTTCCTCCTCTTCGGCGACTACGTCCCGGCGCCCGAGCACGGGCTCTTGTCGATGTTGCTCGGCCTGCCGCTCTTCGGCGCGGTCGCCGTCCTCTTCATCCCGCGCCAGTGGGTGAACGGCATCCGCTCGTTCTCGCTCTTCATCATGTGCCTCGAGCTGGTGCTCTCGGGCTGGCTGCGGCAGGGCGACTACTCGTCGTCGCACATGCAGTTCGTCGAGAGCTCGGAGTGGATCCCGTCGCTCGGCATCGGCTATCGCCTCGGCATCGACGGCATCTCGTACTGGCTCGTGATCCTCACGACCGCGCTCACGCCGATCTCGCTGTTCGTGTCGTGGAACGCGGTGAGCACGAAGGTGAAGGAGTACGCGTTCTCCTTCCTGCTGCTCGAGGTCGGGATGATCGGCGCGTTCATCACGCTCGATCTCTTCCTCTTCTACGTGTTCTGGGAGCTGATGCTCATCCCGATGTACCTGATCATCGGGATCTGGGGCGGCAAGGATCGCATCTACGCCGCGGTGAAGTTCTTCCTGTACACGTTCGTCGGCAGCCTCCTGATGCTGATCGCGATCCTGTACGTGGTCGCGGCGTATCACCGTCTCACGGGCAACTACTCGTTCGCGTGGGAGGACCTCTGCAACCTGCAGCTGCCGCCGGGCGATCAGCTCTGGCTCTTCGTCGCGTTCGCCCTCGCGTTCGCGATCAAGGTGCCGATGTTCCCGCTCCACACGTGGTTGCCCGACGCGCACGTGCAGGCGCCGACGGGCGGCTCGGTGATCCTGGCGGCCGTGCTCCTGAAGCTCGGCGGCTACGGCTTCCTGCGCTTCGCGATGCCGCTCTTCCCGTTCGCGTCGCACTACCTCGGGCCGTCCATCGCGGTCTTCGCGGTCATCGGCATCCTCTACGGCGCGGTCTGCGCGTGGGTGCAGCGCGACGTGAAGAAGCTGGTCGCCTACAGCTCGGTGAGCCACCTCGGCTTCGTCATGCTCGGCATCCTCTCGGTCACGCAGACGGGCATCTCGGGCGCGATCCTACAGATGGTCAGCCACGGCATCTCGACGGGCGCGCTCTTCATTCTCGTCGGCGTCATCTACGACCGTCGCCACACGCGTGACCTCGCCGACTTCGGCGGCCTCGCGAAGGTCATGCCGGCGTACGCGGTGATCTTCGTGATCGTCACGATGAGCTCGGTGGGCCTTCCCGGCACCAACGGCTTCGTCGGCGAGTTCATGATCCTCACGGGCTCGTTCGTCTCGGGCGAGCTCGGCAACTACGAGGCGCGCTTCGTCTTCTTCGCGGCGATGGGCGTCATCCTGGCGGCCGTCTACATGCTGCACGCGGTGCTCAAGATGTTCTGGGGCCCCGTCGACAAGAAGGAGAACGAAGGCCTCGCGGACCTCACGCACCGCGAGCGCATCGCGCTGGCGCCGCTCGTCCTCGCGATCTTCTGGATCGGCTTCTTCCCGAGCACGATGCTCGAGACGATGCGACCGAGCGTCGAGCACCTCGTGTCGAGCTACCACGCGGGCTACACGAACGATCAGCACGCGCTCGTGCCGGGCCTGCGCGTGGCGCCCCAGGACGTGGAGCAACCGAGCGAAGAAGGTGCGCCCGCGGCCGCCGCTGCGCTCGACCGCGGCGCGTCGCACGTCGCGTTGACGGATGGAGTGACCCGATGAATTGCCTGAAGGCGGCTAACCGATGATCTCCGACTACCTCGGCGCGCTCGCGTCGCTCGCTCCCCTGATCTGGGTCGCCGGCGCCGGCATCGTCATGATGCTCGTCGACGCGCTCGTGAAGGAGCGCGCGCACCTCGGGCTGATGACGTTCTTCATCCTGCTCGTCGGCACGGGCCTCTCGCTCGCGCTCTGGGACGATCCGCCGTCGGAAGAGCTCACGCTCGGCGGCTACCTCGCGCTCGATCGTCTCGCGCTCTTCATCGACGTCGCGGTCTGCGGCGGGGGCGCCCTCGCGGCGCTGCTCGCGGGCGGCTACCTCAACGAGCACGGCCTCGAGCGCGGCGAGTTCTATCTCGTGCTGCTCTTCTCGGTGTTCGGCGCTATGGTGCTCGGTCGCGCGAGCGATCTGCTCTCGCTCTTCGTGGCGCTCGAGACGCTCTCGCTCGGCGTGTACGGCCTCGTGGCGTTCCGTCGTCACAGCCCACGCGCTGCCGAAGGCGCGATGAAGTACTTCCTGCTCGGTAGCTTCGCCTCGGCGATCCTGCTCTTCGGCTCGGCGATGCTCTACGGCGCGACCGGCCAGACCAGCTTCGACGGCATCTCCGCATCGCTCGAGGCGGGAGACGCAGACCTCGCGCTCACGATTCTGGGCATGGCGCTCATCCTCATCGGCCTGGCCTTCAAGGTCAGCGCGGTGCCGTTCCACCAGTGGACGCCCGACGCCTACGAGGGCGCAGTGACGCCCGCCACGACCTTCATGTCGGTGGTCGTGAAGTCCGCGGTGTTCGCCGTGATCATCCGCGTGTTCGTCGTCGTCTTCGGGACCGAGACGTTCACGACGACGGGCTCGGGCTGGCTTCCTGCGGTCGCCGGCATCTCCGCGCTCACGATGGTGGTCGGCAACGTCGCCGCGCTCTCGCAGAAGAACGTGAAGCGCATGCTCGCGTACTCCTCGATCGCGCACGGCGGTTTCATCCTGATCGGTGTCGTCGCGGCGGGCCTCGCGCGCGCCGAGAGCCAGGCAGCGGCTGCGCAGGCGCTCTCGTCGGTGCTCTACTATCTGCTCGCGTACACCGTCTCGAACGTCCTCGCGTTCGGCTCTCTCATCTGGGCTGGCAGCAAGGGCAAGGAAGCGGTCACGTTCGACGATCTCGCCGGCCTCGGGCGTCGTCATCCGATGGTGGCGTTGCCCTTCACGCTGGGCATCCTCTCGCTGATGGGCTTTCCGCCGACGGCGGGCTTCTTCGCGAAGTACGCGATCCTCGCTGCTGCGGTCTCGCAGGGCGGTGGCATGACGTGGCTCGCCATCGTCGGCGTCCTCTCGAGCGCCGTGGGCGCGTACTACTACCTCCGCGTTCTCGTGTTCCTCTTCATGAAGCAGCCGGAGAACGGTGCCGTCGTCGCAGTGCCGATGCGCTCGTTCTACGTCGTGTCGGCGGTGCTGCTCTCGAGCTACTTCGTGATCCGCATGGGCCTCGCGCCTGCGAACTACCTCGAGCTCGCGCTTTCGGCGGCGCAGCTCTCCTGATCATGCGTCGCGCGGCCTCGTGGAGCGCGCTCGTCGTCGCCTTCGCGCTCTCGTCCTGTCACGGATGCGAAGACCGTGACGACCCGGCATTCACGCCGCATCCGCCGCCTTCCAGTGCACACGAGCCGCAGGCCGACATCCCGGTCGGAACGGTCGAAGGCGTGGTGCGTCTCGCGGACGGCGAGGAGCCGCCGAGCTACGCGACCTCGCCATTCGATGCCCTGACGGCCGGTACGCTTCCCCCGGAGTGCGCGCCCTCGCATCGTCGCGATCGGCAACCGCTTCCGATGGACGACGCGCGTGGGCTCGGAAACGTGAGCGTCGCAGCGACGGGTGATCCGCAGCACTGGCCCGGGCCAGGCGAGCCCGTCATCCGCGAGGTCCACATCGTCGACTGTCGCATGACGCCCGAGACCATCACGGCGACGGTGGGCGACAGTCTGCGTCTGGTGAACGAGCTCTCGTACCCGTTCATGCCGGACCTCGGTCGCGGCGTCCTCGAGGCGGTGTTGCCCAGCGATCCGATGCTCGTTCCGATCGAGCAGGCGGGCGCCCGTCAGGTCGAGTGCGGCTTCGCGGCGCCGTGCGGGCGCCTGCAGATGGTCACTTTCCATCATCCCGTTCACACCGTCACCACCGAGGGTGGCCACTTCCGCATCGAGAACGCTCCGGCGGATCAGGAGCTCACGATCAACGCGTGGCACCCGTTGCTGCAGGCTGCGAGCGCGACGACGCGGGTGACCCCGGGTGGCACGGTGCACGTGGAAATCGTGGTGCATCGGGTCGCGACACCGGCGCCCGAGCCCACGCCGGGCGCGGCTCCTGCGTCGACGGTGGCCCCGCCGAGCACCGCGACCGAGCCGGCTAGCTCGTAGCGCGCTTCGGAACGGGCACGCGGTCGCCATCGCGCACCGCGATGACGTCGCCGCCCGGCCACGCTTCCAGCGCCTCCTCGACGAACGGCTTGGTCGAGCCGTAGCGTTGCGAGAAGTGCGTGAGCACGAGGCGCCGCACGCCCGCCTCGCGAGCGACGATGCCCGCCTGTCGCGCCGTCATGTGACCGTGCGCGCGTGCCTCGCGCTCCTCGGCGGAGAGATACGTCGACTCGCAGATCAGGAGATCGACGTCCTTCGCCAGCGCGATCGCGTTGTCGCAGAGGCGCGTGTCCATGACGACCGCGAAGCTCTGGCCGCGCTTGAACACGCTGACGTCGTCGAGGTGCACGGTCTTGCCGTCCACCACGAGCTCGCCATTCTTGATGAGCTCCTTGATCGCCGGCCCGCGCACGCCGGCCTCCTCGAGCTTCTCGGGCAGCATCGTGCGCCCGTCGTGCTCGCGGAATCGATATCCGTACGTCTCGATGCCGTGATCGAGCCGCTTGCAGCTCACTTCCAGCTTGCCGCTCTTGGCGATGGTGCCTTCGCCGCGGATCGGCTTGGGCGCGATGCGGCCGACGTCGTGATAGACGGACGCGTGCCGGAGGCGCTCGTAGAAGAGCTGCCCCGACGCCGGATAGTGCACCTCCACCTCGTGCGGCACGCGATCGAGGCTGATGCGCTGGTGCAGGCCCGCTAGGCCCAGGCAGTGATCGCCGTGGAAATGCGTGATGAAGATGCGCGTGATCTGCGTGACGGTGACGTCCGCGTAGATCATCTGGCGCTGCGTTCCCTCGCCGGGGTCGAAGAGGAAGCCCTCGTCGTCCCAGCGCACGAGATAGCCGTTGTGATTCCGGAACCGGGTCGGAACCTGGCTGGACGTGCCGAGAACGATGAGCTCACGAGCGGACATGGCGACCGGGGCCGCCGCAGATGACAGACCGATCGGGTGGGCGCAAGGCCCGGCGTCACTTGACGTGCGTACAGGCGCTCGTACGGTGCACACACACACGGGAGAGCCAGCGATGCAATACGGACAACAGCAGTACTCGGGCGGAGGTTTCGCCGCACAAGCGGGCGTCGAGGACCGCGCGGGGTTCCTGGTGAAGACGTACCTGCACCTCGTGGGCGCGATCTTCGCGTTCGTGTTCCTCGAGGCGTTCTATTTCATGACGCCCATCGCGCAGATGTTCTTCGAGATCGTCTGGCGCTTCGGCAACCTCGGCTGGCTGCTCGTCATGGGCGGCTTCATCGGCGTCAGCTACGTCGCGAGCTCGTGGGCGAGCCGCGGTGCGAGCCAGGCGATGCAGTACGCGGGGCTCGGGCTCTACGTCGTGGCCGAGTCGGTCATCTTCATTCCGTTGCTCGCGATGGCCGCGATGTACGACCCGAGCGCGATCCCGACGGCGGGCCTCGTAACGCTCGTGCTCTTCGGTGGCCTGACCGGCATCGTGTTCATCACGCGCAAGGACTTCTCGTTCATGCGCGGCTTCCTCGGCGTCGCAGCGCTCGGCTCGCTCGCCACGATCGTCGCCGCGATGATCTTCGGATTCTCGCTCGGCGTGTGGTTCTCCGGCGCGATGGTGATCCTCGCGGGCGGGTACATCCTCTACTACACGTCGAACGTGATGCTGCACTACCGCACGGATCAGTACGTCGCGGCCGCGCTCGCGCTGTTCTCGTCGGTCGCGCTGCTCTTCTGGTACGTGCTGCGCATCTTCATGAGCAGCAGCCGCCGCTGATCCGATCGAGCGAAGGATATCGAGGATGGACGAGATACCAGGGATGGAGCTCCATCCCCGACCTTCCGCTCATCCCTGACATCCCTCGCGCGCAGCCGTCGTTGGAGCGGGCTCAGCCCGCCTTCGAGGCGTCCCACCAGCGCGAGAGGTTTCCCTCGCTGCGGCGGGGCGCTGGCTGGTAGTGGGAGATGTCGTTGAAGAGCATGAGCCGCGCGCGGTTCACGTCCTTGAAGTCGACGACGTTGAGGCACGCGGGCGATTGGTCGAGCGCGTCGCGGTAGCGGCGGCCGTCGAAGCCGAGCAGGCTCGAGATCACGAGGCGCAGCGTCGCTTTGTGCGAGACGACGATCACCTCGCTGCCGTCGTGCGAGAGAACGATGTCGCGGATGACCGGCAGCGCGCGGCTCAGCACGGCCAGGCCGGTCTCGCCGCCGACGGGCGCGAACGTGAGTGGGTCGGCCTCCCAGCTGTCGTACTCCCCGGGGAACTGCTTCTCGACCTCCTCGCGGGTCAGGCCTTCCCAGCGGCCGTGCCTGATCTCGCGCAGACCGTCGAGCGCCTTCACTTCCATGTTGCCGTGCGGCCGCGCGAGGATCTGGGCGGTCTCCTTCGCGCGATCGAGCGTGCTCGCGTAGATGGCGCTGATCTTCTCATTCGCCAGGCGCTTGGCGAGCGTCTCGACCTGCGCGCGTCCTTCGTCCGAGAGATCGACGCCGACGTCGCCCGAGAATCGACTCTCGCTGCTGAGCTGCGTGGCGCCGTGACGAACCAGGTGGATACGTGTCGACATGTCGACCTTTCTACACCGATTCGAGCCCGTCAGGCGTGCACGACGCGACGGCCGCCGAGGCTCGCGACCACACGCACCAGCTTCGCCACGTCGAGCGGCTTGCCGAGGTGCTCGTCGAAGCCTGCGGCGAGCGCGCGAGATCGGTCGGCAGGCCGTGTGTAGGCGGTGAGGGCGACCGCAGGCACGTCGCCCCCTTCGGCATGCGGGAGCGAGCGGACGGACTCGATGAGCGAGTACCCGTCGCGCTCCGGCATCCCGATGTCGCACACCAGCACGTCGGGCCGCGCGGCCGGGAGCCGATCGAGCGCTTCGCCCACCGACCCGACCGCGACGACCTCGGCCTCGAAGTTCGTCAGAACGGCGCTCGCGATCTCGCGTGCATCGGGATCGTCGTCCACGACGAGCACGCGCATCCCGCGAAGCGAGGCGCTCGTCGGCTGCGAGCTGATCGCGGCTCGCTTGGGCATCTCGACGCTCTCGGTCGATCGCGGCAGGCGCACGGCGAACGACGCGCCCCGGCCGCGGCCCTCGCTCGTCGCGGTCACGGTGCCGCCGTGCAGCTCGGTCAGGCTGCGCACGATCGCGAGCCCGAGACCGAGGCCGCCGTGCGCACGCGTGCTCGATCCGTCGGCCTGACGAAATCGCTCGAAGACGTGCGGCAAGAACGCGGGGTCGATGCCCTCGCCGTGATCAGTGACCGACACCACCGCCGTGCCGGGCCCGTCTGCCGCGACGCGGACCTCGACCCGGCTTCCGGGAGCCGAGAACTTCACCGCGTTCGACACGAGGTTCCACACGATCTGCTGGAGGCGCGCGGCATCGCCGACGAGCCCCGTCGCGCTCGCGTCGATGTCCGTGACGAGCTTCACGCGGCGGGTGTCCGCCATCGGCTTGAGCATGTCGCACGCGGCCTGCACCACGCGCTCGAGATCCACCCGGCCGAGCGTGAGCCGCAAGTTGCCGCTCACGACGCGACTGACGTCGAGCAAGTCCTCGATGAGCCGCGCCTGGGCGACGGCGTTGCGCTCGATCGTCTCGATCGCGCGCGTGTTCTGTTCCTCGCCGAGCGCTCCGCCGCGCACCAGCTGTGCCCATCCGAGGATCGCGTTGAGCGGCGTGCGCAGCTCGTGCGAGACCGTCGCGAGGAACTCGTCCTTCGCGCGGCTCGCCGCTTCGACCTCGTGCCGTGTCTCGCGCTCACGATCGAGCATCTCGCGCATGTCGTACTGGCGACGTCGCGCACGTAACGCACCGTGCGCCGCGCGAGCGAGCGTTCGCGAGCGCACCGGTCGCTCGATGAGCGTGACGTTCGCACGCGCCTCGAGCATCGTGCTCGCGTTGCGCACTTCTCTCGTCAGCGCGTGATCACTGGAGAGCAAGAGGATCGGCAGATCCGACCAAGTGGGCTGCGCCTCCAGCAACGCGAGGAGCGCATCCGCGCTCGGGCCGCTGAGCGCCTCTTCGGTCACCAGCAGCGCGCCCGCGCGCCCGCCCACGACCATCGGGATCACTTCGGCCAGCGAGCGCACCGCCGTCGCCTCGACGCCGCTCTTGGTCAGCATCGCCTCGATCAGCGCTCCATCACGCCCGATAGGCGCGACGACCAAGAGCCGCTCGGTGCGCGTCTCAAGGAACACGGCCGGCCGACTGGAGCGGAGCGGAGTCGCCGCTGTACGTGGGGACCCCGGTCAGCACGCCCCGGAAGTGCTCGAGCGGCTCGCCGACACCGATGCCGTCGCTGCTGAGCACGAGCTCGCGGATCATGTTCTCGTGCGGCGCGCTCCGATGCTTCAGCACCGAGATCGCCTTACGGATGCATCCCTGCGCCTCGAAATAACGAAGGAGCAGGATCACGTCGGCGAGATAGCTCGCATCGACGGGCGTCACCATCGAGGAGCCCATGAGCCCTTGCTGCGCGACCGTCATCAGCGTCACGACGCCTGCCTGGCCGAGATACGCGGTCAGCTCGTGGAGCTGGCTCAAGAGATAGTTCTCGCGCGGCATCGCGTTGAGGTAGCCGTTGAGACTGTCGATCGCGATGATGCGCGCATCGTGCTTTTCGACGGCGCGACGCACTTCGTCGACGAACTCGCCGGGCGAGAGATCCGCGGGGTTCACCTGTCGCGCGACCACGAGCCCCGCATCGATCTGCACCTGCAGGTCGTTGCCGAGCGCGTGCGCGCGCGCGAGCGTCGTGCCTCGGTTCTCCTCGAACGTGAAGAGCACCGAGCGCTCGCCGCGTCGGGCAGCCGCCGTGGCGATCTGCGTGATGATGGCCGACTTGCCGGTGCCGGGAGGGCCGGTGAGCAGCACGCTGTTGCCGCGCGGGATGCCGCCGCCGAGCAGGGAGTCGAGCGGCGGAAGCCCGGTCGACAGGGCCGCGCGCGGGAACTCGCGATGGTGCTCGGCCGCGATCAGACGTGGATAGATCTCGAGGCCGCCGGTCGTGATCGTGAAGTCGTGATAGCCGGTGCGGAAGCGAACGCCGCGCAGCTTGCCCACGCGGATGCGCCGTCGATCGACACCGTAGGTCGACGACGTCTGCTCCAGCGTGATCACGCCGTGCGCGAGGCTCTGCAGGCCCTGATCGGTAGGGCTCGAGGTGAGATCGTCGAGCAGCAGGACCGTCGCCGCAGAGCCGGCGAAGTAGTGCTTGAGCGCCAGGATCTGGCGCCGGTAGCGGAGCGACGTCTGCGCGAGCAGGCGGATCTCGGAGAGCGAGTCGAACACGACGCGCGTCGGCTTCGACTCCTCGACGCGCGCGAGCAGCGTCTGCATCGTCTCGTTGAGCTCGATCTCGGACGTAGGGAAGACCGTCTGCTGCGACTCGAGCGAGAGGTCGTCGCCGCGCGGCGCGAGCTCGTAGAGCGTGATCGCGTCGAGCGACCAGCCGTGCGAGCTCGCCACGGCCTCGAGCTCTTCGCGCGTCTCGGAGAGCGTGATGTAGAGGCCTCGCTCGCCGCGCGCTGCGCCCTCGAGGAGGAACTGGAGGCCCAGCGTCGTCTTGCCGGCGCCCGGGGTTCCCTGGACCAGGTAGAGGCGGCCCGCCGGGAACCCGCCTCCCAAGATCTCATCGAGCCCCCCGACCCCCGAGTGCACCACATCGACCGTCATGGCGAAGATGCCGCTGCACGCCGGACGCCAAGCCGAAAGTCGGGATTTCCCGCGTTCGCACGTGGCGAGCTGTCACGACGCGGCATCCGCGCCACGCTGGGGCCAGCCGCGTTTGCGACCGCGAACGAGCGTGGTATGACCCGCGCCGCTCCGACGAAAGCCGGGGCCGGTCGGGGAAGGTTCTCCGGCCGAAATCCCGCACACCGTTCGAGATCGACGCGAGTCGATCGAAACGAGACGGCCGGTGCCTCTCTTCGGAGAGGTTCCGTCTCGGAACGGTGGAGGCTGGGTCCTTCGGGGCCCATAAGAACCGGAGGACAACATGGCCGACACGCAGACCGAAGACTACGGTTCCGATCTCCCGCTTTCGCTCAAGTCCCTCATCGACGCCGGCGTCCACTTCGGACATCAGACGCGCCGCTGGGACCCGAAGATGCGCCCGTTCATCTTCGGCGCGCGCAACGGCATCCACATCATCGACCTCGACCAGACGGCGCTGCTCTTCAAGCGCGCGTACGACTTCCTCGTCGAGTCGGTCGGTCGCGGCGGCCACGTGCTCTTCGTCGGCACCAAGCGCCAGGCCGTGGACACGGTCCGCGAAGAGGCGACGCGCTGCGGTCAGTTCTTCGTCACGGGCCGCTGGCTCGGCGGCACGCTCACGAACTTCCGCACCGTGAAGGGCGCGATCGATCGCCTCCGCGAGCTCGACCGCATGTTCGAGGACGGCTCGGCCGAGAACTTCGTCAAGAAGGAGCAGACCAAGCTCAAGCGCGAGCAGGAGCGCCTCGAGAAGTTCATCGGCGGCATCAAGATGATGAACGCGCTGCCGACGGCGGTCTTCATCATCGACCCGCACCACGAGCACATCGCGGTCAGCGAGGCGAACAAGCTCGGCATTCCGATCGTCGCGATCACGGACACGAACTGCAACCCCGACCTCATCGACTACGTCGTTCCGGGCAACGACGACGCGATCCGCTCGATCAAGCTCTTCACGGGCAAGATTGCCGACGCGTGCGTCGAAGGCCAGCAGCGTCGTCGTGAGACGCAGCAGGGCCGTGGCGACCGCGCGCAGGGCGGCGGCGGTGGCGGCGAGGGCGGCGAGCGCAACGACCGCAAGGTCGAGGTCGAGTTCCAGCGTGCGCGTCGCGGTGGCGGCGGCGGCGGCCCGCGCGGCGGCGGCGGCGGTGGTCGTGGCCCGCGCGGCGGCGGCGGTGGCGCGCCCGAGGGCGGCGCCCCGAGCGGCGAGGCCGGCGGCGGCGAGCCGAGCAACTGAACGAGCGTCCGGGTGGCGCGCGGCCGCAAGGCCGCCGCGGCCGCTAGGCCGCGCCTGGCAACATAGGCGGCGCGAAGCGCCGCGCAGATCACGCCGAACATCGCTGCGTGAGAAGCGCTGCCTCAGCTCGCCGCGAGCCCACCCCATCGATTCTCTCTAGAAAGAAAGACCAGAAAAAATGGCAAACGTCAGCGCAGCACAGGTGAAGTCGCTCCGTGATCGCACGGGCGCAGGCATGAACGACTGCCGGATGGCGCTCCTCGAGTGCGAGGGCTCCGAAGAGAAGGCAGTCGAGCTCATCCAGAAGAAGGGCCTCGCGAAGGCCGCGAAGAAGGCGGGCGCGATCGCGGCGGAAGGCCGCATCGTCTCGTACATCCACTCGAACTCGCGCATCGGCGTGTTGGTCGAGGTCAACTGCCAGACGGACTTCACCGCGAAGAACGAAGAGTTCGGCAAGTTCTGCGAAGAGGTCGGCCTGCAGATCGCGTCGAGCTCGCCGCTCTACGTGAAGCGCGAGGACGTCCCGCAGCCCGAGAAGGACAAGCAGCTCGAGATCTTCCGCGGGCAGATGGCCGAGGAAGAGGCCAAGACGGGCAAGAAGCGCCCCGAGGCGGCCGTCGCGAAGATCCTCGAGGGCAAGCTCGACAAGTGGCTCTCCGAGGTCTGCCTCAACGAGCAGGAGCTCGTCACGCGCGAGGACAAGGCCACCGTCGGCGGCGCGGCCGACGCGCTCACGGCCCGGATCGGCGAGAAGATCGGCGTTCGCCGCTTCGTTCGCTTCGAGCTCGGCGAGGGCATCGAGAAGAAGGTCGTCGACTTCGCAGCCGAAGTTGCGGCAGTCGCGGCCGGCTGAGCTCCGGGCGCCTGGCGCCACACATTCTCGAACAGGCCCGCGGGTGAACATCCGCGGGCCTTTTCGTTGTATAGACCCACGCTGGAATGTCCGAAACGCTCAAACACAAACGCGTGATGCTCAAGCTCTCGGGCGAGGCGCTCGCGGGAAGCGAGGGCGCCTTCGGGATCGATCCGGCGACGCTCCTCATCCTGGCCACCGAGGTCGCCGAGGCTCACGCGCTCGGCGCGGAGTGCGGCGTCGTCATCGGCGGCGGCAACATCTTCCGCGGCCTCAAGGGCCACGGGCAGGGGATGGACCGCTCGACGGCCGACTACATGGGCATGCTCGCGACCGTGATCAACGCGCTCGCGCTGCAGGACACGCTCGAGCGGCTGAAGGTCGACACGCGAGTCGTGTCGGCGCTCGACATCCGCCAGGTCGCCGAGCCGTACATCCGCCGTCGCGCGGTCCGCCACCTCGAGAAGGGTCGCGTCGTGATCTTCGCGGCGGGCACCGGCAATCCGTACTTCTCGACGGACACGGCGGCCGCGCTGCGCTCGATGGAGATCGGCGCCTCGCTCCTCTGCAAGGCGACGAACGTCGAAGGCGTCTACGACAAGGACCCGAAGAAGTTCCCGGACGCGGTCATGTACCGTCGTCTCGACTACGATCGCTGTCTGAGCGATCGCATCGGCGTGATGGACTCGACCGCCATCACGCTCTGCCGCGAGAACAAGCTCCCGATTCGTGTCTTCGCGCTGCTCAAGCGCGGCAACATCAAGCGCGTGCTGCTCGGCGACGACGTCGGCACGCTCGTCTCCGAAGACAAGGTCTGAGATCCGAAGGGTGACAATCCAATGATCAACGAGACACTCGACGAGCTGAAGAACGGAATCGCCAAGGCGCACGAGTCGCTCAAGCGCGAGCTCTCGCGTCTGCGCACGGGGCGCGCGACGCCGGAGCTGCTCGACTCCATTCGCGTCGATTACTACGGCACGCCGACGCCAGTGAGCCAGATGGCGAGCGTGTCGGTGCCCGAGCCGCGTCTGCTCGTCATCAAGCCGTTCGACGCGAGCACCATCAAGTCGATCGAGCAGTCGATCCTGCAGTCGCCGCTCGGGCTCACGCCGCAGAACGACGGCAAGATCATCCGTCTGCCGATGCCGCCGCTCACGGAGCAGCGCCGTAAGGATCTCGCGAAGCTCGCGAAGGGCCACGGCGAGGACAGCAAGATCGCCATCCGCAAGGCACGCCAGGAGTGCCGCGAGATGTTCAAGACGATCCAGGACGACGGAGCCGCGGGCGCCGACGAGGTCGAGCGCGCGACGAAGGCGATGGAAGAGATCGTCAAAGAGGGCACCGACAAGACCGATCAGCTCGTCGCGTCCAAAGAGAAAGACATCCTCTCGATCTGAGGGCGTCATGAAATTGCCTGAAGGCCGGCCGTCATGAGCACGCACTTCTCTCGCGAAGCGGCGCCTTTCGAATTGGAGACGCGGCCGCTCGCGGGGCTGCGCGTGCTCGATGTGTCTCGCTTGTTGCCGGGGCCCTACGCGGCGATGGCGCTCGCCGATCTCGGCGCGAAGGTCGACAAGATCGAGGACGCGAGCGGCGGCGACTACCTTCGCTTCATGCCGCCGCAGGTGTCGACCGGGCAGTGCGCCGTGTTCGAGATGCTGAACCGCGGCAAGCGAAGCGTCGTGCTCGACCTGAAGAAGGAGCCGGCCCGCGCGGCGTTCCGCAAGATGATCCCGAAGTACGACGTGCTCATCGAGAGCTTTCGTCCGGGCGTGATGGAGCGCCTCGGGCTCGGCTACGCAGAGCTCGCGAAGCTGCACCCGGGTCTCGTCTACTGCGCGATCACCGGCTACGGACAGACGGGGCCGCTCGCGCAGCGCGCGGGCCACGACATCGACTATCTCGCGCGCGCGGGCGTGCTCGGCCTCACCGGGCCCGAAGACGGCGCGCCGCAGGTCGCGGGCGTGCAGATGGCGGACATCGGCGGCGGCGCCGCGTACGCGCTCGTCGGGATCCTCGCGGCGCTCTCGGCGCGCGGCATCACGGGCAAGGGCCGCTTCGTCGACGTCTCGATGTGCGAGGGCTCGCTCAGCTTCGCGACGTTCGGGCTGATGAGCGCGTGGGGCGGGCTCTCCTTGCCGAACGGCACCGGCCCGCTCTCGGGCGGCATCGCGCCGTTCAATACCTACGCGACGAAAGACGGACGCAGCGTCGCGCTCGGCGCGCTCGAGCCCAAGTTCTGGATCGCGTTCGCGACGGCGGTCGGCATCGAGCCCGACATGACGGCGCTCGCGCCCGGCGATCACCAGAAAGAATGGAAGCGGAGGGTCGCGGCCGTCTTCGCGAACAAGACGCTGACCGAATGGATCGCGTTCGCCGAGACGGTGGACTGCTGTCTCGAGCCGATCCTCACGCCCGAAGAGATCGCGAACGATCCGCAGCACCGCGCGCGCGGCTTCATCGCCGATCGCCCGATGCGCGATGGCTCGAGCCTGCCGCAGATCAAGACGCCGACGGCGACGCACTTCGCGGAGGGCTTCGCGCCCAAGCAGGGTGAGCACACGCTCGAGGTGCTCCGCGAGGTCGGGCTCTCGGACGAAGAGATCGCCGCGCTCTGATTCGTCAGCGCGGAGCGACGGGGTAGAGGATCGAGCCTGCGGTGCCCGGCGCGACGTGCATCGTACCGAGCGCCGACTGCACGCACTGTTCGACGTCGCTGCCTGCAGCACGTCCACGCAACGCGAACGTCACGTCTCCAGCGTCGGACCAGGTCGCGGAGATCGCGACGGACGCGCCATCGGTGCACGCGAGGATCGTCTCGGCATGCGCATCGACCGCAGCGCGCAGTGTGGTCGCGGCGTCGGTGGCGGGCGCGCTCTCGCCGCCGGCGGAGGCGATGGGCGCAGCCTCTTCCCCTCCGACGACCGTGAAGCCGCCGGCGGCGACCGTGATCGTCACCTCGCGTGGTTGCTCGACGCGACCGTTGAGATCGAGCGTCGAGAGCGCTCGCTGGGTGCATTGTCGCTCCGCCTCGCCGAGCGTCGCCGCGAACCGCGTTTCGGTGATGCGGCCCTCTTCGTCCACGCGTGCACCGACATCCGCCGGGAGATGACTGCTCGCGATGCAACGGAGCACGGGCGTGCGAACACGTGCGAGGCCCGTCTCGATGACGCTGGCCCGCCACGTCCCGGGAGGATCCGGTGCACGCGTGGGCGGGCTCGGCGGAGTCTCGGCAGCGGGTGTCTCGGCAACGGGCGTCGCGGCAGCGGGGGGCTCGCGGGCAGGAGCGGTCGTCGCCAGCGCGTCCCCTTCCTCGGGTGCGCACGCGATCTGCGAGGACGATCTCGTGTCGAACGTGGCGCAGTGATACCGCTGCCCGTGACACGTCGCGATCCAGCTGCGCGTTTGCAGCGTCCAGTGCATGTCGCTCGTCGTGATGTCACTCGCCGCACAGCCGACGTGGCCTGCCGACATGTCTGCGAGCGTCGCGCAGCCGGAGAGCAACGCGATCAGGCTCACCCTCGCCGCGTGCACTACTGCGCCGCGGCGGGCGAGGGCGCCTCCCCAGCGTAGGCCTCGTCGGTGGTCGCCGCCGCGGCCTCGGGAGCGGGCGCCAGCGCGGAGCGCATCATCACGAAGAGCACCATCACGACGAAGAGCACGAGGCCGCTGACCGGGACCCAGTTGGGCGTGTCGGCTGCTTCGTCGGTGACCGCCGGCATCGGCGGGTGCGGATGCGTCTCGTGCGTCTCGTGATCGTCCGTAGCGGAGTGCGAAGCCGACATAGCGGCGCGACGATAGCGGCGCCCGGCCCTCGCGTCCATGGGGCGCCGTGTGGTATCCGATCAGCCCCGATGGCCGAAGAAGATCGCGTCAAGTGGGACCAACGCTGGGCGGCCGAGCGCGACCTGCCTCGCTCGGTGCCGATCTGGGTCTCCGAGCTCGACCACGAGCTGCCCCGAACGGGCCTCGCGCTCGACGTCGCCGCGGGCGCCGGACGCCTCGCCGTCGCGATGGGCCGACGCGGCCTCGAGGTCACCGCGGTCGACATCTCGCCCGTCGGTCTCGCGCTCGCTCGCGAGGCGGCGCGCGACGAAGGCCTCAAAGTTCACACCGTGGTGCGCGATCTCGAGCGCGAAGGCCTGCCGCCCGGTGCGTTCGATCTCGTGTGCTGCTTCAACTACCGACAGCCCGGGCTCTTTCCTGCCATCCAGGCGGCGCTCGCGATGAACGGCGTCGTGCTCGCCGAGGTCGCGACGGTACGCAGTCTCGAGAAGGAGCCGAACCGCACCAAGCGTTGGCTCGCCGAGCCGAACGAGCTTCTTCGCTGCTGCGAAGGCCTCGAGATCTTCGCCTATCGCGAGGGCTGGTTCGGAGACAAGCACCTCGCCCGCGTCGCGGCGCGCAAGGTCCGCTAGCTCAGCCGAAGGGCCACCACTTCGGGCGCGAGGACGCGGGCGCGTTTCCGCTGACGCTCACGGCCTCACGGCACGTGCAGCGCTGCTCCTTGGGCACGTCGCCCAGGACGGCCTCGATGTGCAGGCCACATCCGGCGTACGAGGGCTTCTGGCACTTCTCACACGTCACGCGTCGGCACATGCCGGACGCATAGCACGCGTCAGAGGTTCTCGACCGAGCGGAGCATCTCGGGCGTGTAGTGTGCGCGCGGCGAGATCAGCGTGTGGCGGTGGCCGAGGCGTCGGCTCGCGATCACGTCGACCATCGGCGACTGGAGCGTTCCGGTCACGAGGTCGGCGTCGTCGAACGTCTCGACGCGCGCGGGATCCTGCGCGGAGGCCAGAGCGGGACAGAGCGTTCCGAGCACGAGCGTCAGAGCCAGCAGAGTGCGTGTCATAGGGGCTTGGACGTGTGGGCTCGCATTCCGATCTACGCCTTGTGACCGGCGCGGAACGCCCCTACGTTTCCGTCCATCTGAGTGGACCCGTCTCGGGCCGCTATGGAAGGACAACGCCAATGCGACGCAGGATGTTCTTGGGCAAGATCCATCGCGCGACCGTCACGCACGCCGACCTCGACTACGAGGGCAGCGTGACGATCGACAAAGACCTGCTCGATGCGGCGGGGATGCTCGACCACGAAGAGATCCACGTGCTCAACGTCACGCGCGGCTCGCGCCTCGTGACCTACACGCTGCCCGGCCCGCGCGGCTCGGGCGTGATCTGCATCAACGGCGCAGCCGCGCACCTGAACAAGCCGGGCGACCTCGTCATCCTCGCGACGTACGGCGAAATGGAAGATGCCGAGGCGCGCGCACACGTGCCGAAGGTCGTGTTCGTCGACGGCAAGAACCGCATCGCACAGATCGACGCCGAGCGCGCCGGCCCCGAGATGCCGCGCCGCATCGCGAGCGCCTGATGCGCGCGATGGCCTACGCCGCCTACGGCGGTGCCGAGAAGCTCGCTCTGATCGAGCTGCCCGAGCCGAAGCCGAAAGCGGCGCAGGTCGCGATCCGCGTGAAGTGCGCGAGCGTGAACCCCATCGACTGGAAGAAGGCCGAGGGCCAGCTCCGTCTCATCCAGCCCGCGTCGTTTCCGATCGTCCCGGGCTACGACGTGTCCGGCGTGGTGATCGCGATCGGCAAGGGCGTGACGACGTTCGCCATCGGTGATCGCGTGCACGCGCGCATCAAGTCGGGCGCGGGCGGCGCATGCGCGGACGTCGCCGCGGCAGGCATCGACGTCACGTGCAAGATGCCGAGCGCGATGAGCTTCGCCGACGCCGCCGCGCTTCCGCTCGCGGGGATGACGGCGCTGCAAGGCCTGCGCGATGGCGCGAAGATCCCGAGGGAGGGCGCGACGCAGCGCGTGCTCGTCGTCGGCGCCTCGGGCGGTGTCGGCCACTTCGCCGTGCAGATCGCACGCGCGACGGGCTGCCACGTCGTCGGCGTGTGCAGCACGCGCAACATCGCGTTGGTGCGAGAGCTCGGAGCGCACGAGGTGATCGACTACACGGTGGGCGACGCGTTCGCGGGCCAGGCGCCGTTCGACGTGGTGCTCGACTGCGTCGGCGCAGAGATCCCCAAGTGGCTCGCGATGCTGACGCCGAAGGGCCGCTACGCTTCCACGTTGCCCGGCCCCGAGGTGTTCGCGCGCGGCGCGCTCAACATCACGTGCGGCAAGAAGGTGTACCCCGTGCTGCTGAAGGCACGTGCGACGGATCTCGCGATTCTCGATCAGCTGTACGAAGCGAAGAAGCTCCGCGCGGTGATCGACTCGCGCTTCCCGCTCGAGAATCTCGCCGACGCATGGGCGCGCAGCAAGAGCGGGCGCGCGGCGGGCAAGATCATCATCGACGTCGCGAGCTAGGCCACGCTCCTAAAGAGGGCAGGACCAACCCGTGTTGCCCGCGTCGTCTGCGGTGCCGGAGCACGAGCATCCTTGTGGTTGGTCCGGAGCGAAGCCGGAGCAATACGGCAACGTCGCGATACAGCCGTGCGGATAGATGGCAGCGCGACCGGCGTCCCTGCCGCGCGCGGGGTCTCCGCTGCAACCCATGCTGCCAGGCGGTAGCGGATCACACGCGTACGTGGTGACCGCGGGGTGCGCGCAGGACGCATCGTTCGGTTCGCTCTGCGCGCTGCACGCCGCGAGCAGGAGCGCGAGCAGACAGGTCACGAGGGACGACCGCTGCATCGTCCGAGTGTAGCGCGCCGACGTCGCCTCTTCGGAGTGAGTGTCGCCGCGAGAGCGAGAGACGGCGCGCCATACGGCGGCCGCGCGATCGCGGTATCTTCTCGCTGTGCCGGCCGGGCGAACGCCGCGGGTGGGGGCGCGCGGAAAGCTCGCGGCGGCAGCGCCGTTCCTCGCGGCGACCACCGTCGTGAGCGTCGCGGTGGCGCTGCATGCGCTCGGGCTCGCAGGGCTCGCGTTCGACGAGCTCTTCCTCGGTCTTCGTCTGGTCGCGTCGGTCGGTGCTCTCGCGTGGCTCGCGGCGATCGCGCTCCAACCGTTGGGGCGCTGTCGCGGTGGGGCGTGGCGCGCAGCACTGGCGCTCGCCGCTTCGTTCGGGATCGGCGCTCTGGTCTTCGCCCCACTCACCCTGCCGGACCTCGCCTACCGACCGTACGAGCTGGCGCCATTCAGTTGGATCGCGCTCTTGCTCGTCGCGTTTGCCGCGCGCGCGACGGCGTCGACGCGCTCGCTCGGTCGCTGGCGCACGCTGCTCTCGGTCACGATCGCGTTGCTGCTGATGGGAGCGTTGTCGGAACGATCCTTCATCGGCCTCGGCGCCTCCGTGTCACCGCATTACACATCGTTGCAGCGACTCGCCATGCTCGCGCACGTGCGGTCGTCGGGAAGCGCGGCGGGCGTCGTCTTCGACGGGCTGGCTGCGGCAGGTCTCTTCGCCGAGGTTCTTCGACGTCGCGCGCGCGCCCGCGCTCTGTTCGCGGTGCTCACGCTCGGCTGCATCGCGGCTGCGCTACGCGACGGTCTCGATCTGTGGGCCGCCGAGCGCGTCTTCGTCGCGCTGGGCGGGCTCCGCGACGAGGGACATCGAGGCCTGGCGGCAGGTGGCCTTGCGCCGATCGCCGCGGTCGGAATCGTGGCGCGCTACGCCGAGTGGCTCGTGGGTGGTGCCTTCGGCGTCGCGTGCGTGGTCGCGCTTCCTCGCGTCTTGCGAGAGAGCACGGGCCAGCGTCGGCTGCTCCGCTTCGCACTTCCGCTCGCCCTGGCCGGCGCGTGGCTCGCAGTCGCCGAAGGGGACAGCGGGTTCTGGCGCTCGCTCGACGCGGGCATCCGCCCTGCGTGGCGCGAGTTGGGGATCGAGCCGGTCTTCAGGGACGGGCCGATCGGGTTTCCTTACGGGCTTCGTCAACAGGTATGGATCTTCGATCGCCACGGCGAGCCCATCGCGCGATCGACCGATGAGCCGCCCGCCGATCCGCTGTACATCCTCGCGGACCGCCGCGCGCCGCTCGAACGCGTCGTGCGATACGTCCGCGGGCTCGGGCGGGCGTTCATCGGCGTCCGGTCGTCCTCGACGCGCGAGCTGGACGCGATGCCGCAAGCGCGCGATCGCTTCCCGTTGATAGAAGTCCTGAGCCGCTCGGGGGCGTGGGTTCCGATGGACTACGACGCGTCGCCGCGGTCGGCCCGCTCCGCAAGCTACGACCGCACGAGGTGGCACCCGACCTGCATCCTTCGTCCCTCATGGTTCGAAGCATCGTTCGATTCCGCCTGCGACGACCCCTCGTCGACACAACTCGTGCTCGACGAGATCCCGCCCGAGGCCACGGTGGACGAGCTGCATCGACGCGTGGACGAGGTGCGTATCGCGGCGCACGACGGGGACGTGCGCTCCACGCTCCCCGGAAACGTGCCGGTGGTCGACGCTAACGCACCGACGGTGCGCTCGTCGTTCGGGAGCGCATTCGTCGCCGCGCTGCTCATCGCGCTCGCTACCATGCTCGTGATGGCCCGCGCGCGATGGGCCTCGCGGGTCCCACTCGGAACGATGCTCGTGCACGGGTCCGTTTCGGAGGGGACGGTGGTGCCCGGTTGGCTCGCGCGCGCGGCATGCGACGTGAAGATCGAGCCCATCGACAATGCGACCTACCGTGAGCGACGCGGGCCCGAGGGCCTCGTCACCGCGCGGTCGTTCGTGCGCGGCCTGAGCATCAGCGTGTGGCAGGGGGTGTGGTCCGTCTGGCCTGGCGTGTTGATCGCGGCGGCAGTCGCAGCGGTGTTGATCTCGATCGGGCGCTGACTCGGTCCACCCGAGCTCGTGGAGAGCGAGAGGGCTGTGCTCGGCTGCTCGGCTTCGTTGCCGGGGGCGGGGGTCGAACCCGCACGTCTCTCTCGAAACGGAGGATTTTAAATCCCCTGCGTCTGCCATTCCGCCACCCCGGCTCGGGTCGCGCGCGAGATTAGCACCTCAGAGCGCGGGCTCTCGGCGCGGAACGATTCGCTGCAGCTCCGGATCCAGATGCGCCTCGACCAAGGGCTTCAGTCGCGCGCGCAGCGCGTCGCGCTGTTCTCTCAGCGCCTCGAGCTCGCCCTTCAGCGCCATCATGCGCGCGAGCACGCGCAAGCCGTGGCGCACGATCAGCTGCTTCTCGAGCACTCGGATCGCAGCCAGGCCCGACGTGACCAGGAACGCGACCACGAGCAGCGCCCACGCCACGCCCATCGGCGTGGGGCTCCACGCGATCATCGCGATCGCGATCGCGACGTACACCGTGATGACGCCGCCGACGCCGATCATCATGCGCATCGTCGCGCGCACGTCGTCGCGCTCGAGCACCATCTCGCCTGCGCGCGTCGCGCCCCACAGGATCGGCAGGTGCAGAATCAATCCCGGCAGAGCGAGCGGGACGTCGACCAGCAGGAGCACGACGTGTCGTGCGATGCGTCGCGACCAGTCCCAGCGCGAGATCGGCTTGCGCAGGTCCCAGTCCGAGAGATCGAGCGCGTCGAGCAGCGCGAGGTAATTGCCGACGTCGACGTAGTACTGCTTCACCTCGTCGACGTTCTGCTTCTGCTTCCAGTGCGACACGAGACGGCGCGAGAGCTCGTCCTCGTCGGCCAGCGAGAGCTCGCGCGTCTCCGGGACGTAGAGGCGGCGCACGCCGTCGAGCACGCGCAGCGTGTCGAAGTCGTCGGCGTTGATCGTGAGCGCGCGCAGCGAGAGATCGATCGCATCGGTGAGCGCGTGCGCGGCCTCGCGCGGATCCTTCTTCCACCGATCGAGCCACGCGGCGTCGAGCGTGATCGGCCGGCCGTACTGCACGAGCACGCGCCCTCGGTAGTGCTGCTTGCGGCGGTACGAGAGACCGACCGGGACGATCACGACCGGGATTCCGTCGGCCACCGCGGAGAGCGCCATGCGCGCCGCGCCGGTCTTGAGCGGCTGCAGCTCCGGCTCGGTGTAGCTCACGCCCTCGGGAAAGATCCCGAACGCGCCACCGCGCGCCATGAGCGCGTGGATCGCCGCGAACGCCTCGGCGTTGTCGGTCGCGCCGCCTGCGTGGTCTTGCTTGCGCTTGATCGGCACGCTGCCGAGCGCCCACAGGATCGGCTTGAGGTGGGGCATCGAGAAGAGGCCGTCGCGCGCCGCGAAGCTCACGCGTCGCGGGCACGTCGTCGCGAGCACGACGGGGTCGACCAGCGAGTTCGGATGATTGCCGACCAGCATGACGGGCCCCGCCGCCGGGACGTGATCGAGACCGACCACCTCGATCGTTCGGAAGAACACGCGTGTGACGAGCCGCAAGAACGCGACGAGCAACCGATATGCGAGCGCCTGCATCCCCGAGCGTGGGATGGTATCAGCCTCTCACGTGCAGGCGTTCCTCGTTCACGGGATGGGTCGCTCGCCACGCTCGCTGCTCCTGCTCGCGATGCGGCTCGAGCGCGCGGGGATCCGCACGTCGCGCTTCGGGTACTCGGTCATGCAGCACGATCTGTCCGAGATCGCATCGCGCTTCGCCGCGCACGTTCGCGCGCGCAGCGATGGTGGGCCCTACGCGATCATCGGGCACTCGCTCGGGAACGTGATCGCGCGCATGGCGAGCCCGAGCCTGCCGCCGGGCTTGAGCAAGATCGCGATGCTCGCGCCGCCGAACCAGCCGCCACGCATCGCGCGGTTCCTCGGGGCGCATCCGCTCTATCGCGCGCTCACGAAGGACGCGGGGCAGCGCCTCACCGACGACGCGTTCTATGCGTCGCTGCCGGTGCCGAGCGTCCCGACGCTCGTGTTCGCGGGGACGCTCGGTCCGCGCGCGCGCTGGCTTCCGTTCGGTGGAGTAGCGTCCGACGGTGTCGTCGCCGTCGACGAGACGCACTTGCCCGGCGCCGATCACCGCGAGGTCCCCGTGATCCACACTCTGATCATGAACGACGCGCGCGTCGCGACGGAGATCACCGCGTTTCTCCGAGCCGCTCCGTGAGGCTCGCCGCGCTGCTCGCGATCTCGCTCTGCGCGAGCGGCTGTTACTTCTCGCGCTCGCCGACGCGCCCCGTGCCCGCGCTCTTCGAGCAGACGGGCGCCACGCGCGCTTCGTGTCTCGTGATCTTCCTGCCTGGTCTGCTCGACTCGCCGGACTCGTTCCTCGATCACGGCATGGTGCGCGACCTGCGCGAGAGCGGCGCGCCCTGCGACGCGGTGATGGTCGATCTGCACTATCGCTACTACTTCGACGGCCATGCGTCGGACGTGCTCTACGAGGACGTGCTCGACCCCGCGCTCGCGCGTGGCTACTCGGAGATCTGGGTCGTCGGCATCTCGCTCGGTGGAATGGGCGCGACGCTCCTCGCGCGCGAGCACGGCGCGAGCCTCACGGGCATCGTGCTGCTCTCGCCGTTTCTCGGGATCGAGCCCATCCGATCCGAGGTCGTGCGCACGGGGCTGCGCGACTGGCATCCGGGCCCGCTGCCGCGCGCGATCGACGACGCGACCTTCACGCGCTTCGTGTGGGCCTATCTGCGCGGCTACGTCGACGACCCCGACGACATGCCGCCGATGTACGTCGGCTGGGCCGAGGGCGAGACGCAGGATCCTCCGTCACGCACGCTCGCCGCGGTGCTTCCGAGCGATCACGTGGCGACCGTGGAAGGGCGGCACGACTGGGACGCGTGGACGCAGCTGTTCCGCACGCTGATCGCGCGCGCTCGGCCAGGTCGATGATCACGTCTCGGGCGCGACGCGTGCCCGGCGCCACGCATCGAAGCGCGTGTGGTCCTGCGGTTTCACGAAGAGGCCGACCACCTCGGGATGCGCCGCGCGCACCTTGCGCTCGAGCGACACGACGATGTCCTCGACGGCCGTGGCCTTGAGCTCGTCGCCGAACTCGATGCTCAGCGCGACGACGACCTGCTCGGGCCCGAGCTGCACGCTGAACATTCCGTTCGCGCCCGCGATGCCGGGCTCGGCGCGTGCGAGCGCGAGGACGGCGGCGCTCAGCTCCGGCGCCGCGGTCTCGCCGAGGAGCAAGCTCTTGCTCTCGCGTAGGAGCAGCGCCGCCGTGGTCGCCAGGATCAGCCCGATGACGATCGACGCGGCGCCGTCGATCACGGCGGAATGGAGCGTGACCGAGAGCACCGTGCCGATCGCTGCGACCAAGATGCCGAGTAGCGCCGCGCTGTCCTCGAGCAGCACCATGAACGTCGGCGGGTTCTTGCTCCGCACGAACGCTTCGTAGAAGCCCATGCGTCCCTTGCCGGCGCGAAACGATCGGAACGAGACGACCCACGAGCCCGCCTCGAAGACGAATGCGGCGCCGAGCACGACGTAGCTCACGAGCGGCGAGCGCATCGGCTCGGGGTGCAAGAGGTGCGTCACGCCCTGGTAGACCGAGGCGATCGCGCCCATCGCGAACACCATCAGCGCGACCATGAAGCTCCAGAAGTAGAGCTCGCGTCCGTACCCGTACGGATGCTCGAGATCGGGCTTCTGTGCGGCGCGCTTCATCCCGTAGAGCAAGAGGATCTCGTTGAACGTGTCGACGAACGAGTGGATGGCCTCGCTCGTCATCGCCGAGCTGCCGGTCCACACGGCGGCGACGGCTTTCGTGATCACGACGAGTAGGTTGCCGACGAGCGCCGCGTAGACGACGAACGTCGATTCCTTCTTGTCTGTCTTCGTCGCTGCCTCGGCCATCGCCGTGCAGCCTAGCGCTCTAGCCCTTGATGCAGACGATCTGCTTGAGCGTGTGCACGATCGCCACGAGATCGCTCTGCGCCTTCATCACGGCATCGATGTCCTTGTAGGCCGCGGGCGTCTCGTCGATGACGTCCTTGTCCTTGCGGCACTCGACGCCCTCGGTCGCCTCGCGGTGGTCCTTCAGCGTGAAGCTCTGCTTGGCCTGCGTGCGGCTCATCTTGCGGCCGGCGCCGTGCGAGCAGCTCTGCCAGCTCGCCTCGTTACCCAGGCCGCGCACGATGAAGCTCTTGGCGCCCATCGAGCCGGGGATGATGCCGAGATCGCCGAGGCCCGCGCGCACCGCGCCCTTGCGCGTGACCCAGATCTCGCCCTCTCCGTGCGTCTCCTTCTGCACGTAGTTGTGGTGGCAGTTCACCGCGAGCTCGTCGGTCTTGAAGCGCGCGCCCACCTCGCGGCGCACCGCGGCGAGCGCGGCCGTCATCATCAGCTGCCGGCTCCACCCTGCGTAGTCCTGCGACCAGCCGACCGCTTCCACGTAGTCGTCGAACGATGTCGTGCCTTCCGAGAGCCACGCGAGATCGCGATCCGGCAGGTGTACGTCCTTCGCCTCCATCTCCCTGCGCGCACGCTCGATGAAGTACGTGCCGCAGCGGTTGCCGACGCCGCGCGAGCCCGAGTGCAGCATCACCCAGACGCGATCGACCTCGTCGAGACAGACCTCGATGAAGTGGTTGCCGCCGCCGAGCGTGCCGAGCTGCTCGGCCGTCGCGCCGCGCGCCAGGCGTGGGTGCTTGTCCGCGATCACCTTCCAGCGCGCTTCGAGCTCGTCCTTCCAGACGTCACCGACGGCGTTCGGAACGTTGCGCCAGCTGCCTCGGTCGTTCTTGCCGCCGTTGTCGCTGCGGCCGTGTGGGACGGCGCGCTCGATCGCGTCGCGCATCTTGCCGAGCGAGCGCGGCAGCTCGTTCGCGCTCAGCGTCGTGCGCACGGCCATCATGCCGCAGCCGATGTCGACGCCGACCGCGGCCGGAATGATTGCGCCCTTCGTCGGCAACACCGTGCCGACGGTCGCGCCGATGCCGACGTGCACGTCGGGCATCACCGCGACGTGGTGAAAGATGATCGGCAGCGAAGCCGTGTTCATCAGCTGCTTCTTGGCCTGCTCCTCGACGCCTACGCCGTCAATCCACGCCTTGATGGGTACGTTCGAGGTCTCGATGATCTGCATCAGAAGCTCTGTTCGTCGAATGCGGTGAGGAGGTACTGCGGCGAGGTCGTTGGGTTCAACACGATCGCACCATCGCCGTTTGTCGTGTTGCGGTGGATGAGATGTGCGCTATCGGCCTGCGGAGGTCCGGAACTGGTAGC
>CAYSCF010000055.1:0-28629 GCA_964429305.1 uncultured Sandaracinaceae bacterium | reverse complement strand
CGTGCGTCGACTCCGGATACACCGGCAACGGCGGGTGCAACACGCTCGAGCAGATCGATGCCGGCCCGCAGAGCCCTCCGCCGCCCGACGGCGTCGACGTCGCGCTCGTGGCGAGCCCTTCGTGGACGCTCGCGCCGGGCGAGACCGCGTTCGCCGACTTCGACGGCGATGGCCTCGACGACATCGTGCTCGGCTCGCACGACACGCCCTTCGGTGGCTCTGTCGCTTCCAACGCGTCGGTGATCGTCGTGTACGGCCGACGTGGCGGCCTGCGCGGCACCTACTCGCTCGACGTGCCCGACGCACAGCTCTTCGGCGACACGGACGAGCCCGGACAACGGTCGGAGCGCGCGATGGCGACGGGCGACTTCGACGGCGACGGGATCGACGACATCGCGCTCGCGACGGCGGGGACGGTCACGGAAGGCACGGTGATCATCGCGTTCGGGCGGCGCGCGCGCGTCACCGGCGCGGGGGGCATCGACGGCCTCGGTCTGAGGCTGCGTCTGTTCCGGACGGTGCGGGAGATCGCCCTCTCACGTGCCGGGGATCTCGACGGCGACGGGATCGACGACCTCTTCGTGCGCGTCGTGGAGCAGGACGACACGGTCCACCTCTTCGTGCTGCACGGCAACGCGGACCATGGGCCCGACACCGATCGCGCCTTCGCGCCCGATACGACGTTCCGCGTCACCGCTTCGACCGTGACCCTCGGCCTCGGCACGGCCGCGGGCGATCTGGACGGTGATGGGCACGACGACGCGCTCGTCGTGCTGACCGACGACGTCAGGAACGAGGTGCGGGTGCTCTACGGGCCGTTCACCGGCCGCGACGTCTCGATCGAGATGGCCGCCGCGCGCGTTCCGACCGCAGCCGACTTCGGGGGGATGCTGGGCGGCTTCGACGCGAACGGCGACGGCCTCTCCGACTTCGCCGTGTCCACCGCGACCGCGGACGGCGATGCGGTCGCCGTGTTCTTCGGATCACGCCGGCGCCTCGCCGGCACGGTGTCGCTCTCCGATGCCGCCGCGATCCTCACCGCCGCGTCGGCGGATGCGAGGCTCGATACCGCGATCGCTGCGGGCGACGTCGACGGAGACGGGCGCAGCGATCTCTTGCTCGGCTCGCCGGGCTTCGAGGGCGGTGCCGGGCGCACCGACCGGGTGCTCGGGCCGCCGACGACACGCTCGCTGGGCGCGGCCGATCGCAGCTGGATCGGCGGCAATCCGAGCGACGCCAGCGGACTGCACTGGGGCCAAGCGCTCGGCGCCGGCGTCGCACAGAACGGCGACTTCGACGGCGACGGTCACGCCGACGCGCTGTTCTCCGCGCCGACCGTGTTCGCGCCGGAGCCGTTCGACACCGTCTATCTCGTCTACGGCTCGACGCGCTGATTGCTCGATGGAAGCGGCGCCCGTCGGCCACTGCGGCACATGGAACATCGTGCGCGGCTGGGTTGGGCGCTCGTGCTCCTTCTCTCTCAGGGATGTCTCGTGCACGAACGCGACGAGCCCGATGGTGGCGGCGCGGCACCGTGGGTCGGCGACGCGGATGTCGCCGTCTCTGCCGGCGCGGCGGCCGGGCTCGTGCTCGACGAGCGCTGGGTCCTCTCCGATGGCGCCGTCGGATTCGCCGATCTCGATGCCGACGGCCTCGACGACATCGTGATCGGCGGCACCTGGTTCCACGACGAGCACGGCGGCGGGCTCGTCGTTCTCTACGGGCGGGCCGCACGGCTGAGCGGCGTGCTCTCGCTCGGTCGACCCGATCTCGTCCTGCTCGACGACGTTCCGTCCGTGGCCGATCTCCAGATGGCCACCGGTGACTTCGACGGAGACGGGATCGACGACGTCGCGATCACGGGCTACGCGGCCGAGCCCGCCTCGACGTTCCGCGCGTGCACGGTCCGCATCCTCTACGGCGATCGGACGCGGCGCACCGGAACGATGCCGATGACCACGGCCGCCGCGACGCTCGTGCCCGAGGACGAGCCGAGCGCCTGCTACGTCGCGCGCGCGGGCGATCTCGACGGCGACGGCACCGACGACCTCGCGGTCACCACGGTGCGCGGCGCCGATCTCCGGCAGCTGGTCGTCGTCCACGGCCGCGCGACACGTTGGTCGGACGCGAGCGCGCTGGTGGCCGATCAAAGAGTCGTCGCGGACGTGATCGGCGTGCGCTCGGCGGCGACCGGCGCGGGCGACGTCGACGGCGACGGCCACGACGACCTGCTCGTGACGGTCGTCGGCCAACCGGCGCGCGCGGCGGACGTGCATCTCGTCTACGGACCGTTCGGAGCGGACATCGCCGTGCCCGCGGGCCCCGCGATCGCGAGCATCGATGCGATCGGCGGAATGATCGGCGACTTCGACGCGAACGGCGATGGTCTGGCCGACTTCGCGGTTCCTCGGATGGACGACAGCTTCCTCGTCTTCTTCGGCGACCGCGGGCGCGGCACCGGCGACGCGTCGAGCGCCGCCGCGATGCTGTCTCCGCCGTGCGCGATGCCGACCTTCCGACCTTCGATCGCCTCGGGCGACGTCGACGGCGACGGGCTCGGTGATCTCTTGTTCGGTAGCCCTGGATGCGGCGAGGGAGGGCGCGTGGACCTCGTGTTCGGCGCGCCGACGACGGGCTCGCTCGCGGCCTCCGCTCGCACGTGGATCGGCGCCACGGTGGACGTCGGTGGTGGCGTCTCCTGGCCCGACGCGCTCGGCCTGACGGTCGCGCTGGACGGCGACTTCGACGGCGACGGTCACGCCGACGCGCTCTTCACGAGCCAGGCCGGGCTCGAGCGCACGCGCACGGTGCAGCTCGCCTACGGCAGGGCGCGCTGATCTCTACCGGAGCGGCCGGCAAGCCGGGCCGAAACGACTGTGTCGGGTCCGCTCTGCGGACCACTGCGGTCGAGATCAGTCGATCGCGCCGCCGCCGAGCTTGCCGTCTTGCTGCGTGGCGAGCGCCGTCGCGATCACGATCGCCAGCGCTCGCGTCGTGCGCTGTGTGTCGCCGCGCGGCACGTGCACGAAGCCGCCAGGCACGTCGGTGCCTTCGAGCGCGCGCATCAGGCCGTAGAAGACGTGGTTGCAGACGAACGTTCCGGCCGTCTGCGAGATGGCCGCCGGAATCTTCGCTTGGCTCAGCGCCTGCACGATCGACTTGATCGGCAGACGCGAGAAGTACGCGGCCGGTCCGTCGGGATCGACGGCGACGTCGATCGGCTGCTTGCCGGCGTTGTCGGGGATGCGCGCGTCGTCGACGTTGATCGCGATGCGCTCGATCGAGATCTCCGAGCGACCGCTGGCCTCGCCGCACGCGACCACGAGCGCGGGCTCGAGCCGATCGATCTCGCGGCGGAGCGTGTCGATCGCCGCGCCGAACACGCACGGCAGGATCGCCACACTCACGCGATGGCCCGCGACTTCCACGCCGTCGAGCGGGCGCGCAGCGAGCTCCGATGCGTTCACCACGTCGCCGCCGAAGGGCTCGAACGCGGTCAGGAGCACGGTCTTCGTGCGCGGCGTCACGCGCGGCAGCGTAGCGCATCGCCCATTCGCGATACGATCCGCCGATGGCGGTGCACATCAAAGGAAGCGCGATCACCGCCCGCGTCCGCTACGTACGCGAGCTCTACGGCGAGCCCGGCGTGCGCCGCGTGAAGGAAGCGCTCTGCGCCGACAGCCGACGGCGCCTCGAAGAGAAGGTGATGCCGCACGACTGGGTGCCGCTCGGGATGTTCGTCGAGCTCTGCACCGAGATCGATCGGCTCTACGGGCGCGGTGATCTCGCGCTCTGTCGCGAGCTCGGTCGCTACGCGTCGAAGGTGAACCTGCCGACGCTGTATCGGATCTTCTACGCGCTCGGATCGCCGCGCTTCATCCTCTCGCGCGCGATCCGCGTGTGGGACGTCCACTACGACTCGGGCCGCATCGACGCATCGTTCGTAGAAACACCTCCCCTCGAGAAGGCGATCCTCAGCGTGCGCGAGTTCGCCGAGCCGCATCCCGTGCACTGCCTCAGCGTGCTCGGCTGGGTCGAGCGCTCCGTCGAGCTGAGCGGCGGCGAGGTGAAGGAAGCGCTGGAGACGAAGTGCCGGACGAAGGGCGCGGATGCGTGTCGCTTCGAAGTGACCTACCGCGTGTGAGCTGCGGTATTCTGTCCCACATGACGAATCGGACCTTGCTTCGCTGGGGGATCTCGTTCGGGCTCGCGGCGTCGTCGCTCGTCTTCGGCGCCTGCTTCCACATCGGGGATCAGACCGGGACGTGCGCGCCCGGCAACGTCTGCACGTGCGACGGCATCGGCAACTGTCACGAGAGCTGCCCCACCGGGAACTGCAACTTCTCGTGCACGGGCGTCGGCAACTGCGACGTCACGTGCGAAGGCGGCGGCTGCACGCTCTCGTGCTCGGGCACCGGCAACTGCAACCTCGACTGCAGCGGCGGCAACTGCACGAGCAACTGCATCGGCCGCACGAACTGCGTGTGCACGAACTGCAGCGACATCCCGGGTAACGACGCGGGCATGATCGTCGACGCGTCGAGCACCGACACCGGCGCGAGCGATCCCGGATGCGGCGTCGATGCATCGGACTCGTGCGGGTGCCTGGGAGCCGCGTGCTGCACTCTCGGTACGACGGCTCCTTGTCATGGAGGTCTCGCGTGCCGCGGCGGCATCTGTGCGAGCGCCGACGCCGGGCCGTCGCTCGACGATGCCGGCGGAAACGACGACGCCGGGAACGACGCCGCGCCCTGATGGGGCGGCAGCTCGGGCTCTTCGGTGACGCGTACCGCAAGACGATCGACGATCACGCGGCGCTGACGCAGCTCGCAGCGCGGCTGCCGGCGCACGTTCGCTTCGGCACGTCGAGCTGGACGTTCCCGGAGTGGCGCTCGCTCGTGTACGTCGAGACGGAGGATTCTCTCGAGGAGTACGCGCGGCATCCGTTGTTCCGCACTGTCGGGATGGATCGGACGTTCTACGCGCCGATCTCCGCGCGCGATCTGAGCGCGTACGCGGTGCAATTGCCCGCGGGGTTTCGCGCGATCTCCAAGGTGTGGTCCGAGATCACGACGCCGGTCTTTCCCAAGCACGAGCGCTTCGGCGTGCGCGCGGGGCAGATCAACGAGCGCTTCCTCGATGCCGAGCTGTTCACAGAGCAGATCGCGGCGCCGTTCCAGCAAGCGTTCGCCGATCACGTGGGCCCGTTCGTGCTCGAGGTGCCGCGCTCGCCGACCAAGCTGGATCCCGACGCGTTCGCCGATGCGCTCGGCCGCTTCTTCGAACGGGTGCCCGCGAGCCTCGACTACGCGGTCGAGCTGCGCGATCCGACGCTGCTCGTGCCGCGCTACTTCGAAGTGCTCGCGGCCTCGCGCGCGACCCATGTCTTCAACTGGTGGACGCGCATGCCCTCGATCGCCGAACAAGTCGCGATCCCCGGCGCGCTGCGCGAAGGAACGCGCGTCGTCGTGCGATTGATGGTTCCGCCGGACAGGAAGTACGAGCAGCTGAAGAAGGAGTGGGCACCCTTCGATCGCATGCGTGCGCCGAACGAAGCGATGCGTAGCGACGTCGCCGATCTGATCCGCCACGGTGGTGATGCGGGCTGCGAGCTCTTCGTGATCGCCAACAACAAAGCCGAGGGCTGCGCGCCGCTCACGGTGCGCGCGCTGGCCGAGCGCATCGCCCGCTGAGCTCGGCCTCGCAGGGCGACCGCTGACCCGCTCGATTCGCCCCTTCGCCCCGAACCGGCGTGCTCGCGTCGCGCGCGCGCCCACGCTGCGTGATGACCGAGTCGCAGTCCGCGCGTGGCACGAAGCGTCGCTGGTGGCTGGCGCTCTCGGCGCTCGGCATCGTCGCGCTCGTGCCGATCGCGCTCAGCGCGATCGACGATCCCGCCGAGGACGAGCTGATGGCGTTCCTGCGCGGCGACGAGGACGGGTCCACGGACGCCGAGCGTCAGGCGCACGTCGATCGCGCGATCGAGCTCGCTCCCGATCGAGCGCGCTATCGCGAGGTGCGCGCGTTGTTCCGATTCGATCACCACGACTTCGACGGGGCGGAGCGCGATCTGGATCGCGCGATCGAGATCGAGGACCGCCCCTACGCGCGCTACCTGCGCGCGCTCACGTTCTGCGAGCGCAGCGAGCCGGAGCACGCGCTCGCCGACCTCGACGCTGCGATCGACGTGCGGCCGGACGACGTGCAGTTCCGTGTCGCTCGCGCGCTCGCACGGGTCGCGACGAACGCCGCGGCCGAAGCGCTGCTCGATGCGGATCGCGCGGTCGCGGACGCGCCGCAGTCGGGCCCGCCCTACTTCGCCAGAGGCGTCGCGCTCTCGGCGCTCGGTCGAGATGCCGAAGCGTTGGCGGCGTTCGACGAGGCGCTCGGGCGACGCGCCGATCTCGTCCACGCGTGGCGAGCGCGCGCGGAGTGTCACGAGAGGCTCGGCGACCCTGCGGCAGCACGCACGGATCGCGACGAGGCGGACCGACGCGCGTCGGGCGCGTTCCCTGCGAGCCTCGATCCCTTCCACTACTGACGCGGCGCTCCCCGATCGACCCGCGCGGTCCCGCTCGCGGTACGATCGAAGGATGACGGCGCGCACCCTCGTGATTCTGTTCGCGTCGTGGCTCGTGTCCGCATGCGACACGACTCACGAGAGCGGCGACGCTGCGTCGGGTGACGCGGACATCCGGGATGCTTCGGGCGACGCCGCTTCGGAGCCCGACAGCGCGCCGCGAGAGGTCCCCGACGCGAGCGTCGACCGGCTCGACGCATGGATCCCACCCGTGGATGGCGGCTGCAGCTTCGCAGCCTCGGAGGTCACGGTGGCCGTCACGGCCGGCGCCGGAACCGACGCGAGCCAGTGTCCGGCCTCCTTCTTCGGCACCGCGCTCCGGATCGAGGCGACCGCCGACGGCGCGCGGCTCGCAGTGCGCAACGAGACCTGCGCCGCGTCGCTCTGCGAGTGCCTCGTGACCATCACCGGCATCGGTCGCATGGCCGCGAGCTCGATCGCGCTCGACACGACGCATCGCCTGGAGGTCCACAGCACTCCGAGCGGCGTGGTGATCGACATCCCGACTTGCGCGAGCGACACGATCGCGACGTGCCCGGGCGCGGCGCTCTTTTTCGCGACCTCGGAGGTGGCGGGCGCACCACCCGCGCTGCTCGCGGGCACGCACGTCACGCTCGAGCAGGGACCGCTCCACTGCACGCTGCCCGGCGGCGCGGCCGCGAATGATCTGATCTTCGACGTGAGCGCGGACGCGATGCACACGGGTCGGGACGTCGCGCTCGTCGGCGCGACGACGTCGATCGGCGGATACGACGTGGAGATCGCCAGCCCGTTCGTCGAGACCGTAGCGGGCGCCGACTACGGTGTTCTCGGCTTCTGGGCGACGGTCCCCTACGGCCCATGAGCTCCGAGCGAGAGTGAGGCATCGGCGCGCACCGCGAGCGTCGTTGCGGTGCTGCGCTCGAGGGCCCAGGTTCTCGAGATGCACGCGCATCCCACGCCCGAGGCCGCCGAGGTCGTCACCTACTGGACCGAGGCCGGTGCGAAGCGGTGGTTCGCGCACGACGAGGGATTCGATCGCGACTTCCGCGAGCGCTTTCTCGGGCTGCACGAGCGCGCGGCGAAGAGCGAGCTCGACGAGACGTGGATGCGGCACGCCGAGAGCGCGCTCGCGCTCGTGATCTTGCTCGATCAGTTCCCGCGCAACGCCTTCCGCGGATCGGCGCGCACGTTCGCGACGGACGCCCACGCCCGCATCGTCGCGGACCGCGCGATCGTCAAGGGATTCGATCAGCAGGTCCCGAAGGAGCTGCGCATGTTCTTCTATCTTCCGTTCGAGCACTCCGAGTCGCTCGCCGATCAAGATCGATCGGTGGCGCTGAACGAAGCGCTCGGCATGCCCGAGTGGGCCGAGAAGCATCGCGACATCATCCGCCGCTTCGGCCGCTTCCCGCACCGCAACGCGTTGCTCGCGCGGCACACGACGCCGGAAGAACAGAAGTTCCTCGACGAAGGCGGCTTCGCCGGCTGAGCGCTGCCGCCGAGCTCGAAGGCCCTCGATCCATCGCAAGAGCGCCTGCGTCGACGAGGATTGCGCGCGCAGGTCGCTGCTCGCTCGCGAGGCGAGCGTGAGCGAGCCGAGGCGGAGTGGGAGTGAGGGGGATCCGGCTCCGCCGGTCCCGCGAGAGGGCGCGCCCAGCGCCCTCCGAGAGATCAACGCCAGCGGGTCAGGATCGTCTCGCGCGAGAACAGGCGCACCGCGATCGCGAGCAGCGCCGAGTCGATCGCCATCATCAGCGCGACGCCCCAGAACACCCAGCTCACGTCGATCGTGATCGCGCCGAGCAGCGCCGAGATGCCCATGCCGAGCAGCGGGATGACGAGGAAGCCGGCGAGGCCTTGCGCCGTGCGCGGATCGTTCACGCGAGAGCTCACCGCGATGCTCGTCAGCGCCGACGTGACCGCGACGAGCGGCGCGAGCATCGCGAACGCGAGCGGCCACACCGGGCGCGTCGCCGACGCGACGACGACGGCGGGGCTCATCCACGCGAAGCCGGCGAGCGTCAAGCCGTACGAGATCCACGTGAAGATCACACCAGGCACGATCGACACGATGGTCTTGCCGAGCAGCAGCTCCACCGTGGCGACCGGCGTCGCGAGCACGGGCTCGAGCGTGCGCTCGACCTTCTCGCCGATCACCGCGTGCGAAGCGACCGTGGACGGCAGCGCCGTCGCGACGATCAGCAGCATCGTGAGGAACTGCTCGTTGAGCAGGATGAGCACCGCCGTCTTCGGCTCGAGCCCCTCGCTCCAGTAGCGCTCGAGCAGCTCGGGCATCTGGCCCTCGAAGCGGAAGGCGGCATCGGGCGTCGACAGGATCGCTTGCTCGGTCAGCAGCGCGACGAGCACGAGCACGCTCGGCACGATCGCCATCGTCAGGAAGATGATGCGGCTGCGCGAGAGCTCGAGCAGCTCGTGACGGATCACCGCGAAGAGCCGGCGGCGGTTCACGAGGTCACCTCGGCCGCGCCGCCGAGCAGGTCGAGATACACGTCCTCGAGCGCCTTGGCCTCGCCCTTCACTTCCATCACGTTCGCGCCGGCCTGCACCAGCGCGCGGACGATGGCCGGGTTGTTCACGTCGGGCGCGTCGTTCGCGATGCGCAGCGTGCGACCGTTCGCGCGCACCTCGGTCGCGAAGGGCAGCGCGCGCATCGCTTCGACGAACGCTTCCGATTCTTCGGCGAGCGTGACCGACGTCGCACGCCCGTAGAGGCGATGGCGCAGCTCCGCGGGCGTGCCCGTGTGCACGAGACGCCCTTTGCGCAGCACGCCGATGCGATCGGCGAGCCGATCGGCCTCGTCGAGGTTGTGCGTGCAGAGAACGATCGTGCGCTTCTCGCTCTTGAGCTCGCCGATCAGCGCGCGCACGACCTTCGCCGATGCGGGATCGAGCGCCGACGTCGGCTCGTCGAGGAAGACGACCTTCGGGTCGTGCAAGAGCGCGCGCGCGAGCGCGAGCTTCTGACGCATGCCCTTGCTCAGCGCGCCGGCCGCTTCCTTGCGCCGATCCCAGAGTTCGAGACGCTTCAGCAGCGACTCGATCTTGGCCGCCGCGTTCTCGACGCCGTAGATGTCCGCGAAGAACTGGAGGTTCTCGAGCGCGTCGAGCCTCGGATACAAGCCCGGCGTCTCCGTGAGCAGACCGATGCGCGAGCGAACGCTCTCGGCGCTCGCCCCTACGTCGGCGCCCGCGATCTGGGCGCGGCCCGACGTGGGCGCGACGAGGCCCGTCAGCAAGCGCAGCGCGGTCGTCTTGCCGGCTCCGTTGGGTCCGAGCAGACCGAAGACTTCTCCTTCGGCGACGTCGAGATCCAGGTCCACGAGCGCGAGGTGATCGCCGAACCGCTTGGTGAGCTTCTCCGCGCGGATCACTGGCCGCTACCTAGCACGCGCCCTCCCCCGCGATCGATGCTTCACACGTCTTCATGTGGGACGCCCCCGCCACGGGCGCGCGGAGGCGACACGAAGAACCGGTGGCAACGATGCGACGCGCGTTGGTGCGCTGGTTGCTGCACCATGGGGTCATGCGTGCTCTCGTCGCGATCGGTTGCCTCACCTGCGTGGCCTGCTCCCCGATGCCGTTGCCGCCCAACGCGCCCGAAGTGGACGGCGGCGTCGTGCAGCCGCGCACGGACGCGGGGCCCCTCATCGTGCAGCCGGACAGCGGCCAGGGCCCGCAGCTCGATGGTGCGCAGGCCGGCAACGACGGCGGCCTCGTCGTCGAGAGCGATGCCGCGCCAGGCGAGGACGCGTGGGCGCCGCCGCCGAGCGACGACGCCGGAAGCTCGTTCGACGACTCCGGCGGAGTGCTGTTGAACGACGCCGGGCTCTGAATCGAGAGCGCCTCAGAGCCCGATGTGATTCATGGACGTGCCGACGAGACCGGCGGAGCCCGTGCCGCTCGGGCATGCGCCGCCGCCCGGACCGCCCGTGCCCGGCGTGAACGTCGTGCTCACCGCGACCATCGTCGAGGCGCTGCCGACCGCGCCGATGCTGTCGCCACCCGCACCGCCGCCGCCGCATCCGCCGGAACCGCCGGGGCCGCCCGAGCCTCCGTGACCGCCGGCGCCCGAGCGTCCGTTCGTGATGATGACCTGCGCACCGCCCGCGCCGCCCGTGCCGCCGTTTCCACCGGCCGAGCCGTCTGCACCGGCGCCGCCCGCTCCGCCCTGCCCGGTCATCACCGTCACGGTGTCGAGACGGAAGCTCGAGCCGCTCGCGATGATGCCGATCGAAGCGCCGCCACCGAGGCCGCCGCCGCCGCCGACGCCACCGCCGCCGCCATCACCACCGCCGCCGCCGCCGCCGCCGGTGGCGCCGGCACCGGTGCAAGCCACGGCGCCGCCGCCGCTCCCGCCACCACCGGCGATCCCCGGGCTCCCTGCGCCGCCCGACATGCCGGCGGGCGTCGACCACATCGTGCCGACGAACGATCCCGGGCCGGCTCCGCCTGCCCCCGGCGATCCCACGCTACCGATGCAGCCGTTTCCTCCCGTCGCGCCGGGATGGGCCGTGGCCGCCGTCGCGATGGTCGCGCACGTCGCCGAGTCCGACGCGCCACCCGTGCTCGCGCCTTGACCGCATGTCGTCGTGGCGCCCGTCGCATCGCCACCCGCCGCGCCGGCGCCCGGAAGCGCTCCGCGGAAGCCGCCGCCCGCGCCTCCTGCACCGCTCGAGCCCGCTCTCGCTCCGGCAGCCCCGGGCGTGGTCGACATCGAGCCATTTCCACCGGCGCCGCCCGTCGCGCCCATGGCGCCCGTGGCCGATGGCGTCGTTCCGTCCATTCCGCGCGCACCGTCGCCGGCGGAGATCGTCAGACGAGAGAACGTGACCCCGTGCGAGTTGATGATGTCGACCGCGTGCGCCGTCTGGCCCAGCGCGAGCCGGTTGGTGCTCGAGAGGTTCACCGAGTCGACGCTGCCGCTCGACACGCTCGCGACGACGAGCGCCGGTGCGGCCAGCGAGACGACGTTCGTCGCGCCGCTGCGCGAGCGGAAGTCGTTCGCGTAGCCGCCGAAGATCGTCATGCCGTCGACCATCGAGAGCGTGGCGTTCTGCGAGTAGAAGCCGCTCGCGACGAGCATCTGCGTTCGCGTGCTCGTGTGCGCGATCGCGAAGCCTTCGTCGAGCGTCGCCGCGTTGGCCGGGCTCGTCCCGTCGTGCGCGCCCCCGCCGCCCACGGTGACGTAGATCGTCTGACCGATCACGCCGTCTGCGCCATCACAGTTCGCATCGACTGCGCCATCATCGGGCGCATCGGTCGCGCCCATGATCGTGCACTCGCAGCCGTTGGCCGGATCGTGATCGGCGTCGCCGAGCCCGCCCATACAGACCTCGCCACACGCGCCTGCGTTGCAGACGGGCACGCGCGTCGGGTGCGTGGCGCTGCAGATGCTGCACGTGCCGCCCGCGTTGCCGCAGTGCGCGATCGAGCTCGCGCTCGTCGGGTCGTACGACTCGACGCACATCATCGTCGCCTCGGTGCAGACAGGCGCGAGCGTGCACGGGTTGGCGTCCATCGCGCACGCGTGCGCGAGGTGCGTGCAGTGGCCGCCAGTGCACGCGTCGTCCGTGCAGAACATCGAGTCGTTGCAGTCGCTCACGCCCGTGCACGTCGCGGCGACGATGCAGCCGTGGGAGTCGGCGCCGGTGCCGCCCGGGCTGCACGTGCGGCCCGTGTCGCACATCGCGTCGCTGTTGACGTGCGAGCAGCCGGTCGTCGGCGTGCAGGAGTCGACCGTGCACGGCACGGAGTCCGAGCAGTCGTGCGCCGCGTGCGTGCAGCTGCCCGCAGTGCATTGATCGTCGGTGCACGCGTTCATGTCGTCGCAGTCGGCAGCGCCGGAGCAGAGCCCCGCGTCGGCCGACGCATCGATGCCGCCATCGGGCATCGTCTGGGCGTCCATGCCGGTGTCGTGGGCTCCGACGTCCGGTCCGCCGTCGTGGGGACCGCTGTCGGGCCTCGCGCTTCCGTCGACGCCGTCGTCGGTGCGATAGCAGCGCTGATCGGCGGCGTGACAGAACCAGCCCGTGGGGCAATCGGCCGCCGTCGTGCACGCGAGGTGACCTTCGGGCGGATCGACGCCGAGGCAGCCGGCCACCGAGAGACAGAGCGCGAGCGCGCCCACGCACGAAGCCGAGAACGAGCGCAGCGTGATCATCAGAACGCTCCTTCGAGGCGCAGGCCGGTGCCGGTGAACCGCACGTCGAGACGGGGGCCCAGACTGGCGTGCTGATCGCTGCTGCTGCCGGATCCGATCAGCGCCCACGCGAGGCCGCCACCGATCGCAGCGAGGCCCGCGATGCCCAGGCCGAGGCCGACGCCCCAGAGAACGTTCGCGTCGTTCGCCGCGCCCATGAGCGAGGACCACATCGATCCGTCGGCCGCGCCGGTGACGCTCGACGCATCGCTCGCACCGATCGCCATCAGGATGATCCCGGTGACGAGCAGCGCGCCGCCGCCTCCGACCACGATCCACGGAATGAAGCCCGGGCCGCCGGACTCTTGCGCGGGAGCGGGCGTCGGCGTCGGCGTGGTCGTCGTCGCGGTCGTCGTCGTCGTCGTCGTCGGCTCGGTCGGAGTCGCCGTCGTCGCGGTGGTGTCCGACGCCGCCGTCGTCGCAGCGGTCGCGGCATCGGCCGTGACGCCCATCGAGCGCAGGATGTGAACCCGCTCGGTCACCTCGGCGTGGTGCGGATCCGTGTCCGGCGCCTGCCGCAGGAACGCTTCGAAGGCGGCGAGCGCCTGCGAGTCGTGGCCCGCACGCAGCTGCGACTGTCCGATGTTGAACAGCAGCGCGTAGCGCGGAGAGAGCAGGTACGCGCGCTGGAATGCCCGCGCGGCGTCGTCGAAACGCTGGGCGTCGTACGCCGTGCGCCCTTCCTCGAACCGCGTCCGCGCCTCGTCATCCGAGGAGCTGTCCCCCGCCTGCGCGGCGGCGCTCGATGCGGTGGCGGAGAAGAGAAGAACGAAAACCGTCAGAAGGACCGGCCCCCAAGCTCGCGTCATGGGGCGATGGTAGCGTCTTGCACCGAGCCGCGCGAGGTCTGATGCGGCTGTCAGCGCCCCGTGCCGCGCTCCGGCGCGACGCCCCGATCCGGATCGTCGATCGTCGGCGTGCGCACCATCGTGCCCTCGCACTGCGACGCCCAGCTCGCCATGCAGCCCGCCATGACCTCGTGACCGCACCCGCGATCGTACGCCGTCTCGGCTTCCTGACAGCAGGCGAGCGTGAGGATGCTCGGGCTCGTCGACAGCAGGTGCGGCTGGCTCGACGGGTCGTGGGTGCAGTCGGCCGAGAGGCGATCCAGCTCGGCTCTGGTCGCATCGCACGTGAGCGCACAGTGGACGACGACCTCGCGCCCACCGATCCGCACGTGCACGCCGTCGCCGTTGATCACGGGCGCGCTGGGCGCAGCCGGCGCCGGATCCGAGCAGGCGCCGAGCACCAGGAAGACCAGCACGAAGAAGAAGATTGCAGCGTGTCGCATCAGCCGATGCGCTTGTCCTTCATCTTCAGCAAGATCATCGTCAGCAAGAGACAGCCGATGCCGATCCAGCCCGTGCCGAGCCACGCGTAGACGAGCGGCAGGTGCAGATCGGGCATGAAGCCCGGCAGGTTCTCCATGTAGCGATCGATCTGACAGTCACGCAGGTGCGCACGCTCGTGCAGATCGATGTTCACCAGGGCTTCGAGCGCGTAGCGCGTCGTGGTGAACCAGCTGACCAGCCACGTGAAGCCGGTCAATCGCGTGATCGATCCGGCGAAGAGCAGCTGCGGAATCACCAAGAAGTTGATGCCCCAGAGCGCCGACACGGGATTGCGGACTGCCGCCGAGAGCGCGAGGCCCGTCGCCGCCGCCGTGCTCGTGACCATCACGCCGATGATCCAGTACCAGAACGGAAAGCCGTGCAGCCTCAAGAGCGGCAATGCGACTACGAGGTTGAGCGTGGCGACGACGGCCCCGAGGCCCGCGAGCACCGTGAAGCGCGCGAGGACATAAGGAACGATGTTCAAGCCAGCGAGACGCTCGCGCTCGTAGATGGTCCGCTCGCTCACGAGCACGTTCGAGCTCGCGATGATCATCGGTAGAAAGAGCGCCATCAGGATCGCGAGCAGGCCCGTGCGCGGATCTCGCACGCGGCTCTCGTGGTACATGACGCGGTCGACGGTCGGGGGCAGCGTCCACATGTCCGACGGCGGCGTCGGCGGGATCACCATCCCCGTGCGCGGATCCATCGTCGGCTGCGGCAGATACGAGCGCAGCGCGCCGCTCACGCGCCCCGAGTCGCACGAGATGATGTCGAGCGATGGATCGCTGCACTCGTCGACGTGATCAGGCGTGTCGGTGCAGCCGAACGTGCCGGCGCGGAAGCTCGCCGAGCCGCTCGTCGTCAGACCGATCAGCAGCCCGAGCAGCGGCGCTTGGAGCAGCAAGAGAAATAGCGCGGTGCGATTGCGCAGCGTCAGCTTGAGCGAGCGCCCGAGCAGCACGGGAAACTGTCGGAAGCTCGAGCGACCGCGCGCCTTCGGCGGCGGACCTTGGTTGGACGCGTCGGCGCCCGGCGCGCGCTGCGTGACGAAGCGCTGGAACGTGGGCGAGCCCTCGAAGCGCTGACGCCACTCGTCGGCCGGCATCTGCTCGACGTGATCGAACATCTCGCGCGGCTTGTGCGGCTGCGCGCCGAAGAACGTGTAGCTCTCGGGCGACGGCGCGCCGTAGAAGAGGAGCTTGCCGCCGCGACCGAGGATCGCGACGTTGTCGAACTTCTCGTACTCCTGATAGTCGGGCTGGTGGATCGTGATGACGATCGTGCGGCCGTCGTCGGCCAAGCGGCGCAGCGTCGCGACGACGTCGGCCGCATCGGTCCACGACAGACCGCTCGTCGGCTCGTCGAGGATGAGCAGCGAAGGATCGGTGACGAGCTCGACCGCGAGGTTCACGCGGCGACGCTGACCGCCGGACAAGACCTTCTCTTCGGCGCTGCCGATCTGCAGATCGCGCTGCTCCCAGAGGCCGACCTGCTTGAGGGTCTTCTCGATGGCGTCGTCGAGATCCTTCTTGGTCATCGGCGGCAAGCGCAGCTTGCACGCGTACTCGAGCGCCTCGCGCACGGTGAGCTGCGGATGGACGATGTCGTCCTGCGGCACGTAGCCGACGTTCGTGCGGAACGACTCGTACTGCTGGAAGAGCGGACGGCCGTTCAAGAGAACGCCGCCGCTCGTCGGCCGCAGCAAGCCGAGCACGCTCATGAGCAGCGTGCTCTTGCCGGCGCCCGACGGGCCGAGCATGCCGACCATCTCGCCGGCGAAGATGCTCATCGTGACGCGATCGAGCAGCGCGCGCGGCTTGCCGCTGCCGCGATCGGCGACGGTGAGCCCGACGTTCTGCAGATCGAGCCGCACCTTCGCGCGACCGGCGGACGCGATGCGGCCGCCCTCGCCGAGCACGATCGAGACGCCGCCGACGGTGACGCGCGCGCCGGGCTTGGCGAGCACGCCGCGGCCATCGACGCGCTCGCCGTCGACGAACGTGCCGTTGGTCGAGCCGAGATCCTGGACGAGCACGCTGCCGTCGGGCTGGCGCGTGAGCATCGCGTGTCGCGCCGACACGGACGGATGCGCGAGCACGAGATCGCTGTCCTGCGCGCGACCGATCTTGATGATCGGTCGATCGAGCGCGACGGCCTGCGCCGCGACGCCCGCCATGAACGCGCTGCCGCCGCCGCCCGACTCCTCGAGCAAGCGCAGCACGAGCGGGACGGGCAGCGGAAACGCGCCGAGCAGAAGCAGCGAGTTGGCCGCGACGCGCGCCTCGCTCACGCGATAGCTCGCGTTGTCGACGAAGGTGCCGTGCGGTCCGCCGAGATCTTTGACGATGAGCCCGCTGTCGGGCGTCTCGATCACCGAGCAGTGCTGCGGCGCGATGTCGGGGTGATCGATGACGACGTCGCACTCGGGCGCGCGGCCGAGCACGATGGGCTGTCCCTTCGGCGGCCGCCGCGTGACGCGGACCATGAGGCCGGCGATGCGCGGATCGGAGAGCGGCACCGGCGCCGAGCCGAGGCGCACGTCGTCCGAGAACGTGATGGCCTGCCGCTGGATGCGCTGGCCGTTGACGTACGTCCCGTTGGTCGAGCCGAGGTCTTCGACGAAGAGCCCCGGCGGATGAATGTTCTTGCCGATGCGCGCGTGCCGCGCCGAGACGACGGGGTTGTCGATCGCGATGGTGGAGGCCGGGTCACGCCCGAGCGTGACCTCCGTGACGTGCGAGCCGAGCGCGAGCGACGCCATCGCGGAGGCGGAGTCGAGCGCCATCGTCCGGGCGGGCGCGCCGGGAGGTGCTTGCCGCGGCGGAGGCGTCATGCCGGGCGGCGGCGTCATGCCGGCGACGGACTCGCCGGCCCGCGTTTGCGGAGGGCCAGCCGCAGGAACCCCGGCCACGGAGACCGACCCCGGCGGCGCGAGCCCCGTCTGGTACCCGCAGTTCGTGCAGAAGGGAGCGCCTGCGGCGATCGGCGAGCGACAGCGGGGACAAGTAGTGGGACCCATCGGACGGCGGGGAGGATAGCGGAAGGGAAGAAGGAGCGGGAAGCGACGAGCGGCGGCGGGCCGCCATCACCTCCGCCGATCCGCATCACGATCTCGCGTGATCTTCGCGCCACGATACCGGAGCGCGCCCTGCTCTGGCAGCGGGCGTGCCGCGCGACACGAGCCCGCTCGACCCTCGACGACGCTCGTTGCACGCGATCTTGCGGCGACACCTCGCTACGTTTCTGCGCGCGCACTCGCTACCACAGTTCGTCGTCGATGAGCTCGAGGGCTATCTCGACTGCGGCGTGCTGGCGCACGGATGTGCTCGTTATCGATGCGAGTGCGGCTACGAGCGGGTGACCGCGCTCTCTTGCAAAGGACGTGGCTTCTGCCCGCGTTGCATCGGCCGACGCATGAGCGCCGGCGCGCGCGATCTCGTGCAGCGCGTGCTGCCTCATGTGCCGATTCACCAGGGGGTGCTCTCGCTGCGCGTGCGGCTCGCCTTCGATCACGATGGGGCGCTCGCGCTCTGGCGCATCGTGCAGGCTCAGATCGATGGACGCTATCGGCGCATCGCGCGCAAGACCGGCAATGCTCGCCCGCGCGGCGGCTCACTCGTGGTGGTGCACCGCTCGAGCAGCGACCTGCGCCTGAACGTGCACTACCACGCACTGTTCCTCGATGGCGCCTACGACGATCGCAGCGACTTCCACGCTGCGCCAGCACCGAGCCGGGAAGAGATCGAGACGATCCTCGCCCGCGTGATCGCACGCGCCGAGAAGCTGTTCGAGACGCGCGAGCCCGACCTCGACCAGCAGGACCTCACCATCGCCCAGGCCTACGCCGCATCGACTCGGAGCGAGCGACACCCACCCGACGAGGACCCGCACGACTTCGGCGTGCAGCTCACGTCACGACGCAAAGCACGCATCGAAGAGTGGGACCTCGATGCCGAGGTGTTCGTGCGCGAGCACGATCGCGAGAGGCTCGAGCAGCTCTGCCGCTATCTCTTACGGCCACCGCTGGCGCTCGATCGGCTGCGCACGCTCGACGACGGACGCATCGGCATCGCGGCTATTGCGGCCTTGGGCCGACCGCACCACGCACGTGACGATGACGACGCACGCGTTCATCGCGCGCCTGGCATCGCTGGTGCCGAGACCGCGCAAGAATACCATCGTGTACTTCGGCGTGCTCGCCGCGCACGCGTTGGGACGCACGGGCATCGTCCCCTGCCCCGAGCCCGAGCGACGCACGCGGCCCGACGCCTCGTGGGCCGCGCTGATGAAGCACAGCTTCGGCCTGGACGTGCTGAAGTGCCCGCGCTGTGACGGCTGGCTGCAGCTCGTGGCCGTGCTGCACGACAGAGAAGAGGTGCGGCGTTTACTCGAGCACCTCTATCTCTGGAGTGAGCTCAAGCCGCTGCACCCGGCGCGCGGCCCACCCGATCCGCACCAGACCTTCGACTTCCCTTGCTCGGCCCTGCGTGCGCATGTGCCGCGAGGCAGAGGTCCGTCCAATCGGCCCCCGCGAGACCGACGCGCGCCGAGCCCATGACACGCGCGCGGATCTCGCGGCCAAGCTGAGGGCGTTGATCGCGTCCTGAGCGGGGCGCCGTGGCGGACCGACCCGCCTGCGGACCGGCGCCGGCTCGAAAACGCGTGGATCTCGCGCGGCATGCGCGATGCTGGAGTCGTCGCGGGGGCCCGACTCATGCCTCGTTCGATCGCGCCGATCGTTGTCGCCGTGCTCGCGCTCTCCGGATGCATGCGCGTCGTGAAGACCGTCGCGTACGCGCCGAGCGCCTATCTGCCGGTCGCTTCTGCGCCGCCCACGGTCGTGGTCGGGCCCTCGATGCCCGTCGAGGTCGTCTCGATGCCCGTGCCCCCGCCACCACCTCCGCCCGGGCCGTTCACGAGTGATCAGCCGGCGGACGTGCTGAGCTCGCTGGGCTTCGACGTGTTGGGACACACCCGCCAGGAGATCGCGGGACCGGCGACGATGGACACCGCGCAGGGCATGCGCGGCCCGACGTCCGTGGTGCTGATGCGCCTCGAGAACGTCGACGCCAGCGCCGCGTCGGACATGGCCCAGAGGTTCGCGGCGGAGCACGCCGGTCTGGTCGTCGTGAACGGCAACGTCCTCGACTGGATCCTCACGCTCCCGAACGATCCGCCGACGAACCGCGAGATCGCGATGCGGATCGCCGCCGTCGTGCACTGATCGGGTACGCTCGCCGCGATGCGCGGCATGAGACTGCGAACCCACCCTGGTTGACAAGGTTGCGCGGCATGAGACTGCGAACCCACCCTGGTTGACAAGGTCGGGCACGCGACGGCGCGGCTGGGACCTCCGCCGTCGAAGTGTCAACCAGGGGCGTCGCTCCGCCGCGTATCGCGTCTCCGGCATGGCGCGTGCTGCGCACGACGCATGGCACTGCGCGGCACGCCACTCCCTTGCATCGTGCTCGCGCTCTGCGTCACGGCCATTGGGTGTGATTGTCCGGTGGACGTCGCCACGCGCTCGTTTCGAATCGATGCGTCGGAGGCGGCGCGAATTCTCGATGCGGACGGTCGGCCCATCCCGAGCGTCTGTGCGAGCATCTGCGATCAGCGGCAGAGGATCGGCGACTCGCGCTTCGATACCGCGGTACCCGACGGCGCGCCGATCGATGCGGGCGTCGTGTTCGAGGATCTGCCCCCGTACTCGGAGGACCACGCTTTCGCATGCGAGGTAGTGTCCGAGGACACGTCGCTCGAGGTGCGCTGCCACTGGCACTACACGTTCCTCTGCTGGGGCTGAGGAGAGACACGGACCCAGCGGCTCGCGAGACAGCTGACGCGAGCGCGTCGCTGTCCGCTCGCGAACGGAGCGTGGTGTCTTCATTCGTCGAGGTCACCGTCGTCCTCGTCGCCTTCGTTGGTGAGCTCGTATCCCTTGCCGGTCTTCTCGCGGAGGAGCTTCGTCACCTCGCGCCGGGCCGCATCCGGCGAGCCCATGTCCTTCGTCTTCGTCTGTCCCTGCGTGCCGAGCTTGCCGTACTGCACCGTGAAGGCGCTGCCGTGGAGCCTCACCGCCCAGTACTTCTCGTCAGCCGTGATGCGCCAGCCCGCGTCAACCAGGGTGGGGGGCGCCGCGCCCGAAATCGCCCACGCGCCGACGCAGCGGCGTTCGCGGTCTCGTTCCGCGCTTCTCTGCCGAATCAAATCCGCAGCGTCGGTTCGAGCGATGCCGATCGTCTTCAGGGAACGAGACGATGACAGGAAGAGCAGATCGAGATCGCATACCGAACACACGGCGGCGCGCGGCGCGGCTCGGGGCGCAAGCCAGCCGGCGCGAAGGCGGTGTTCGTCACGCGACACGCGGCAAGCTCGGCGGCGCCGGGCGCGCGCGCGCTCGCGCCATCCAGGGTCTCGCGGTCCGCCTCGCCTGTGCGCTCAACCGCTCGCTCGGTCGACGACGCAAGGTCTTCGAGGAGCGCTTCCACCACCGCGCGCTGAGAACGCCGCGTCAGGTGCGCAACGCGCTTGCTCGGTTGATTCGGCACTGATCTCCCACGCACGCTCGCGCGCACGTCTCCAAAACCGCATCGATGGCCGCGTGCCCCTCCGCGGACGCCTCGGGCGAACCGATCGCCTTCATCACGAACTGCTCGTGGAGGGCCGCGGCGCTCGCGGATGCGCGCCGGCGGCGAGATCCCAGGCGCAACGGTTCGAAACAAGATCGTCGCGCGAGCCGTTCCGACGCGCGTGATACCGTTTTCGCCATGGGGCGAACGAGCGTCGCGTGCTTCGCGATCGTGTTGAGCGGATGTATGGGCGCGAGCCCGTGGGCCGAGAGCGAGCGCGGCTGGCGCGTCGAGCGTGAGCGGTACGTCGCCACCGTCGGCGCATCGGGCCTCGACGTCGGCGCACCGGACGGCGACCCGATCCACGTGAGCGTCGCGAGCGTCTCGCTCGCGGGCACGCAGCTCGACGGAGACGCGAGCGACACCCGCGGCACCGCCCTCGTCCGCGCGCTCTCGCAGGGCGTCGAAGAGCTCGTCGTGCCCGCGGACGACGGCGTGGAGATCTCGTGGCGCGTCGGCGCGCGCCCCGACTCCGCCGGCGATCTCGTCGTGCGCTTGCAGATCGACGGAGCGCGAGCGAGCACGGAAGACGAGCGCGGCTGGCACTTCGTCGTCGGCGATCGCGGCCTGCGCGTCGCGCCCGCGACCTGGATCGACGACGACGGCGTCCGCACCCGCGTCGACGCGCGCGTCGAGTCGGACACGCTCTCGCTCGTCGTCCCAGCCGACGTGATCGCGCGCTCGAGCTTTCCGGCCGTGCTCGACCCCGTGCTCGGCCCCGAGCTCCCGGTCGATCCGCCAGCCACCAGCGTGCTCGGCACCTTCTCCCCGCACGACCCGAGCATCGCGTTCGACGGCACCAACTACATGATCGCGTGGCTCGAGACGCACACGTTCCCGACCTCCACGTACTCGAACGACATCACCGTCGCGCGCGTGCGCGCCTCCGACGGCGTGCTGCTCGATCCTGGCGGCATCGTGGTCGCCCGCACGCCCAGCGCGGCCTTCGCCGGCGACCCCGACATCGCGTTCGACGGCACGCGCTTCCTCGCCGTGTGGGACGCGAGCACCGACATCGTCGGCGCGCGCATCGCGGTCGACGGCACGGTGCTCGACACCACGCCGCTCGTCCTCTCCAACGCGACGGGCTACCAGCTGAACGCCGCCGTCGCGTGCGTGACGGGAAGCTGTCTCGCGGTCTGGGACGACCAACGATCGACTTCGCGTCCGGAGACGATCGGCACGCGGATCGACACGGCCACTGGCGCCGTTCGCGATCCCCTCGGCCTCGTGCTCGCGACCGACACCAACGAGCCCGACGTCGCCACCGACGGGACCAACTACTTCGTGGCCTGGGCCGTGGGCGGCTTCGCGCGCGCGACGCGCATCCGCGCGAGCGATGGCTTCCCCATCGGCTCGGTGATCACCGTGGCGACCGACGGGATCTACGAGTACGACGAGACCGCCGTCGCGTACGCCGCGGGCGAGTACGTGGTGACGTGGCGGACCACCTCGATGCCGTCGGCGCCCTACGCCGCGCGCGTGCGAGCGAGCGATGGCGTGGTGCTCGACGCGACCCCCGCGCTGCTCTCGAGCAGCACCAAGTCCGAGACCGGGCTCGCCGCGTGTCCGGTGGGCAACGACTTCTTGCTCTCGTGGTCCGTCGACATCGGCACGACGATCCCCGACAACGACGTGCGAGGGACCGTGATGCGCTCGAGCGATGGCGTCCTGGCGCCGGCGGCCGGCCTCACGCTCACGGGCGGCTTCTGGGACCAGACGCAGCCGGCGCTCGCGGCGGGGCCGCCGGGCCAGCTGCTCCTCGCGTACGTCGACAACACGAACAGCGTGGCGCGCATCGCCGCGCGCCGGATCGACGCCACGACGCTCACCGCGATCGACACGACGCCGATCTTGGTCAGCGTCATCGCGAACGAAGAGCGCTCGCCGGCCCTCGCGTCGGACGGAACGAGCTTCCTCGCGGTGTGGACCGACAGCCGCGGCCCGCGCGCGCGCATCTACGGCGCGCGCATCGCGCCCGACGGAACGGCCATCGACGCGTCGGCTTTCGCGATCTCGGACGGCGTCGGCACCGCCATCGCGCCCGCCGTCGCGTTCGGGTCCGGGCAGTACTACGTCGTTTGGGACGATGCGCGCACATCGGGCAGCGACCTCTACGGCGCGCGTGTCTCACCGAGCGGCGCGCTGATCGACGCGACGTCGCGCCAGGTCTACTCGGCGCCCGGCACGCAGACGCTGCCCTCGATCGCGTTCGACGGAGCGCGCTTCGTGTTGACGTGGGACGACAGCCGCAACTCACCGCAGTTCGTCCTGCTCGATCCTTCCGACGGTTCGGTCGTCAACCCGCTCGGCTCGCTGCTCTCGTCGTCGACGGGCCGCCGCGCGGCCGTCGCGTGCAGCTCGGCGCTCTGTCTCGCGACGTGGCTCAACGGAACGCAAGGCCAGGCCGCGCGCATCGATCACGGCACGGTGCTCGACGCGACACCGCTCGCGCTCGGTCCCATCAACGGAACGCTCCTTCGTCCCGGCGCGGATCCGGGTGGCTTCCTGGTCGTGTACGAGACGGCGGGCGGCTCCGGCGCGATCCTCAACGGGCGTCGCGTGCCGCTCACGGGCCCGCTCGGCGGGACGAGCACGCTGCGATCGGGCACCGATGCATCGTTCGCGATCGTGAACGACGCCGCAGGCTACGCGGTGGCGTGGGTGGACGCGGGCCACGTCGGCGTCGTCCGCGCACACACGGACGGAAGCGTGACCGGCACGTACTCGGCGAATACGCCGGGCACGACCACGCAGGCCGTGACGGTGATCGCATCGACGAGCGCGGGCACCTCGCTCATGGCGTACGACTGGGCGGACTACTACACGCGCACGTTCGGCGGCTGGCGCGTCCGCGTGCGCAGCGTGACGCCGGCGGCCGACGGAGCGGTCTGCACGAGCGCCTCCGATTGCGCGCACGGCAACTGCGTCGATGGAGTCTGTTGCGCCACGCCGTGCGGCGGCGGCACGAACGACTGTCAGGCGTGCAGCGTCGCCGCAGGCGCGGGCGTGGATGGCGTCTGCGGCGTGATCGTCGCGCCGGCGCACGTGTGCCGTGCGAGCGCGACCGCATGCGACCTCGCCGAGATCTGCGACGGTCTCTCGACGGAATGTCCGTCCGACGTGCTCGCTCCCGCCGCGACGGTGTGCCGCGCGCCGACGGATCTCTGCGACGCACCCGAGGTGTGCAACGGCCTCACGAATGCCTGTCCCGCCGATGCGATCTCTCCCGCGGGCACCGTTTGCCGCGACGCGAGCGACGCGTGCGACGCGGTCGAGACGTGCACGGGCAGCTCACGCGCGTGTCCCGCAGACGGCGTACGGCCGGGTGGGACCGCGTGCCGCGCGGCCGCGGACGTGTGCGATGCGGCCGAGGCCTGCGACGGCGTGAGCGTCGCGTGCCCGATGGACATGGTCCAGCCCGCGGGCTCGGCGTGCCGTCCCATCGCGGGGCCCTGCGACGTCGCCGAGAGCTGCGACGGCGCATCCGTGCTCTGTCCGGCGGACGTCTTCGTCACGAGCGCGCTCGTGTGCCGCGCGAGCGCGAGCACGTGCGATGCGCCCGAGGCCTGTTCGGGCGCGAGCGCGCAGTGTCCGGCCGACGGCCACGTGCCCGACGGCACGTCGTGCGCGGACACGCTGAGCTGCAACGGCTCCGAGACGTGTCAGGCCGGCAGCTGCGGATCGGGAACACCGCTCTCGTGCGACGACGGCGACCCGTGCACGAGCGATCACTGTGCCGAGCCGGCCGGATGCGCGCACGACCCGATCGCGAGCTGCGGCTCGGATGCGTCGGCGACTCGCGACGCAGGCGTCGATGCAGGTGTCGATGCGTCGCGCACGCCGGATGCTTCGGCGGACGGAAGCGTGACGGGCATCGATGCGGGCGGGGCGACGGCGCCTTCGTCGGGCTGCGGCTGTCGCGCGCAGGCGGCCGGCCGGAGCCGGAGCGCCTTCGCGTGGGTGCTGCTCGTGCTGGCGCTGATCGCGCGACGACGGCGTCAGCCCTCGACTGGCGCGTAGCCCTTCGCGGTCTTCTGCGCGTCAGTGGATGATGTTCATGCACTGCGAGCTGCACGCGAACGCCACGGTCGTGCACGAGCGCGGGTCGAGGCACATGTCGCACTGATTGGCTTGATCTCCGTGCCCGCCGTCGCCGAGCACGTAGTTCTCGCAATGCGAGCGCCAAGCGCCCGTGTCGTAGGCCGAGTCGTAGCAGTCGCGGTAGCGGTTGCAGATGTCGTTGCAATCGACGCTCTGGTCGATGGCCTGGATGGGGTCGCTGCAGCCCATGAGGGCGGAGATGGAAGCGAAGAAGACGACGGTGGGGCTCACGTCTCGCTTGCGAGCCCGGCACGCACTCACCGGACTAGGCCCTCTGGGCGGAGGACGGGGAAGCCGACGGACGGGAGCTCGGCTCACGCTCGTGTCGGTCAGGATCGCTACTGCCGCGGAGGCGTCATCCCGGTGGCGGCGTCATGCCGGCGACGGATCGCCGGCCCGCGTCATTGGCGGCTCCCGTCTGTTACCCGCGGTTCGTGAAGAAGGAGCGCCGGCAGCGATCGGCGAGCGACAGCGGGGACAAGTAGTGGGACCCATCGGACGCCGGGGAGGATGGCGGAGAGAAGAGAGGCGCGGGAAGCGAGGAGCTGACGGCCGGGCCGCGGGACGTCTTGGTAGCCAGCTCTAGCGGCATCCTCGGACCGACGGTGACGGCTCACACAAAGCCGATGACATTGATGTACGCGACCACTTCCGCGGTGAGCGCGTCGGCCGTGTCTGTGCCGTGGGCGGCCAAGGAGGCATCGTCACCGTCATCGCGTCGAGGCCATCCTTGGATGGGCCTACCATGCGCGCATTCCGATGCGTTCGCGCGGTGCACGGAGCCTCGTGCTCACCACCCCTGAAGCCCACGCTCATACACCAGTCGCAGACGATCCTCGGACGACAGGAATGCCACTGTGTACCCCGTGGTGCCGATCGCGACGAACGCGTGACCCGTCGCGGTGACCAACGCATTGAGCGCATCGATGAAGGGGTGCATGTCGGGCCACTTGCTGTGGCAGTCGCCCCAGAGGCGGTGGGGCACGCCGTCCAGGCGGAAGTGCGTCCACGATCCCTCGTCGCGACTCACGAAGTCCTCCTCGATGGCATCGATCGCGATCACGGGCCGCGCGATGCGCGCCAGCTCGGAGGTCAGTCGCGCGTAGACGAGGTTCCCCGCCACGTACGGCTTGTCGTAGTAGCACCCCGCGCCACGCGGCCCGGTCGCGATCAGCTCCGTTTCGATCTCATCGATGCACCGCTCCACGCGCGACGCCGACTGTGCGGCGAGGAGGACCCGCAGTGCTTCCAGCCCTTCGGCATCGGGCGCGTGTGCCAGCCTGAGCGCTTCGTAGTACGCGATCGTCCGGCGCAACCATGCAAGGTCGAGTGTGACGTGCTGCTTGATCCGGGCGACGTGGAGTTGGCGCTCCGAGGCCCTGCGAAGAAAATCGCGGAGGGCGAGTACCCCCTGCCGCGCGACGGTCCACGGACGCGCGGTGACACGCGTTCGCAGGGTACCCTGCACGCATTCGAACCAATCGGAGGACGCCAGCCGCTCGCCACCCTGCTCGTCGCACGCGGTGAGCGCTTCGTCGCAGAACGATGCGAGCGGCGCGACGTCTTCAGGACTCCACCAGCCCTCCTCGAAGCGTCGCGCGGCGTCGGCGTCACCGAGTGTGCACGCGAGGGTGTGGGCGTCGAACACCATGGTGCCGCCGCCCTCGAGCCTCTCGACGCGCTGGAGGTCTCCGGTCTCGGCGATCAGGTCGTGGAACCAGGGCATGCTCGACTCCGCCTCCACCCTACGGGATCCCGATCTTCCTTGCCCACCCGATCTCGCGCGCCAGGGTGTCGGGACTCCGTCGTACCGTTACCGCGTGTCCAGCCCGCTCCGTCTCTCTCAGACCATGCGCGCCGTGGCGCGACGCGAGCCTGCGCCGGATCTCGAGAAGGCGACGACGTCACGCCGGGCGCGCGAATGCGCTCAGCTCGCGTACGGCGAGGGCGAACGCGATGATCTGAACGGAGCGCACGAGCGGCGCGGCAATCGCGAGCACGTCGAGCATCGCAAGCCTGTCGCCATCGCTCGCATGCTGCGTGAGGGCCCAGACCATCGACGCCCCCGAGCCCTCAGATCGCACGCAGCAGCTCGTCATCCATACGAGATCGATCGACGCGGCGACGGCCAGCATCATCGCAGCGCGAGCGCTCGAAGGTCGCACGCGCCGCCACGCGAGCACGAGCACGGCGATGTTCGCGGCGACCTGCGCCAGCGTCGCGAGCGCGACGCTCAGGCCGAAGAGGTGAATCTGCATCGGGCGAGATTGCCATGCTTCGCTACCGGAGCGGCGTCGAGACATCCACCGTGACGGATCTTCACACCCATCCTCCGCGCGCATGGCGGCGATGACGGCACCGAGCGCAGCGGTGATCGCAGGGCGCTCGGCGGGATCGACTTCGATGAACGCAGTGAGCAGCGACATGCGTCAACGGTAGGTCGCATGGCGACCTGACTCGAGCACGCGGCTCGAGGCTGCGGAAGCTCGACCATCGCGGGTGCGACTCGCTGCGTGCGAATAGAAGCGTAGGCCCACCGCAAGCGCCAGGTCGAGACCTGGTAGGTGCGGCGCGGCGAATCAACTATCGAGGTGCAGCGGGGAGCTGCGCGGTCGCGTCCTCGGGCACCGACAACTTCGCGTCGGCGGGCCACTCGGCGAAGCGCGACAAGAACTCGTCCAGCGTCTTGACCGTCGCGATCACGACCGGGCGCTTGCTCGTCGTCCGCGACAACACCACACCGGCGATCGGCGCGTCGGTGCGGCCGAGCGCGACCATCGCTTCGGCGCCGACCAGCGCGACTCTCGGTGCGCGCCCGCCGAATCGGCGCGCGAGCGTGATCCGTAGCTCGAGCCGCCAATACATCTCCATCAGCGAGCCGACCTGCGCGCTCGCCAGCGTCGCGGTCGGACCCTGAAGCGGCTCGACCTCGATCCACATCGTCTGGCGCCCGCGCATCAGTCGCACGCCCGCGAGCTCGTGGAGGCCGCGCGTGAGGCGCATCGGGCCGGCGAGGTTGATCAGCGGGCAATCGAATGTCCGGTGATCGATGCGCAAGAAGAGATCGTCGCGGCCGCGGTTGCGGAACAGGACGGCCAAGAAGTAGAGCGCGATCACGATCAATGCGCCGCCGCCGAGCTCGACGACGAAGCCGGGACGGTCGGCGGGCATCGATGCGCCAACGAGGCCGAAAAAGATCCCCAAGCCGACGAGGAGCACCGCCGCACGGGCGCGCCCCTCGACGAGCCGTGGATAATGGATCTCGATGTCGCGGCCGAAGCCGAGCGGTGGCTCGTCGAGCCCGCGCCGACGCTTCGTCTTGGGGTCAGCGGACATCGCGCACCAGTCTATCCGCGCACCGTCTCGGTGCCATCGCGTGACCGATCTTGTCAATCGCCGAACGACGCAGTCTGCGCTTCGATCCACCCGTGCGAGACCGAAGGCGCTCTATCTCGGAACCGCCGTGACGACGTTCAGCGTCGTGCTCGTCGCGGTGCTCTCGTGGCTGCTGCCGCCGCCCAACCCGGCGCAGTGAGACTGCGAACCCACCCTGGTTGACAAGGTCGGGCACGCGCTGTGGGACGAAGCTCGCCGCATGGAACCTAGGTTAAATGGTTTCAGAACTCCTGAGGACGGTTCGCTCCGTCGACGGCCCTACGCGTCCGGTCTCGCTCAGAGCGGCAACCGCGCGAGATGGATTCCGTCGGTCAGATACAGGTAATTGTCGGCCGTGACGGTGCAGGCGCCGCCAGCGTCGTGATCGAAAGGCAACGGGGCCAG
>CAYSCF010000054.1:0-29008 GCA_964429305.1 uncultured Sandaracinaceae bacterium | reverse complement strand
CGTGCAGATTCGCCGCGAAGATCTCCGCATCCTCGTAGCAAGTACGGTCGCAGACCGCGCTTCGCCCCGCGGAAACGGCTTCTTTCGTCATCGCCACGCGCCCGACCAGGAACCGCAGCTGGGCCGGAAGCGCCCAGCGGGGCATGTCCGCGTAGAAATCGGCGAGGTAAGGGTTGTCGTCCGTGCTCTCGAACAGGCCATGATAGCCGAGCCGCTCGACGAGACGGCGGGTGAGCGTGGTCTTGCCGGAACCGATGTTGCCGGCGATGGCGAGGAGCACGCCCATGGGCGGCGGACGTTATCACGGGGGCGGTCTCGTGCCTTGGGCCCGCTTTCTTCCGTTGACGCCGTGCGCGGTCGGTGCCTAGGATCGAATAGCTGATTCGTGGGCGACGATCCCGACATCAAGACACGCGTCACGCCGCTCGAGGACCTCAAGCCTCTGCGCGGCGGCAACGACTGCATCGTCGTGATCTACTCGAGCGACTCGCGCTCGCTCGGCAAGCGCTTCGTTCTCGAGCGTGATCTACTGACGCTCGGCCGCGGCCAAGAGAACGTCGTCGTGCTCGACAACGACAGCGTCTCGCGCCGGCACTGCCGCATCGAGAAGCGGGCCTCCGGCTCCCTGGGCGGCGGGGCCTGGTACGTGGTCGACCTCGACTCGACCAACGGCACCTACGTCAACGACGACCAGGTGAAGGAGTACCAGCTCCGCCGCGGCGACCAGATGAAGGTGGGCGACACCATCTTCAAGTACCTGTCCGGCAGCGATCTCGAGGCCCAGTACCACGAGACCATCTACAACATGACGATCATCGACGGTCTCACGCAGGCGCACAACAAGCGCTACCTGCTCGAGACCCTCGAGCGCGAGATCCCGCGCGGTCGCCGGCACGGGCGGCCGCTCTCGGTCGTCATGTTCGACATCGACTTCTTCAAGAAGATCAACGACACGTACGGGCACCTCGCGGGCGACTACGTGCTGAAGGAGCTCTCGACGCTCATCAAGAAGCGTCTGCGCCCCGACGACGTGTTCGCGCGCTATGGCGGCGAAGAGTTCTGCGCGCTCTTGCCCGAGACGCCGCTCGACGGCGCGGGCGCGATCGCAGAGGACCTGCGTCGGCGCGTGCAGGAGAAGCAGTTCGTGTTCGAAGGCGAGAGCATCCCGGTCACGATCTCGATGGGCTGCGCCGAGCTGAAGCCCGACATGGACTCGACGGGCTTCTTGAAGGCCGCCGACGAGAAGCTCTACGAAGCGAAGCGCGGCGGCCGAAACCGCGTCTGCATCTGAGCTTCGCGCTCGTCGCCGACCAAACGACGGGCTGCGGGCGAGGGACGTCGGGGATGAGAGGGATGCCCGGGATGGGCTCTCATCCCCGATCTCCGATGCATCCCCGATATCCCTCGCCTGTGCCTGTCGTTCCCACGCAGCCGTGCTAGGCACGCGCGCATGCCGGTCACGAAGATCGAAGGAACGTTCGAGACGCCGTCGAAGGCGAAGTTCGCGATCGTGGTCGCGCGCTTCAACTCCTTCATCACCGAGCGCTTGCTCGAGGGCGCGATCGACGGGCTGAAGCGTCACGGCGTGTCCGACGCGAACATCGTGGTCACGTACACGCCCGGCGCGTTCGAGCTCCCGCTCGTCGTCAAGCGCCTCGCCGACGGGGGAAAGGTCCAGGCCGTGATCGCGCTCGGCGCCGTCATCCGCGGCTCCACCCCACACTTCGACTACGTCGCGGGCGAAGCGGCCAAGGGTGTCGCGCACGCGATGATGGGCAGCGGCGTTCCCGTCGTGTTCGGCGTGCTGACGACCGACACGATCGAGCAAGCGATCGAGCGCGCCGGCACGAAGGCAGGGAACAAGGGCTTCGATGCCGCCGCTGCCGCGATCGAGATGGTCAACCTCGGCCGCGCGCTCACCTCCGCGGGTCTCTGAGCGCACGTGGCCGGCACGAGGCGAAGAGGCCGCGAGGCCGCGTTGCAGATCCTCTACCAGATGGACAGCACCGCCACGTCCGCGCCGGTCGCAGCCGGGTTGTTCTTCGAGCATCTGATCCCCGGCGACGGCGGCCTCGACGAGGACGGCCAGGCGTTCGCGAGCGAGCTCGCGCTCGGCATCGGCAGCCAGATGGAGAAGGTCGACGCGGCGATCAAGGATGCGAGCGAGCACTGGCGCATCGATCGGATGCCGCGCGTCGACCGCAACATCCTGCGCATCGCCACGTACGAGATTCTCTTCATCGCCGAGATCCCGCGGCGCGTGACGATCAACGAGGCCATCGAGCTCGCGAAGCGCTACGGCGATGCCGGCAGCGCGTCGTTCGTGAACGGCGTCCTCGATCGCATCGCGCAGGTCGCCGGCAAGGACTGACGATGGAGATCCGTTTCGCGCCCCCCGACGCGCGACGGCTCGACGAGCTGCGCGCCGATGCGCTGGTGCTTCCCTTCTTCGCCGAGGAGAGGCCGCTGCGCGGGCCGGCGAGCCTGATCGACTGGCGCCTGCGCGGTCAGCTCTCACGCCTGCGGATGCGAGGACGTCTGACCGGACGCGTGTTCGAGCGCGTGCTCGTGCCCGGCCGGCCTCTCACGAGCTTCGACAAGGTGTTCTTGTTGGGATTGGGCGCCGAGATCGAGATGACGCCCGAGCACGGCGAGCGCGCGTGCCGCGCGATGCTCTCGATGCTCGATCAGTGTCTCGTGCGATCCGCCGTCGTCGTGTTGCCCGGCCGCAGTACGGGAAAAGTGACTGCCGAGAGCGCGCTCGAGATCTTCCTCCACGCGTCCGCAGGGCCCCACGAGCTGGACACGATCACGATGATCGAAGAGGCCGACGCACACCGCGCGCTGCATCTCACCCTCGAGCGCGAGCGTCGAAAGGCGCGCGCCGCGGCGGGCTGAGCCCGAGACGCACGCGCGCGCCGTCGATCCACACGTCGACGATCTCGTAGATTGTCCAGAGCGCCACGCCGCCAAGCGCGACCGCGAGCATCCGTCGCGGCGCGCGCACGGCGTCGATCGCGTTCACGAGGACGCGCTCTGGCCGCGTGAGCACGTCCCACGAGTTCAGGCGCTGCACGAGCCCGAGATAGACGCCGAGCGCCACGACGGTGAAGAACGGGAGCATCCAGGTCCTCGTCCGGATCCCGCGCGACTCGATCGCGTCGCGCACGGGCCGGATCGCGAGACCGAACGTCAGCGCGCCCGCCGCGCCGTACATCGCGACCACGAATCCGTGGAGCGCGAGGCCTACGCGTGCGGGCGGCGAGCGCGAGGCGCGCGACCAGATGTCGTGCTCCTCGATGGCCTCGAAGAGATGGCGCACCTCGGTGAACAGATAACAGGTGTTCGGGAGCATCAAGATCCACGCGACGCTCGCGAGCCCGACCCACGCGAGCCGGCGCGAGCCCCGGATCTCCCTCGCGAGCAGGTGCGCGAGACCGACGGCGACCAGCGCGAGAAACACGTTCCATCCGATGTGCAGCGCCGCGTGAGCCATGTCGGAACGTGAGACGCGCCGGAGCGCGCCGCAGATTCCGATCAGCGCGACCGTTCGCCGAACCAGGCGACCGTTCGCGACAGGCCCGCGTCCAGCGACGTGACCGCCTCCATCGCGTCCATCGTCGGCGTGAGCACGGAGCGCTCCACGTCGCCCGCGCGACGAGGCCCGAACGCCCGAGGGGACTTCTTGCCGGCAGCCTTCTCGATTGCATCGAGCAGCTCGCGGGTCGTCGTCGGGACACCGGTCGCGACGTTCACGATCGGCCGCGCGATCTCGCCCGCGATCGCTCTCGCGTTCACGCGCGCGACGTCGTCGACGAAGACGTAGTCACGCACGCATCCGTCGTCGCCGTCGGTCTTGCGCGCGTTGATCTGGACGCCCTGCCCCGCGAGCACGCGCTGGCTGAAGATCGCGACCACGCCGGCTTCGCCGTGGGGATCCTGACGCGGCCCGTAGACGTTCGCGTACCGCAGGACCGTCGGCGCGAGCCCGAGCTCGGCGCGTGCCCATCGCAGGTAGTTCTCGACCGCGAACTTGCTGCACGCGTAGGGGCTCATCGGCGCGGGTGCCGTGTCGAGATCGGCCGCGCCCTCGGCGACGTCGCCGTAGATGGCGCCGCCGGTCGAGGCGAACACGAAGCGCTTCACGCCGTGCCGCGCCGCTGCGCGGATCACGTGCAGGCTGCCGATCACGTTCGTCTCGGCATCTCGCTCGGGCTCGCGCGTGCTCACCGACACCGACACCTGCGCGGCTTGGTGGCTGACCGCGTCGGGCAACACCTCTGCGAATACCTTCTCGACCGCGGCCGCGTCGCGGATGTCGCGGACGACGAGCCGCGCCTTCGGGCTCACGTTCTCGCGCTTGCCCGAGGAGAGGTCGTCGAACGCGACCACCTCGTGCCCTTGCGAGACGAGGCGATCGATGACGTGGGACCCGATGAAGCCGGCTCCGCCGGTGACGATGACGCGCATGGCGCCCCAACTTACATCGGAAGCAGCGTCGCGTTCAGGACGAAGCTTCCGACGTCGGTGGCGGCGCCGCCGTCCACGATCACCTGATAGGTGCCGGCGGCGAGCGTGTGATCGATGTGCGTGCCGTCGGCGCTGCCAGCGACGATGGTGTCGCCGCAGCCGCTCACGACGCGTAGCACCGGCGTGTGCGCGCTGGCGATGAGGTCGAGCACGACACGGCTCGAGGACGCGACGTCGAGCTCGTACACGGTCTCGGGCGCCGCGCCTCCGCCGCACGCGTCGTTCCAGCGGAAGTGATCGGTGCCACCCGTCGTGTTCCCGGAGAACGAGCCGCTCGCGGCGATCACGGCCGCGCCCGCGCACGCTGCACCGAGCGGCTCCGTCTGGAACGAGAGGTCGTAGTCGGTCGCGCCGCCGTTCTTGGACTGGATCTCGACGAAGTAGGATCCCGGATCGAGGATCCGCTCGAGCGAGACGCTCGGCTGACAGGTGTAGCCGCTCGTGTCGATGCACGCGGTCGGCGCGATGTCGGGATCGCACGCGCTGCGAATCGCGAGCTGCATCCCGGGCGCGTACGTGACGCCGTCCGCGAGCGTAGGCGTGCCGATCAAGCGCACGCGGCTGCGCGTCGTGACGTCGAAGGTGTGCACGCGCTCGGGCGAGGTGAACGGCGCGCCCGAGCAGTCGAGACCGAAGGCATCGGCGCCACCCATGGTCGTTCCGTGCGTGCTGCTGCCGTCGACGAGCGCAGCTCCGTCGCACATCGCGCCCGCCGAAGTCGTCGCGCTGAGCGTGAGGTCGAAAGGAATCGCCTCGGCCAGCCCGCTCAGGAAGAACTCGCGCGCCTGCACGTCGATCGTGTAGGTGCCCGGCGCGAGGCGACGCATCTGGAGCGTGTGATCGCGACTGCCGCCGAAGGGGCCGCCCCACACGTAGCAGCCGCCCGTTCCGCTGAGCGCTGCGACGGATGTCGTCGCGTCGCCGCACGTCCGCTCGACCGTGAGGTTGTGCCAGATCTCGTGCATCGGATCGGTCGGCGGCGGACAGCCCGGGCAGGTCGTCGGCGGCGCGATGTCGTCGAAGTGCAGGCCGATCGTGACATCCGACGTCGTGGTCACCGAGAACGAATAGTAGAGGTGCGTACCGCAGTCGGTCCCCGTCACCGTCGTGTTGGTACTGACGATCGTCCCGTGTGCCATGCCCGGCAGCGCCAACGTCGTCGCGTCGCCGCACATCGTGTTGTGGCTCGAGCACGCGGGATCGGTTCCGTCGACGAAGCCGTTGCAGTCGTCATCGATGCCGTTGGTGCAGTTCTCGGTAGCGCCGGGGTGCACGGCCGCGTTGGTGTCGTCGCAGTCGTCGCCGGCGACGGGGAAACAGAACATCGATCCGTGACCGTCGTGATCGAAGTCCATGCACGTCGACGTTCCGCAGCCGGGGATGGCCTGATGCCCGCACGTGTGCGCACCGACGTCGCAAGTGTCGGTCGTGCAGTCGTCGAAGTCGCCGCAGTCGGTGTCGCGGAAGCAGCACGTGCCGAGCGATCCCCACGCGCAGGTTCCCGAGTTGCACTGATCGCCGGTGCACGGGTTGTTGTCGTTGCAGTCGGCTGCGGTCGAGCAGAACGGATCGTTCGGGAAGTTCGAGCACGCCCGCGTGAACGTGTCGCAGATGTCCATCGTGCTCGGATTGCCGTCGTCACACTCGGCGTCCGAGTGACAGCCCGCGCAGTCCGTGATCGGCGAGAACACGCACGCGCCGCCGACGCACGCGTCCGTCGTGCACGCATCGAAGTCGCTGCAGTTCCAGTCCGCGGAGCAGCCGCTCGGCGTGTTCTGGCAGACACCCCCGACGCACGCGTCGTCGGTGCTCGGGTCGCCGTCGTCGCACTCGATCGAGCTCGTGCAGCCCGTGGTGATCGGGCCGGCGTCGCGTCCGACGTGGCCGCCGTCGACACCGACGTGACCGGCATCGACGCCGGCGTGTCCGGCATCGCCCATCGGAAACGTGATCCCGCCATCGACATCGGGATCGATCGCGCCGGGATCGCCGCACGCGATCACGAGACAAGACGATGCGAGCGCGGCGCAGAGATGCGCCGACGCGAAACGAGACCGCGCCATGAGGAGCCTCCGAGAGTGACGTGAGCCTCGGATCAGCGATGCGCGCCCGCGGGGCGACGCACGCGAATCGATCCGAGCCGCCTGACCGTTGCGGTCCCAGCGGCACGCATTCAGTCGGCGCTGTGAGCTATCCCCGGACCTGGTTGCGGCCGCCGCGCTTGGCGTCGTAGAGCCGCTCGTCTGCGAGCCGGACGAGGTCGTCGACTTCCTTCGCCTCGGGCACCCACTCCGTCACGCCCAGGCTGACCGTCACGGGGATCACGGTTCCTTCGAATCGGAAGCTCGTGTCCTCGACGGCCTTGCGCACCTTCTCCGCGAGCTGGATCGCGCCCTCGCGCGAGACCTCGGGAAGAATGATCGCGAACTCTTCGCCGCCGGTGCGTGCCGGGATGTCGGTGTGGCGGACGCGGCCCTTCACGAGCGCACCGAGCTGACGCAGCACCGAGTCGCCCGCGAGATGCCCGTACGTGTCGTTGATCTTCTTGAAGTGATCGATGTCGAAGAGGACGAGCGAGAACGTCCGCTCGTAGCGCTTGGCGCGCGAGAGCTCTTTCTCCATCGCCTCCGTGAAGTAGCGCTTGTTGTGCAGGTCGGTCAGGCCGTCGACCGTCATCAGACGGTAGATCTCCTCGTAGTAGACCGACTCCACGTTGCCGCCGACGATGAACTTGAAGATCGTCCGGCCGATCTTCAGCTGATCGCCGTCGCGGAGCATCGTCTCCTCGACGAGCTCGTCGTTGACGTAGGTCCCGTTGGTCGACCCGAGATCGGCGATGCCGTAGCCGGCGGGGCCCTTCGTGATCCGGGCGTGGTTCCGCGACACACTCTCTTGGTCCACCTGCACGTCGCACTTGCTCGAGCGACCGATGATGCAGGGCTCATTTCCCAGCGGAATCCGACGGCCGAGGTCTTCGCCGTAGATGATCACGAGACACGCTTCACGTGCCTCTTTTGCTCTGGGTTGTTGAGCTATGACGGTGACGACCGTTTTGTTCGGATTGGTCGTCCGTTCGTCGTCCATGGCCTAGCTGGCGAGTATCGCCGGAATCCGCGATCCCGCCAACTCTCGTGTGATCGAGCGACGATCCTGCGAACTATTTGACCGGACGTTCAGGTCGTCCCTAGGTTCCAGGCGTGCGCAAGCTGCTGCGGCTCGGATGCATCGCGTTCCTGGCGGGAACTCTCGCTCTCGGCCGCAGCGATGCGATCGCCGACGAGCCCGAGGTCGGGAGCGAGGCGCCTGCGCCCTCTCCGGCACCGCCGGTTCCAGCGCCTGCGGCACCACGACGTGCGGCGCGCCCCGCCGTGCTGCGGCATCTGGACCCACTCGCCCACCGAGAGGAGGACGGTACGCTCGTCGCCGACCTGCCCGGCGATCAAACGGCGCTGCTGACGCTCGATGCGCGACTGCAGTCGTCGATGGAGGCGTACTTCGATCGCTACGAGGTTCCGTACGCCGGGCTCGTCGCGCTCGAGCCGAGCACGGGGCGCGTCCTGGCGTACGTGAGCCACTCGAGCGCCGATCCGAACGCGGGCGACATGGCTCTCGCGGCGACGGCACCGGCGGCCAGCGTCTTCAAGATCATCACGGCATCCGCGCTGCTCGAAGCGGGCGTCACGCCGTCGACCGAGGTCTGTTACCACGGCGGCTCGAGCGGGATCGTCCTCTCGCACCTCACGCCCGATCCGGTGCACGACACCGCGTGTGCGAGCCTCTCGATGGCGCTCGGCCGATCGATCAACGTCGTGTTCGCACGGCTCGCCGACGAGCACCTCGATCCCACCTCGCTCGGACGGTTCGCGTCGGCGTACGGCTTCGGCGAGACGCTCCCCTTCGACGTCGCGACCCACGAGAGCGAGATCGAGATCCCGAGCGACCGGCTCGAGTTCGCGCGCACCGCGGCCGGTTTCTGGCACTCGCATCTCTCGCCGCTCCACGGCGCGCTCATCGCCGCGACGGTCGCGAACGAAGGCCGCATGCCGCGCGCGACGATGGTCGATCGCGTGCTCGACGCCGACGGGCACGTCTCCTACGAGTCGCATCCCGAGACCTTCCGTTCGGTCGTCGGTCGACGCACCGCGCATCTGGTCGGCGAGATGATGCAGCGCACCGTGGCCGAAGGAACCGCACGTCGCGCGTTCCACGATGATCACGGACGGCCTTTCCTTCCGGGCATGGACGTCGCGGGCAAGACCGGGACGCTGAGCAGCGAGCGCCCATACCGCGGCTACACGTGGTGGGTCGGCTTCGCGCCCGCCGACGAGCCACGCATCGCGCTCGCCGTGCTCGTCGTGAACACGCCGAGTTGGCGCATCAAGGCCAGCCACGCGGCCGTCGAAGCGCTACGGCAGTATCTCGTCGTCGAGCACCACTGATCGCCGGAGTGGTCCGCATCCGCGGACCCGACGCGATTGCGTCGGCCCGCCTCTCGGCGGGCACTCCGGCCATCACGCGAGCGCGAGGCGCGCGTCTTCGACCGTGATCTTCTGCTGCTTCACCAGCTCGCGCAGGTGCATCTCGAAGGTCTGCATCGAGTAAGGATGCACGCCCTTCTCCATGATCTCTTTGAGCGACGGATTTCCCTCCGGGCGGCGGATGGACTCGCGCGCGGTCGGCGTGACGATGAGGATCTCGGCGGCGAGCACGAGCCCGCGTCCCTCCGCCATGGGGATCAGACGCTGCGCGATGATCGCCTTGAGGTTGTCCGCGAGACGCTCGCGCGTCTCCTGCACGTCGTGCTTCTCCGAGAGCGCGAGGATGCGCCCCACGGTCCGGCTCACGTCCGGCGTGTGCAGCGTCGAGAGCACGAGGTGGCCCGTCTCGGCGGCCTTCAGGCCGATGTCCATCGTCTCTTCGTCGCGGATCTCACCGACCAAGATGACGTCCGGATCCTGACGAAGCGCCGCCCGTAGCGCGATGCCGAAGTCTGCGGTGTCTTGCCCGACCTCGCGCTGCGAGACCGAAGCGAGATTGTCGGAGTGGATGAACTCGATCGGATCTTCGATCGTGACGATGTGGACGCGCTTCTGCTCGTTGATGAGCCCGATGAGCCCCGCGAGCGTGCTCGACTTGCCGTTGCCGGCCGCACCGACCACCAACACCATCCCGCGCTCGAGATTCGCGAGTGTCTCGACGACCGGTGGCACGCCGAGGTCGCTCAGCAGCGGGATCGTCAGCGGGATCGAGCGAAGCGCGATGGCGAGCGTCCCGCGCTGCCGGTAGACGTTCACGCGATAGCGACCGACACCGGGCACCCCGTACGAGGTGTCGAACTGCTGCAGGTCGTCGAGCGATCCCGTGTAGCGCGACTTCTTGATGATCGCTTCGGCGAGATCTCGCGTGTGCTGCGGCGTGAGCTTGTCGCCGTTCAGGTAGTGCAGATCGCCGGAAACGCGAAAGGCCGGGGGTTGCCCGACCTTCAGCAAGATATCGCTCGCTTGGTACTGCTGCCCCTTCTTCAGGAGCGTGTGCAGCGTGGCTTCGTCCATCACCTCTCGATGATAGACGAAAGCTCAGGTTCGACGGTGGATCACGATCGTGTTCATGTGCTCGGTCTGCTCGAACTCGTGGCGGTACGACGTCGCGCTCGCCATGTTCTCGAACGGGCCGATGCGCACGCGGTAGACCGTGCCGCGGCCGGGAACGTCGGCCTGCATCACGTACGCGCGATGACCACGCGCACGCAGACCCGCGGCGAACGCGTGCGCGCCCTCGGGGCTGTCGTACGAGATGACCTGCACGGTGAACTCGCCGTCGTGACCTTCGGGCGCAGCGTCGCCGACGCGCGCCTGGGGGATCGCGTCGCGAACCATCGGGTCGGCCACCGCGACGCGCGCGAGCGTCGCTGCATCGGTCGTCGCCGCCACGGACGCCGGCAGCACCGCCGGGATGCGCAGCGCGAGGTCGGCCGCGGCCGCGCCCGGAAGCGGATCCGGATGCGCAAGCTCGGCGCCCGCCGCCGCCAGCGCCGCCGCGACCTCGGGCCGCTCGCCCTCTGCGGTGAGCCGCCCGGGGAACGTGAGCGTGAGCGGATCGACGTCTTGGGCGGGCGTCGCCGCCTCGGGTGGGCCGTCCGGGACCGCGCTCGGCTCGACGCGCGCCAGCGCCGCCAGCGGATCGTCGGCCTCGGCGGACGCGGGCGCGCTCGAGCCCACCTCGAGCACCAGCGCAAGCACGAGCACCATCGTGGAGCCCGCGGCCAAGCCGAGCAGCGCGAGCCTGCGCGCGCCGCTCTCGGCGTCGCCCTCTTCTCGAATCAGGTTGAGATCTCGCATCGATCCATCCATCGCGGCCTCCTACAGAAGGACCTAATGTAGATGGATGTAGGTCTAATACCTTCACTACGTCAAAAAACGCGTGCGCCTATGCTGCGACCATGGGTGCGGATCGATCGATCCTCGATGGGCTCATCGAGGGCTGTCAGATCATCGACCGATCGTTCGCGTACGTGTACCTGAACGACGTCGCTGTCGCGCAGTCGCGCGCGACTCGCGACGCTTTGATCGGGCGCGCGATGGTCGATTGCTACCCAGGCATCGATCGGACGCCGATGTTCGAGAATCTGCGCGCCTGCATGGAGTCGCGTGCGCCGCGAGAGATGGAGAACGTCTTCGACTTCCCCGACGGCGCGCGCATCGTCTACGCGCTCCGCTTCCTTCCGGTTCCGGAGGGCGTCTGCATCCTGTCGCTGGACATCACTCAGCAGCGTCACTCGACGGCGTCGATCGTCAACGACTCGGCCGATGCGATGATCGGGCGGACGCTCGAGGGGGTGGTCACGCACTGGAATCGCGGCGCCGAGAAGCTGTTCGGCTGGACCGCCGCCGAGATGATGGGACAGACGATCGAGCGGATGATGCCCCCGCCGGCGGTGGGTGACTCCGCGCCAGACGTGCTCACTCGCGTGATCGCTGGAGAGACGCGGCTCGTCGAGACCACGCGCAAGACGCGCGACGGACGGCTCGTCGACATCTGGGCGAGCGTGTCCCCGATGCGCGGCGAGAGCGGCGAGATCGTCGGCATGGCATCGGTCGTGCGCGACGTGACGGAGCTGAAGCGTGCACAGCGCGACCTCGTACGCGCCAAGGACGAGCTCGAGTCCAGCAACCGTGAGCTCGCATCGTTCAGCCACTCGGTCGCCCACGACCTGCGCGCGCCCCTGCGCGCAATCGACGGGTTCAGCCAGGCACTCGTGGAGGACTACGGTCCGGCGCTCGACGACAAGGCGCGCCGCCACGTCGATCACGTCCGACGTGCGGCGCAGCTCATGGGCAACCTGATCGACGACATGCTGCGCCTCTCGCGCGTCACTCGCGCCGAGCTGCGACGCGAGCGGCTGGACGTCGGTGCGAAGGCGGCGCGCGTCATCGAGCAGCTGCGCACCATGGAGCCGGATCGGAACGTCGTGGTCACGATCGCGCCGAACCTCGAAGGGATCGGCGATCCGCCGCTCGTGAAGGTCCTTCTCGAGAACCTGGTCGGTAACGCGTGGAAGTTCACGCGCGACCGCGCCCCCGGGCACATCGAGATCGGCGTGGTCGGAGACGCCGACGTCGCGACGTTCTTCGTGCGTGACGATGGAGCCGGGTTCGACATGGCGTACGTGGACAAGCTCTTCGGGGTGTTCCAGCGGCTCCATTCGACCACCGAGTTCGAGGGCACCGGCATCGGGCTCGCGACCGTGCAGCGCATCGTGCACAAACACGGCGGTCGTATCTGGGCCGAGGGCGCGGTCGATCGAGGCGCCACCTTCTACTTCACGCTCCCTTCGACGGATGCCATGCCGAGGACGACATGACGCAGCACGGGACGGTTCTCCTGGTCGAGGACAACAAGATGGACGAGGAGCTCACGCTCCGCGCGCTGCGCAAGAACCACGTCGCCAATCCGATCGACATCGCGCGCGACGGCGCCGATGCGCTCGACTATCTCTTCGCGCGCGGCGCCCATGCGTCGCGTGCAGACGCGCCGTTGCCGGAGCTGATCCTGCTCGATCTCAAGCTGCCGAAGCTCGACGGCCACGACGTGCTGCGCGCCATCCGCGCCGACGAGCGCACGCGACTGCTGCCGGTCGTGCTCCTGACCTCGTCGGTCGAGGACGAGGATCGTGCGAAGGGATACGCCCTCGGCGCGAACAGCTACGTGCGCAAGCCGGTCGACTTCGTGCAGTTCATGGATGCGATCCGTCAGCTCGGCTTGTACTGGCTCGTGCTGAACCAGGGCCCGCCCTGAAGGTCAATGGCGCAGGGCAGTCTCGTCGACGACCGCGCTGGCGTCGAGCACGACCTGCTCGATCACCTCGAGACCATAGCCGTCGACGCCCGCGATCTTGCGCGGGCGATGGGTGATCAGGCGAATGCGTCGCACGCCGAGCGTGCGCAGAACCTGGGCACCGAGGCCGTACTCGCGGAGCACTTCACCGGTCTCGAGCACCCGCGGCGCAGGCGGTCGACCGATGCGCGCGCCGAGATCGCCGACGAGATCGATCTGGCCCGTGATGAACACGATCACGCCGCGCCCTTCGCTCTCGATGCGCGCGATCGCCTCGCGCAGCCCCACGCGGCCGGGCGATCCGATCCCGAACACGTCGCCGAGCACGCTCCCGGTGTGCATGCGCACGAGCATCGGCGACTCGTCGATCGTGCCGAGGGTCAGCGCGAGGAACTCGCGACCGTCGTGCGCGGGCGAGAACACCTGCGCGCGCCACACGCGGCCGCTCGGCAACGTCACGTCGCCAGCGATGCGCTCTTCCATCATCGGCTCGTGCTCGAGCCGGTACTGGATGAGATCCGCGATCGTCAGGATGCGAAGGCCGTGCTTCTCGGCGAAGAGCGTGAGGTCGGGAACGCGCGCCATCGTTCCGTCGTCGTTCATGATCTCGCAGATCACGCCCGCGGGCTCGAGGCCTGCGAGCCGCGCGAGATCCACGGACCCTTCCGTGTGCCCGGTGCGCTGCAGCACGCCGCCCGGACGCGCACGAAGCGGGAAGATGTGGCCCGGCGTGACCAAATCGCCGGGCTGACTGTTCGGATCGACGGCGACCTGGACGGTGCGCGCACGATCGGCGGCGCTGATCCCCGTGGTCACGCCGGTGCGCGCCTCGATCGACACGGTGAACGCCGTCGTGCGCGCGGACTGATTGTCGCTCGTCATCATCGGCAGATCGAGCCGCTTCACCGTGTCCTCGGTGAGCGTCAGACAGATGAGGCCGCGCGCATGCTTGGCCATGAAGTTGATCGCCTCGGGCGTGCACTTCTCGGCGGCGAGCACGAGATCGCCCTCGTTCTCGCGGTCCTCGTCGTCGACCAGGATGACCATGCGACCTGCACGGATGTCTTCGAGGGCTCGGTGGACTCGTTCGGTCGCGCTCGTTCGCATCGTCTTCTCCGTCACACGTAGCCAGCTTTCCGCAGGGTATCCATCGTCACGCCCGTCTCGCCGGGTGCGACGCCGTCGACGCCCGGGCGACCGAGCAAGCGCGCGACGTACTTCGCGAGCACGTCGACCTCGAGGTTCACGCGTGATCCGGGACCACGAGCCGAGAGGCGGGTCTCGCTCTGCGTCACGGGCACGAGCACCACGTCGAAGCGAACGCCCGTCGCGCGATTGATCGTGAGGCTCACGCCATCGACACAGATCGAGCCCTTGGGCGCGAGGAATGGCGCGAGCGCCTCTGGCACTTCGAAGGCGACCTCGAGGGCATCGCCTAGACGCTCGTGCGAGACGACGCGACCGACTCCGTCGACGTGCCCGGTCACGATGTGACCGCCCATGCGCTCGTGCGGGCGCATCGCGCGCTCGAGATGCACCGCATCGCCGCTGACGCGATCGCCGAGCACCGTGAGGCGCAGCGTCTCGACCGATGCCTGCGCTTCGAACCAACCCGGGCCGCTGGCGACGACACTGAGACAGCAGCCATCGACCGCGATCGACTCGCCGTGCTCGTAGCCTTCGAACGAGCACGCGATGCGCAACGTGGCATCCACGCCGCGGCGCTCGATGCGCGCGACCGATCCGACGGTCTGGACGAGGCCTGTGAACATGGTCGTGCCCGAAGAGTCTAGAACCTGGCGCCCACGAAGCGTCCGTCGATCCGAACGTCGTTTCCGATCGTGCGGACGGCGAGCCGCTCCAACTTCGTCGCGGCGGCGACAGTGTCGGGGGGATCCGCGCGCTCGGCGAGAGACCGCGCCTGCGGATCGGCGAGGACCAGAGGCGCGACGAAGAAGACCGCGCGATCGGCCAAGCCCGCCGAGATGAGCGCGCCGTGGACCTTCGCGCCGCCTTCGACGAGCACACGCAGCAGCTCGCGTCGGCCGAGCTCGGCCAGTACCCACGCGAGATCGAGAGAGTGCACCGCGAGGGGGGTCGGGATGAGCTCGACACCTTCGCGCCGGAGCGCATCGCCTCCCGTCGCATCCGCTCCGTGGAAGATCCACGTGGGCCGCGCGGACTCGTGGGTGATCACGTGCGAGCCCCGAGGCGTCCGCAGATGCGTGTCGAGCACGATGCGGATGGGATCACGCCCCGAGATCAGCCGCACGTCGAGGCGAGGATCATCCGTGAGCACGGTGCCCACGCCGACCATCACGGCGTCGCTCGCGTCACGCAGCGCGTGGCCCTCGGATCGCGCGGCTTCACCCGTGATCCACTTGGAGTCGCCCGTTCGCGTCGCGATACGCCCGTCCAGCGTCGCCGCGGCCTTCAGCACGGTGAGCGGGCGGCCGAGCGCGGAGAGCGTCGCGAAGTCCGCGATACGTTCGGTGCCTTGCTCCGCGCAGACTCCCTCGTCGACGACGACTCCGGCAGCGCGAAGCCGCTCGACCCCGCGCTCTGCGCCGTGCGACTTCGGATCGCGCGCCGCGATCACGACACGCGTGATCCCGGCCGCGAGAATCGCTTCGGTGCACGGTGGCGTCCGTCCATGGTGGTTGCAGGGCTCGAGCGTGCAGTAGAGCGTCGCGCCTCGCGCGCGGGATCGGGCCGCTTGCAACGCCACGACCTCGGCGTGGGCCTGCCCGGCTCGCGCGTGATGCCCCAGGCCGACGATCTCGTCGCCGCGCGCGATCAGCGCACCGACGTGCGGGTTCGGCGCGGTGTGGCCCCGGTCCGCCTCGGCGAGCGCGAGCAGCATCAGCCGCGTATCGAGCTCCGCAGACGCGCCCGGCATCACTCTGGCTGCGGTGCGGTACGGAGGTCGCGCAGCTCGGCCATGAACTGCTCGACGTCGTCGAACGAGCGGTAGACGCTCGCGAATCGCACGTACGCGACGCGGTCGATGTCGCGCAGCGCGACGAGCACCTTCTCGCCGATCGCCCGCGAGGTCGTCTCTTTGTCGCCGGACTCCACGAGCTTGCGCTCGATCACGTCGACGAGCCGCTCGAGCGCTTCGCTCGATACCGGCCGCTTCTGGCAGGCGCGCTGCAGGCCCGCGAGGAGCTTGGCCCGATCGAAAGGCTCGCGGCGACCGTCCTTCTTCACGACGAAGGGCAAGACCTGCTCGACCCGCTCGTACGTGGTGTATCGGCGGTTGCACCCATCGCACTCGCGCCGACGCCGTGTGACCTCGCCGGCGGACGAGAGACGCGAGTCGATCACGCGGTTGTCGAGCGTGGCACAGAAGGGGCAGCGCACGGCCGGCCTCTACCGCCGCGGGCCCCCTGGAGCAACCGCCCCGGACGGTCGGGCCCCGATGCCGGCCCGCTCGAAGAGGGCGACGACCTCGACGTGGGACGTCTGCGGGAACATGTCGAATGCGCGTGCGCGCGTCATCGTGTACCCACCGGCCACCAGCATCGTTGCGTCGCGCGCGAGCGACTCGGGGCTGCAGCTCACGTAGGTGATCCGGCTCGGGCCGAGCGCGACGAGCGGGGCCATCGCGTCGCGTGCGCCCTCGCGCGGCGGATCGAGGAGCACGACGTCGATCGTTCCACGCTTGATCGCTGCGCACGCACGCGCGGCGTCATCCGTGATCACCTTGGCCTTCGCTCCGTTCGTCTCGAGGTTGTGCGCGAGGCAGCGCGTCGCCTCGGCATCGAGCTCGACGGCCGTCGTGGTCTCGGCGCGCGTCGCGAGCGCGAGCGTGAAGTTGCCGTGGCCGGCGAAGAGCTCCAGCACCCTCGCGCCGTCGGGCGCCGCCGCATCGATCGCGAACGCGGAGAGCGCGCGGTTGTGCTCCGCGTGCGCTTGCGCGAATCCGCCGAGCGGCGCGCGGAGCGTGCGCCCTTCGAAGTCGCGCGTCTCGGACCACCGATCGCCGAACGCCGCTGGCGCACTCGCTCCGCCCGCGAGCAGCGTGGCCCCTGCGATCACGCCTTCGCGCACGAGCCCGTCGAGCAGCGTGTAGAGCGTGGGTGGCTGCGCGTCGCGCGACTCGATGCACACCGTCGGACGCTCGCGCGACACCGCGACACGGATCTCGCCCGTGCCCGCGACGAGCGGCAGCGCGCGCTCTCGCAGCATCGCGAGCCCGGCTTCGAGGATCGGACAGAGCACGAGGCAGTGCGCGACATCGACGATGCTGCGAGAGCCTTCGGCGCGATAGCCCAGCTCGACACCCGCGTCCGTTCGGGCGAACGCCAGCCGTGCGCGATGTCTGTATCCGAGCTGCTGGATCGGGCTCTGCAGCGGCACGTCGAGCCCGAGAGCGCGCCGCACGCGCTCGCGCTTGATGTCGGTCGCGAGATCGGGCGTCGCGATCATCAGCGGGCACCCGCCGCACTGCGCCGCGTACACACACGGCGCCGCCACGCGACCGGACGATGGCTCGAGGATCGCGTCGACACGCGCTCGCTGGACGTGCCCACGGCCTACGCGCTCGATGCGGACGCGCTCGCCGGGCAGGACGTTACGCGCGAGCACCACGGAGCCGTCAGCCAGCACGACAGCGCCATCGCCCTCGGTGCCGAGGCCCCGCACGACTCCTTCGAGCGTTCGGCTCAAGGAAAGTGCTGCGCCGGACGACCGCGCTGATAGAAGAACGTGAGGTCGCCGTCGAGCTCGGCGAAGCGCGTGGATGGGCTGTCGGCGTCCTCGAAGCGCATGTTCTCGAAGTGCGCAGCGATGCGGAGCGAGTCGGGCGCGATGTCGGGGGCGTAGATCGCGTCGAACGTGATCGTGCCGGTCGTCGCGCCGAGATACGCAGGCAAGGTGAAGAACGTCCCGCGCGGCAGGCCCGAAGGGCACGTCTGACCGAGATAGAGGGTCATCTGCACCGGACCGTCGACCGCGACCGACATCGGCAAGCCGATCTGCCCCGCGATCTCGTCGACGTCGCGCACGAGCAAGGTGATGCCGTCGCTCGCCTGCTCGCCGTAGCTCCCGCGCTGCATGCGCATCTGCATGATGCGTCGCTGGTAGCCGGCGGTGGTGCGCGGATCGTCCACGAAGTCCGCGACGAAGAAGTCGGGCCGCAGCTCGTAGCCGGGATCGTCGAGGCGGCAGTCCGGGATCACGACGTGACCGTGCGCGGAGCCCGTGCCCTGGCCGACCGAGCACGCGAACGAGACGCATGCGATCGCGAGCACGATGGCAACGCGGCTCATTCGAGCACGCCCCGGATCACGCCGCCGCCGAGCACCACGTCGCCATCGTACACGACGGCCGCCTGCCCTCGCGCCACCGCGCGCTGCGGCGATGCGAAACGCGCGACGAACCCGCCCTCGGCATCGATCTCGATCCGCGCCTTCGCCGGCGCATGGTGATGGCGGATCTGGATCTCGGCGTCGAACACGGCAGGCCGATCGCCGATCCAGCGCGCGCCCTCTGCCACGAGCGCGCTCGTGTAGAGCCCCTTCTCGCCTCCGACGACGACGTCACCGCTCTCGGGCAGCACCTTCAACACGTAGCGCGGCGGCCCGCCGCCGAGGCCGAGCCCACGTCGCTGACCGACGGTGAAGTGGTGCACGCCTTCGTGCGAGGCGAGCGCAGCGCCGCTCTCGTCGACGATCTCGCCCGGCGTACCGCGACGCCCTTCCCGCTCGACGAAGCCTGCGACGTTCCCGTCCGGCACGAAGCACAGCTCCTGCGAGTCCTTCTTGTCCCAGTTGGGAACGCCGAGGCGCTTGCCTTCTTCGCGTACGCGCGGCTTGTCCATCGCGCCGAGCGGAAACACGAGGCGCTTCAGGATCGCGTCCGGCACGCCATAGAGGAAGTACGACTGGTCCTTGCGTGCATCGACGCCGCGGCGAAGCGAGCCTCCGTCCATGCGCGCATAGTGGCCGGTCGCGATCGACTCGCAGCCCATCGCGTCGGCGAGCTGCGCGAGGCGGCCGAGCTTCACGTGCTGGTTGCACGCGACGCACGGGCTCGGCGTCGTGCCGGCGGCGTATCCGCGCACGAACGGATCGACCACGGTCTCGCGGAACGCCGAGCGCTCGTCGATCACGTAGTGCGGAATCCCGAGCGCATCGCACGTGCGCCGTGCGTCCTCGCGATCTTCGGGCGCGCAGCAACGCCCCACCTTGTTCTCGCCCTCGGCGTCCCAGAGATGGAGCGTGACACCGACGCACGCGTGCCCCTGCTCGTGGAGCAACGCCGCCGCGACCGAGGAGTCGACGCCGCCGGACATGGCTACGAGGATGCGAGACACGACATCCCCTTCGTGATGCCTGCGCCGCGTGCCTGCAAGGCCCGCCTGATCGGGTCATCCGCTCGGGCGCCGTGGCGAGCGCGGTGGTACGAGCGCTCGACTTGGCGACGCTTCGCACGCTCCTGCCTTATCTGTGGCCCGTCGGTCGACGGGATCTGCGCGCGCGCGTCGTGCTCTCGCTCTGCTGTCTGCTCGTCGCGATCACGCTCACGACGCTGACGCCGCTGCTCTTCGCGCGCGCGACCGACGTGCTGGCGGAGACACCGACCGACGTCGCGATGGGAGCCGTGCTCACCACGATTGGCAGCTACGCCATCTCGCGCATCCTCACCGCGCTCTTCGCGCAGCTGCGCGACGGCATCTTCGGGCGCGTCCAGTACCACGCGATGCAGGACGTCGCGGTCTCGACGTTCGAGCACCTGCACGCGCTCTCGCTGCGCTTCCATCTCGATCGCAAGATGGGATCGCTCTCGCGAATCATCGAGCGCGGCGTCAAGGGCATCGACACGCTGCTCTCGATCATCCTCTTCAACGTGCTGCCGACGCTCTTGCAGATCGTGCTCTTCGGCACCGAGATGGTGATCACGCTGAGCGCACCGATCGCCGCCGTCGCGCTGGTGATGGTCGTCGCGTACGTGGCGTTCACGTTCACGATCACGCGCTGGCGCATGGGCCATCGCACGGAGCTGAACAAGAGCGATCAGGAGGCGAACACACGCGCGGTCGACAGCCTCGTGAACTACGAGACCGTGAAATACTTCGGCAACGAAGCGCACGAGTCGCGCCGCTACGACGAATCGATGGGCCGCTTCGCCGACGCGTCGGTCACCGCGCAGACGTCGCTCGCACTGCTCAACTTCGGCCAGGGAACGATCATGGCCGTCGGCACCGGCATCGTGCTCGCGATGACGGCGCATCGCATCGAGACGGGCGCGCTCACGATCGGCGCGTTCTCGCTGGCGCTCGGGATCCTCACGCAGATCTACCAGCCGCTGAACGTGCTCGGGACCGTCTATCGCCAGATCACCCAGGCCGTGATCGACATGGAGGCGATGTTCGGCCTCCGACGCCGGGCGCTCGAGGTGGAGGACCGCCCCGGCGCGACGGAGCTCGTCGTGCGTGGTGGCGCCGTCGCCTTCGAGGACGTCCGCTTCTCGTACGATCCCGATCGCGAGATCCTTCACGGCCTCTCGTTCGAGGTCCCGGCCGGCAAGACACTCGCGATCGTCGGCCCGTCGGGCGCGGGCAAGTCGACGCTCTCGCGGCTGATGTTTCGCTTCTACGACGTCACGAGCGGGCGCATCACGATCGACGGCACCGACATCCGCGAAGTCACGCAGGCGAGCCTTCGGCGCGCGATCGGGATCGTTCCGCAGGACACGGTGCTCTTCAACGACACGCTCGGCTACAACATCGCGTATGGGCGCTGGGGCGCGCCGCAGAGCGAGATCGCCGAGGCGGCCCGTCAGGCGCAGCTGGCGCCGCTCGTCGAGCGCCTACCGCAAGGCTACGAGACGCGCGTCGGCGAGCGCGGGCTCAAGCTCTCGGGCGGCGAGAAGCAGCGCGTCGCGATCGCGCGCACGATGCTCAAGAACCCGGCGATCCTCGTGCTCGACGAGGCGACGTCGGCGCTCGACACGACGACCGAGCGCGAGATCCAGGCATCGCTCGAGGAGATCGCGCAAGACCGCACGACGCTCGTGATCGCGCATCGACTCTCGACGGTGGTGGACGCCGACGAGATCCTGTTCCTCGATCAAGGCGACGTGGTCGAGCGCGGCACGCACGCGGAGCTGCTCGCGAAGAACGGACGCTACGCCGCGATGTGGAACGAGCAGCGAGAGAAATCGGCGCGCGCGGTGGGATCGCCGCCGCTGGCGATCAGGGAAGCGTGAGCGTCACGTCGGTCGGCGCGCCGACGGAGCCCTGCCATTGCGGAGCGATGCTCTGCGTCCACGGAGCGGTGCGCGCGGCTCGTTCCCGCAACGCCCAGAGCTCGTAGGGGACGCCGCTCTCCATCAGCACGACGCAGCGCCCGCGCGCGTCGGTTCGCGGTGCCGTGCCGAGGTACTCGCTCGGTCCGCCGCGGAGCCAGAGCTCGAGTGTCGTGCTCCTCGCGGATGCGCCCGAGGCGTCACGAACGTCGAGCGTGACGGCGAAGAGATCGTAGGGCTCGACGGTCAGCGTGATCGGCTGATCAGCACGCGCCTGCGCGAGCCACGCGCTCGCGGCGGGAACGACGCGAAGGTGCCGCCCCGCGGCGGTCCCGGTCTCGGGATGCCACTCGTCGAGCGACGTCGGCACGATCTCCAGCTCGTCGATCACGGCGCGCGGAAACGTGAACGCCCCGGTCGCGTCGGTCGTGGCCTCGAGCGGACGCGGCCCACTGCCCACGTAGGCGTAGATCAGCAAGAGGCGCTCGCGCGCCCGCGCCTGCCCGCTCGCATCGAGCAACCGCCCGCGCACGACGATCCCCCGCCGAAGCGTCAGCGTGAGGCTCGGCGTCGTGACCACGTCGTAGCGCGACCAAGCGGTCCAGCGCATGTCGGTGTACTGCAGCCCGTAGTCGGGATGCGACGCGGCCAATCGCACCGCGACGCCAGAGGGAACCGACACGGTCAGCTCGCCGCGCGCGTCCGTCACGCCCGCGACGCGATGGCTCGTCTCCGTAGAGGCGGTCAGCTCGGCGCCCGCGATCGGTGCGCCCGCCTCGTCGACGACGTGGACGACGACGGTTCGAGGACGCTGTGCCATCGCAGGCTCCATCGTCGCGAGGACGCCGCATGCCGCGAGCACGAAGGTTGGGAATCGCATCGTCGAGCTAGGACGCGCCAGCCCACACGTCGGGTTCGACGATCGACGCTGCGGAAAAAAGAAAATGCGGCCCTAAGCCCCCCCTCCTCGCTACGACGCCGTCTCGGTGGGACCAGTCCGTGGCCTCGGACGTTCACCGACAGCCGATTGCGCGGGAGACCAGCGCGTTCGTGTTGTCTTGCTCGACCAAGCGCACGGTCGTACCGCTCACCGCCATCGAGAGCGTCGAACGCGCGAAACTCCAGTCGTCGGCGATGACGATCTGACGCGCCGACGGAGGCTGCGAGATGACCTCCCAAACGCGTAGCGTGCTGCTCGATCCTCCATCGTCCATCGCGGCCACGAAGAAGCGCGCGACGCCTCCGCCCGGCGCTGCAACGATGGAGAGCGCGCTTCCAGTCGACGCGGCTCCGGCACTCCCGGGAAGCAGAATCGGGGTCGATGCCGTGAGGGGAGCCAGCGAGGTGACGAGCGAAACCAACGCCCCGTTCGGAGACGGTCGGATCATCGCGATGGCGAGAGGATTGGTCCCACCGATCGCCGCGTTCTGCTCGGCCGTCGCCGCTGCGATTCGAAACACGTCGGTCGGAAGCCCAGCAATCGGCCCGAGCATCGATGACGATGTCGCAGCGTCGCTTGACGGCGTTTCGTAGAGCGACACGCCACTGGGTGAGGAGACGACCGCATGCTCGACTCCGGCGGAGAGCGCGAGAGCGAAGTTCGACACTTGCGCAAGCGTCGCTATCTGAAAGGACGACAAGATCGAGGTGGTGTCACTGACCGCCATTCGATAGCGCGTCAGCGAGAATGGCGCGGTGGCTCCGTACACGGCATAGGTGCTCGCGTGACCGGCCGACGCTGCGGTGATCGCGATTCGGCCCGACGCGTCCGACATCGTGTACGCGTACGGCTCGCCGCCGGACGGTGCGATCCAGTGGCCATCCGATGCGCCGAACGAGTAGAGGTTGTAGCCGACGAGTTGCGTGTGCGTGACCGCGATGTACGTGCTCGAGGTGTCGACGGCGATGAGCGCGTCGCCGTCGGCAACCGCGTCGAGGCTCGTCGTCACTTGGGTTCCGAGCATCGTCGCGACACCCGCATGGCCCGTCGGAAGCAGCGGAAGCCACCAGCGGTGCCCGACGCCAACCCCGTTGTCACGGTAGAGGACTCCGACTCCGCTCGTCGTCGAAACCGCGACCGGCGACCAGGCGGTCCCGACCCCGAGCGCGATCGGAGAGCCAACCGTGGCCAACCCCTCGTCGACGATGCCGTCACAGTCGTTGTCGGTTCCGTCGCAACTCTCGGCGACGCAGCTGCGCGCGTCGGGCGGTACGTACGAGTCGACGCCCGCGTCCGCGCTGGCTGAGTCGGCGCCCGCATCGAGCGCCCTCCCTCCGTCGCCCAAGATCGCAGCGTCCCCGACTCCGGCGTCGCCGGGCGTGCGCCAGCATCGGAGATCGGAACGGCAGTACCAGTTCGCTGGGCAGGCGGTCGCGATGGTCGCGTCAGTGCACGCGTAAACGCCTTCGGGTGGCGCCCCCGGACAGCCGCCGAGCAGAACCAGGAACGCAAGGAATGTCTGGGCCGGCTTCATGCGGGTTTATCGCGCGGTGACGTCGAGCGTTGCACAAAAAAAGAGGGCGACTCGCGTCGCCCTCTCTTCGCATCGACAAACTATCAGCCGAAGCAGGCGACGATGCCCTGGGTCATGTCGTTCTCACAGGTGCCGACACCGGCCTGCGCGTTGATGCAGGTGTTGAGGTTGTCGATCTCCGTGGTGCACGCCGGGACGCCGCCGTCAGGAAACGCCATCGAGCTGCATGTAAGGAACGCGTCGACCTGCGTCGCGCAGCCATTGGCCGACGCGCAATGCAGGAGCTGGAACTGCACGCAGCCGCCGCAATCGAGCTGCTCGGTGTTCGTACCGATCGTCAGCGTCGTCGTCGCGGACGTGTCCGAATCGATCGCCGTTTGCTGGCACATCGCGGCAGCGTCGCCGGTCATGGATCCGCACTGCGTCGCGCCGGTTCCGAAGGCCATCTGCGCCGTCGCCGCCGAACAACGCGGGAAGCAGCCGGCCGACAGCGAGCCGAAGTTCCCGGTGGCCACCGTCAAACTGCAGCCCGTCGTCGCCGGGCCGGTGTCGTGACCCACCGCGGGGCCGCTGTCGTGGCCCGTCGCCGGCCCCGTGTCCGGCAGTGTGATCGCGCCGGTGTCCGGGTGCGAGTTGTTGCTGCTGCCGCAGGCCACCAAGCCGAGAGCCACAATCGCGAATGCTACGTTCTTCATCTGATCCTCCAACGAGTTACTGCGCTCGGCCGCCGGCCTCGCTTCTGCTCCCAACGAAGGGGCGCACGCTACACGGCCTTCCCTCGCCGGCAAATGAAAACTCACGCGGAGCTTCCCGTGTCAGGTGAGGCCGCTCACGGACGCGGGCGCGCGCACGAAGGCACGGTCCTGCTCTCGATGCCGACGAAGAAGCCCGCGAGCAAGAAGGTCCCCGCTGCGCCGAAGGCCAAGCCCGTCGCCGCCAAGAAAGAGCTGCCGACGCCGAAGGTCGGCTCTCTCTCGGAGGGCGACATCGCGCCGGACTTCTCGCTCGAGGGCGACGACGGCAGCAAGCACTCGCTCGCGGATCACGCGGGCAAGAACGTGATCGTCTACTTCTATCCGAAGGACGACACGCCGGGCTGCACGATCGAGGCGCAGGGGTTCCGCGCCGCGAAGAAAGAGCTCGCGAAGAAGAATGCCGTCGTCTTCGGCGTCAGCCGCGACTCCATCGCGTCGCACTGCAAGTTCAAGGGCAAGTACGACCTCGACTTCACGCTGCTCTCCGATCCCGATGCGAAGGTCATCGGCCGCTGGGGCGCGTGGGGCGAGAAGAACATGTACGGCAACAAGTCGATGGGCATCGTGCGGACCACCGTCGTGGTCGGCCCCGACGGACGCGTGAAGCGCGTGTTCCCGAAGGTGAAGGTCGCCGGACACGTCGACGCGGTGCTCGCGAGCCTCTGATCGTTTCTCTCTTCGAGTGGGGTGTGCGATGCGCGCTTGGGGATTCGCTGCGCTGGTGATGATGGCCTTCGTGTCGGGATGTCCTTCGGATCCCGGAGACACTTCGTGCTCGCCCTCGTGCGGCACCGGGACGACGTGCTGCAACAGCCACTGCGCCACGACGCTCGTCGATCGCAACAACTGCGGCGGCTGCGGCGTCGCGTGCGCGAGCAACGAGATGTGCGCGCTCGGTCACTGCATCGCGGCCGTCGACGCGGGCTTGCCGCACGATGGCGGCCACGATGCGGCGCAGTCGGGCAACTGCAGCCCGCAGTGCGCGTCGGGCTACCGGTGCTGCGGCACCACGTGCGTCTCGTCGGTCGGCGTCGCGACGGGGGACGCGCGCAGCGATCCGAGCTTCATGAACTGCCAGACCTGTGGGATGGCATGCGACCCGATCGGCACGAGCCGCTGCGGTCTCGCGCACGGAACGACGACCGGAACACCGCACTGCTACTGCGGCGACTCGCCGGCGTGTGACACCTCGACTGGCTTCATGTGCCTCGCGAACACCGGCTCCACGTCGGGGTTCTCGTGCATCAACATGGCGACCGATCCGATGCACTGCGGAACGCCAGTGGTCGCGTGTGCGTCGGGCGAGATCTGCATGGCGGGCGCATGCACGTGCGGCCCCGCGGGGATGCGCTGCCCCACCGGGCAGACCTGCAACAGCACCTCGGGCTGCATCGACATCATGACCGACCCGATGAACTGCGGCGCCATCGGCACCGCGTGTCACGTGGGCGAGTCGTGCACGGGTGGCATGTGCGGCTGCGGTGCGCCCGGCGTGCGCTGCATGGCCGGCGGCCTGGCTGGTTGCGGCGAAGAGTGCTGCGGCAGCGCGTGCATCCAGGTCGACGACTACAACTGCGGTGGGTGCGGCGTGCAGTGCCCCGCGCCGCAGGTCTGCGTCCACCCGCCCTTCGGTGGGACGGCGCATTGCGGGACGGAAGGAGTCTTCGTGGTCGCGTGCACCGCCGACTTCGACGCGCCGCCGAGCGACACGGGCGTGCCCGACGGCGGCTCGGATGCCGACGTCGACGCGAACCTGCCGGACGCGGACACCGACGCCGGCGTCGATGCGGCCACCGATGCGAACGTCGACGTGGGCGTCGACACCGGAACCTGATCTCCGCCATCGGCCTTCTAGCCGTTGACGCTCCCGCGCGTGGGCGGTACAGCGGGTCCCCCGCCGGTTCATGACGAACGCGCCCGAGCCCCTGGATCCGAGCTTTCAGCTCCACCTGCCTGCGTTCGAAGGGCCGCTCGACCTGCTCCTGCATCTCGTGCAGAAGCACGACCTCGAGATCCTCGACCTGCCCGTCGCGTTCGTGACGGAGCGCTACCTCGAGTACCTCGGGCTGATGCACGAGATGAATCTCGACATCGCCGCCGAGTACCTCGTGATGGCGGCGACGCTCGCGTACATCAAGAGCAAGATGCTGCTGCCGCCGGACCCGACGGCGGTGGACGACGCCGAGGCGGAAGAAGAGATCGATCCGCGTGCGGAGCTGATCCGTCGCTTGCTCGAGTACCAGAAGTACAAGCAGGCCGCGGAGGATCTCGCGGGCCGCGGCATGACGGGCCGCGACGTGTTCCTGCGCGGGATGGAGGCGCCGGAAGCGCTCGGCGAGGCGCCGCTCGCGGGCTTCGGTCTGTTCAAGCTGCTCGACGCGTTCAAGGCGGTGCTCGAGCGCAACCACAAGACGAGCTCGTTCGCCGTCACGCACGAAGGCATCGGCATCCACGACCGCATGCGACAGCTCGTGGACAAGCTCGCGCTCAAGCGGCGCTGCTCGTTCGAGGAGCTCTTCGAAGATGCCGCGACGACGTACGACCTCGTCGTCACGTTCCTCGCCATCCTCGAGATGGCCAAGCGGCGGCTCGCGCGCATCTACCAGTCGGAGCCCATCGCGCCGATTCACCTCGAGTACACGGTCATCACGGAGGACGCGACGGAAGAAGCGCTCGCGGCGCCGACGACGGCGGACGGTGGTGGCGAGGACGCGGAGGCGAAGCTCGACGAGGCGGTCGCGCGCGCGGGCGAGGATCCGCTCGGACCGGCGCTCGACGCAGAGGACGAGCCGCTCGACGACGAGGACGTGCGCGCGGACGCGGAGCTCGAAGAGGCGATGGCGCGAGTCGCGCGAGAGCCGCTCGAGCACGACGACGCCGTGGCCGCGCCCGAAGACGACGCGAAGGAAGAGCGAGCCGCGCTTGATTCGGAAGAGGACGTCGCACAGAGTGGCGCCCCCGCGGCGGCAGATCCCAACGCGAGCGACGACGAATGACTGGCCGCCGACGCAACAAGAAGAAGGACGAGGCCAAGGAGGTCACGAGCACCGACGTGATCGCCGAGAGCGCCCTCGTGGCCGAGCCAGTCGCCGCGGAGCCGGTCGAGGGCGAGAGCCCGGCCGACGTCGAGCTCGAGGTGCAGCGCGAGATCGAGCGGCAAGTCGCGCTCGAGAACGAGCGTGAGGTCGGGGAGATCGAGCACGAGGTCGAGGTCGCGCGCGAGAGCGAGAGCACGAGCGAGAGCGAGAATGCTGCGATCGCGGCCGCGGAGCTCGAGGGCGAGGCCGACCCCGAGGACTTGCCTCTCGACGACGACGAGCGTCCGGGCCTCGAGAAGGCGCCGCCGTTGCTCGTCTCGGACAAGCATCTCGAGACCGTGATCGAGAGCCTGCTCTTCGTCTCGGACAAGCCGCTCACCGCGCAGCGCGTGGCGCGCCTGGCGCGCACGTCGACGAAGGAAGCGGCGCGCATCATCCACTCGCTCGTCGAGCACTACCTCGGGCGCGGCATCGAGCTGGTCGAGGTCGCGGGCGGCTACCAGTTCCGCTCCACCGCTTCGAGCGCGCCGTTCGTGCGCGACTTGGTGGCGAAGAAGCCCGTGCGTCTGACGCGCGCGCAGATCGAGACGCTCTCGATCGCCGCGTATCGGCAGCCCATCACGCGCCCCGAGGTCGACGAGATCCGCGGCGTCGACTCCGGCTCGGCGATCAAGGTCCTGGTCGAGAAGTCGCTGCTGAAGATCCTGGGCCGCAAGGACGAGCCCGGCCGCCCGCTGCTCTACGGGACCACGCCTCACTTCCTCGAGTTCTTCGGCCTGCCGAGTCTCGCGGAGCTGCCGACGCTGCGCGAGCACGCGGAGCTGAGCGACGAGAGCCGCGAGCTCTTCGCGCGCCGCATGGGCGAGAGCATCGACACGATCGGCGACATCGAGGGCGACGCACACCACTACACGGACGAAGAGATCGAGGCCGCCGAGCAGAGCGCCCGCACCGCCGACGACGCCGAGCAAGGCGCGCTGCCGCTCGGCCAAGCGCCGGACGGCAGCGAACAGACCGCTGCGGAAGGCGGAAAAGTCTCGGACGACGACGAGAAGATCCCGGACGACGACGGCAAAGTCTCCGGCCAAGACGACGAAGACGAAGACGACGAAGACGACGAAGACGACGACGAAGACGACGAAGACGACGAAGACGACGAGGACGAATGACCGCGGCTCCGACGTTCCAAGACCTCATCCTCCGTCTCACGTCGTTCTGGGCCGAGCGCGGCTGTTTGATCGTGCAGCCCTACAACTCCGAGGTCGGCGCCGGCACGTTCAACCCGTCGACGTTCCTGCGCGCCATCGGGCCCGAGCCGTGGAACGTCGCGTACGTCGAGCCCTCGCGTCGCCCGACCGACGGCCGCTACGGCGACAACCCGAACCGCCTGCAGCAGTTCCACCAGTTCCAGGTGATCCTCAAGCCCTCCCCGCTCGAGATCCAGGAGCTCTATCTCGACTCGCTGCGCGCGCTCGGCACCGATCCCAAGCGCCACGACCTGCGCTTCGTCGAGGACGACTGGGAGTCGCCGACGCTCGGCGCCTGGGGCCTCGGCTGGCAGGTCTGGCTCGATGGTCTTGAGATCTCTTAGTTCATTTATTTTCAGCAGGTCGACAACATCGAC